>JAUEMM010000004.1 GCA_030441635.1 Wolbachia endosymbiont of Tyrophagus putrescentiae
ACTACAATGAGCTCTTGAACTGATAAAGGATATAGGAAAAGTTCTGCCAAATAGTGGATGAGTTGGGTCTGTAACTGTAATCTCTTTTTGGTTGTTGTATGTGGTATTAAGATGATTGATCGTGTGAGATCACAATGGATGTTGCGCCTGTTACAAGTGCTCGCTTAATTATTTCTCTTACGTAAAGAGGAGTTTGATCTACTGTGCCAATGTCTTGTAAATCCTCTGTTATCAAGCGATATTTTTTATTCATGTAAATTACACGGCAATTTTCTTTGCTGATGTTTCCAATGCTGGTTTTTAGATAATCAAGCAGCTTTTGCCAGTTATTTATTATAGGTAAATTTCTCATTTCCTCTCTTGCAGAGCGAACAAAAGCTTGCTTCACACAGAAAATAGCGGATATTGCAGCGTCACTTATTCCATCAATATTTCTTAGAGCCTCTAGGTCAGCATTGAAAACTCTGTTTAAGTTTCCAAAATGGTTTATGAGTCCTTTTGCAATAGGTTTTACATCAATTCTACTATATGCTGAGTACAATATATGCTCCAAAACTTCATAATCAAGAAGTGATCGTCCATTGTCTGAAATTACCCTGCTTCTTAAACGTTTTCTATGTCCTTTTTGATAGCTTTTAATCATTTAAACTATTTATTTTATGTTTATATGATAATAGATTAAAATTCTTAAGTAAAACATTTAAGTTTATATACCTTTAATAAAGTTGCAAAAAATCAATCTTTTATGTATATATAAATAAATCCTCTTAATTAACATGCAGGTTGTAAATTATACAGCAATATTTGAGCTCATTGATTATGAGTTTAAAGATAACTTTCTTCTAAAAGAAGCATTAACTCATCCAAGTGTTAACAAAAGGGATAGCAAGGATCAAGTTGTGAATTACGAAAGATTAGAATTTTTGGGAGATAGCATATTAAATATGACTGTATCTGTTATGTTATTTAAATTGTTTCCCAATGAAAAAGAAGGGGATTTAGCAAAAAGAAAAACAGATTTAGTTTGTGGTAGTACGCTTACCAATATAGCTAGACAGATAAAATTAGGCGATTTCATAATTATGAATAATAGTGAACGGTGTAATGGGGGAGAACATAATTCAAAGAATTTGGAAAATGCACTTGAAGCGTTAATAGGGGCAATTTATATTGATGGTGGATTTGAGGATGTTGAAAGGTTTGTTACTAGGCATTGGAAGGAATTAGCCCAAAAAACAGTCAATCCACCTCAAGACTCTAAGACGTTACTACAGGAATGGACTCAGAGAAACAAGTTATCTTTGCCTGAGTATCAGCTTGTAAAGCGAAGCGGACCTGCTCATAGACCGGAATTTACCATCTCAGTTTATGTGAAGAATTATGGTAAAGTTTCTGCACAAGCTTATAGCAAAAAAACTGCCGAACAAAAAGCAGCTGAATCGATGATAGAAATTATTAATAATAAAAAGTGAGCACCCTTTTGTGTAAAATAGGTATATTTAAAGTCACGATTGGATTGACATCAGGCTGAGAGTAATTTAAAAATTAAGTAGATCTTTGATATATGATAAATGCCGATAGAAATATTAATGCCAGCTCTTTCACCGACAATGAGCAAAACAGGGGGGAAAATAGTAAAGTGGTGTAAAAAAGAAAAAGACAAGGTTGAAGTAGGTGATGTAATTGCTGAGATAGAGACTGATAAAGCTATCATGGAATTTGAATCGATAGATGAGGGAATCATCGCGAAGGTTTTAGTACCAGAAGGAACAGGTGGTATACCTGTTAATCAAGTCATTGCCATAATGATAGAAGAAGGGGAGAAATTTGCAGAAGATAGTTGTAAATATGAACAAAAAAATGCACCAAATACAGAAACAGTAAGTGATAAAGAAGACAGAGTGAAGATAAGTCCCATAGCTAAAAAAATCGCCAGCAGTGAAGGGATTGACATAAGAAAGCTGAAGGGTACTGGCCCATATGGACGTATAATTAAAGCTGATGTATTAGCCAGTGACTTAAAGGTAGAAAAAACTAGCGATATTATTGAAGTAAGCAACATGCGTAAAGTAATAGCTCAGCGCTTAGTGGAATCTAAACAAACTATTCCGCATTTTTATCTAACAGTAGATTGTAAAATTGATAAGCTAGTATCGTTAAAAAATGATATTAATACTGCAATCGATGGCAGTAAAATCACGATTAATGATTTAGTAGTTAAAGCTGTTGCTCTTAGTATGAGCAAATTCCCTGATATAAATTCCTCATGGACAGATAATAAAATATTGAAATATTCAAATATAGACATTTCTATAGCCGTGGCACTTGATGATGGATTAATTACTCCGATAGTTAAGAACGCTGATCAAAAAAATATTTTGTCTATTTCAAAAGAGGTAAAAGACTTAGCAGGTAGAGCAAGGTCTGGAAAATTAAAACCTGAAGAATTTCAGGGGGGTGGCTTTACCGTTTCTAATTTAGGTATGTTTGGCATCAAGACCTTTAGTGCGATAATTAATCCGCCTCAATCCTGTATAATGGCTGTTGGCGCATCTGAAAAACGTCCTATTGTTGTGGATGAGAAAATAGAGATAGTAGAAGTCATGACAGTTACACTTTCAGTTGATCATAGAGCAGTTGATGGAGCATTAGGAGCAAAATTCCTTAACGCTTTCAAGCATTACATGGAAAATCCATTGTTAATGCTTGTTTAAAGATCATTTACCACCAATATAATTATTACAATATTAACGTTTCTTGGGTTATTATCATAATAATTTATTGGTTAGAGGTAAGAAATGAGTTACACAGAACATAGTACAAAGCCTGAAATTCAAATTAAAGGCGATCAGTTATTCAAAGGTAATAGTTCTCAATTGTTATCTAACAAAGAGAATATTTCTAAATTATTATCTTATGTATATTATAGTCCTTTGTATAAAGAAGGAATAGATTATCTGCATACAATACTTGATGATATAAAAATTCATGATGTGCTGGTCTGGATGTTAAACGATCTTGAGAATACAGGAGAACCTTTTTATGATGAATTCAGTGAAGAGTATTATTTCACTACCGGTTATTTAAATTTAGTGCTGGATAAATATCAAGAGCAAGGTAAAAATTCCTTAGTTGAATATGTAGACAACGTGTTACATAATATAGAATCAAAGGATGCCCTGTATCAAGAGGACTTAAAAGATCTGTGTGCAAAGCTTCATGATGGAGTAAAGGTTAAAGATGTGCTGAGCTGGATATCAAAGGATCTAAAGAACGGAATAGAATATAATGAATCTAGCCGTCAACATATGTTTACTACTAGTTTTATGCAATTAGCGCTGGATGACATTAATAAGACCTTTGAGGAGCAAGAAAAGATAAAGAAGGAGGTAGGTCAGCTTCCTAGAACAAAACGAAAGAATAAAAACGATGTAGTTTGTATTTCGCGGACTAGTAGTCAAGATAGTGGTATCGATCTTTCTGGTAGTGTAAGTGATGATGAAGCAAAAACTTTTAAACCTTCTGTACTTCCAGAGCCACAACTAAGTAATGGAGAAAAGCAGGCATTTGAAGCTGAAACAAAAGGTGCTTTGCAAAACCTTGAATCTAAAACTAAAGAGGTTAAGAGTAAAATTAAACCTCCTGTACCTCCAAAGCCGCAACTAAGTAATGGAGAAAATCGGGCATTTGAAGCTAAAACAAAAGGCACTTTGCAAAAGCCTGAGTCTAAAACTAATAGTAAAGAAAAGTCAGTGCAAGAGCTAAAAGCTATGTTTGAAAAGAAAGCTTCAAATGTAGAAACTCCGTCTTCTAGAGTTAATGGAATAAATAATGTAAAGAGACTAGAAGCTATATTTGAAAAGAAAACTTCAAATGTAAAAAACCCGGATTCTAGAATGAAAGGTAATGTAAAGGAACTAGCAGCTATGTTTGAAAAGAAAGCTCCAAATGTAGAAAACCCGGATTCTAGAATTAATGGAATAAGTAATGTAAAGAGATTATCAGCTATATTTGAGCAAGGAAAGTAATAGCAAGATATAGATTGTAAACTTACATAAAATATATTAAGAGGGGAGCTTCTCTTCAAGAGAGCTCTCTTCAGAAGAATCGGCATCTTCAACTTTTGCAACTGATACTACCTTTTCATCTTTTTCTGTTTTAAATAGAGTTACTCCTTGAGTGCTGCGTCCTGCGATTCTTATGTCATTAACTGAAATTCGAATTAATTTGCCTTTATCCGTTATAAGCATAATATTATCATCCTGTTTAACTGGAAAGCTGGCAACAACATTGCCATTTCTGCTAGTCGTGAGTATATTTGTAATGCCAATACCGCCTCTACCGGTAGTTCTGTATTCATATGCGGAAGTTCTTTTACCGAAGCCATTTTCTGTGATGGTCAATATAAATTCTTCATTTTTAGCGAATTTTAAGAACGCTTCGTTGTCTATTTCTATACCACTTAATATCTTTTCTAGCTTGTGATCTATAACTTCACTGTGTGCAGCTTCTAATCTCTTGCTAAGTGAAACCTTTAGGTAAAGCTCTTTTTCTTCTGTGGTAATTTCCACACCATTTAATATCGTCATTGACATTACACTATCGGCTTTTGCAAGCTTGATACCCCTTACACCATCTGAGTTCCTACTCTTAAATTGGCGCACATCGCTTGCAATGAATCTAATACTTTTTCCTGACCTTGTTGAAAGCAATATATGGTTACTTTCAGTGCATACTTTAACTGCTATCAACTTATCACCTTCATCTAATTTAATTGCTATTTTGCCATTGCTTGGAATATAATCGAAATCTGCTAGAGAGTTACGTCTTATATTGCCATAAGCAGTGGCGAAAACTATGTTGAAACTCTCATCAATCTCATTTGGTAGGGGCATGATATTAGTGATAGTTTCTCCATCAATCAGTGGGAATATGTTAACCAACGCTCTTCCGCGTGCACTTGGTTCTGAGAGAGGTAATTTATAAACTTTTAGTTTATATACTCGACCAATATTAGAGAAGAATAAGACGCTAGTGTGAGTATTGCCGACAAATAATTTAGTTATTACATCCTCTTCTTTTAACCCTTGTCCCAACTTTCCTTTGCCACCACGACGTTGAGTTCTGTAGTGAGAAAGTTTTACACGCTTGATATAACCATTCATGGTTACAGTGACGACCATGTCCTCCTGTGGAATTAGATCTTCAGCTTCGATATCTACATCTGACTCTTCAATCGCAGTTTTTCGCGAAACTGCAAATCTGTTCTTGATTTCCTGTAAATTGACTTTAATTTCTTTCATCAATTTTTCTTCTGAGCCGAGGAAATCAATATATTCTTTTATTAAGTTTACCATAGAGTGTAGCTCAGCTTCTAATTTATCTTTTTCAAGCCCTGTTAAGCGTTGTAACTTCATATCAAGGATAGCTTTTGCCTGCAGCTCAGTGAACCTATATACTCCGTCTTCTAAAAAGCTTGTGCTATCTGAAATTAATTCAATAATTGTCTGTATCTCAGATGAAGTTTTCCACTCTTTATTGAGAAGTTCTCTACAAGCTTCTGCAGGATCTTTTGCACCACGAATAATTTTTATCACCTCGTCTATACTTAAGACTGCAATATAGAGTCCTATATGTATATGCGCCTTTTCTCTTGTTCTTCTCAATCGAAACTCTGTTCTTCTAACCAGTACTTCTTTTCTGAAGTCGATAAAGGCAGTTATGATCTCTTTTAATGACATCAAAGCTGGCCTATTGTTATTTAACACTAGTGTGTTAACACTAAAACTACTTCTCAGAGGAGTTAACCCTAGTATTTGATTTAATATGAAATCCGCTGCAGCGTTTTTCCTGAGTTCAATTACTACCCTGATACCAGATTTATCGGACTCATCCCTGATCTCCACTATGCCATCAATCCTTTTTTCTTTAACAAGCTCACCTATCTTTTCTATCAACTTAACTTTATTGACTTGATAAGGTATTTCGTCGATGACTATTGCCTGCCTATCTTGAGGTAAATCCTCTATGTGAGTTTTACCCTGTACAACGATCGAGCCTCGACCTGTTGCAAATGCTGATTTTATACCTGTCCTACCAAGGATTACTCCACCTGTTGGAAAGTCTGGACCAGGTATTACCTCCAGTAATTCATCTAAAGTAACCTCAGGGTTATCTATGTACAAAATACAAGCATCAATTATTTCACCAAGATTATGAGAAGGGATGTTAGTTGCCATTCCAACTGCAACACCACTTGCGCCGTTGACCAATAAGTTTGGAAATTCTGCGGGTAATACAACCGGCTCAGATTCGTTACCATCGTAGTTTGGCCTAAAATCAACAGTATCCTCATCGATGTCATTCAGTAAAAAATGTGATACCTTATGTAGCCTTGCTTCTGTATACCGCATTGAAGCAGGAGGATCCCCGTCTATCGATCCAAAGTTACCTTGCCCATCAATCAGTGGTAAAAGGAGAGAAAAGTCCTGTGCCATTCTCACTAGGGAATCATAAATTGCGGCATCACCGTGTGGGTGGTATCTACCCATCACATCACCGACAACTCTAGCTGCTTTTTTATATGGCTTACCAGCATCATATCCAGCTCTGGACATTGCATACAGTATGCGTCTATGAACTGGTTTGAAACCGTCACGCACATCCGGTATAGCACGACTTATAATTACACTCATTGCATAAGAGAGGTAAGAATCTTCTAACTCTTTTACTATTGATACTGGTACGATGTTGTCTTGCATTCTGATTATGATTTATTAAACCAAGTGTAACACTGAATTAGGTGGCTGACAACAGCCAAAAGTTCATTGGTTATAAATTTAAAAACTTGTGTGTAAGACGATATATTTTATACTTTAATATAGTGATTATGCATAATTGAATGAACTACTATAGAACTCATACGTGTAACGAATTAAGAAAAAATAATGTAGAAGAAGAAGTAACTCTCTCTGGATGGCTGTACCGCAAGCGGGATCACGGTAATTTAGTTTTTGTTGATCTACGAGATTTTTATGGGGTAACCCAACTGGTATTTAATAATGACAGGGACTTTTTTGATAGAATTTCGGATTTAAAACTAGAAAGTGTTATTACTATAAAAGGAATAGTAAAAGCAAGGACTGAAGATACAATAAACACGTCTATAGCAACAGGAGAAGTTGAAGTTGTAGTTAATGATTTATATGTTGAGTCGGAAGTAAAGTTATCTGATGATGAGGAGATAGCAAAGGAAGAAAGAAGTATATTAGCAAGTGTTGCTGGTGAGTGTGATTATCCCGAGAACATGAGATTTAAATATAGGTTTCTTGATTTGAGGCGTGAGAAAGTCCGCAACAATATTATTTTGCGTTCGCATGTTATTGCAGAGCTGCGCAAGCTTATGATAGAGCAGGGGTTTTTGGAGATTCAAACTCCAATACTCACGGCTTCATCACCAGAAGGGGCACGTGATTATTTAGTGCCAAGTAGGTTACATCCCGGTAAATTTTATGCACTGCCACAAGCACCTCAAATTTTCAAGCAGCTGCTTATGGTTTCAGGGTTTGATAAATATTTTCAAATTGCGCCATGTTTTCGTGATGAGGATGCAAGAGCTGATCGCTCTCCAGGTGAGTTTTATCAGCTTGATCTAGAAATGTCTTTTGTTACTCAGGAGGATATTTTTCAGATTATAGAATCAACTTTATATCAGGTGTTTGCAAAATTTTCTAGCAAGTCTATTGATACAAGTTCTCCACGTATTACTTATAAAGAGGCTATGTTAAAATATGGTTCTGATAAACCAGATCTGCGCAACCCCTTGTTGATTAGTGATGTCACGGAAGTTTTTCGTCATTCAGAATTTAATATTTTCAAAAAGAATATAGAGCAAGGCATGGTGGTAAGAGCAATTCCTGCTCCTAATACAGCAGAAGAACCACGTAGCTTTTTTGATAAAAAGATAGAACATGCACAAAAGGAATTTGGTGCAAAGGGGCTTGGGTATATTACTTTTGATAAAGACGGTGTTGCAAAAGGGCCAATAGCAAAATTTCTCGATGAAAATAGGCTTAATCAGATTATAGAGCTAACAAACATCAAACCAGGAGATAGTGTCTTTTTTGCTTCTGATAAGGAAAATGAGGCGGCAACAATTGCTGGTAAAGTTCGTACTCTTTTAGGATCAGAGCTAGGATTGATTGATAATAATATTTTTAAATTTTGCTGGATTATTGATTTTCCATATTTTTTCTATGATGATAAAAGCAAAAAAATTGATTTCTTTCATAATCCGTTCTCTATGCCGAAGGGTGGTCTTAAAGATTTAGAGGAAAAAAATCCATTAGATATTCTTGCGTATCAATATGATTTGGTTTGTAATGGAGTGGAGTTATCCAGTGGTGCGATCCGTAATAACAATCTGGATATTATGTATAAAGCTTTTTCTATCGCGGGTTATAGCAAGGAAGAAGTAGACACTAAATTTGGGGCTTTAGTGCGTGCATTTAGGTTCGGAGTTCCTCCGCATGGTGGTATAGCACCTGGAATTGATAGAATGGTTATGCTCCTTGCTGATGAGCCAAATATACGCGAGATTATTTGTTTTCCTATGAATCAACAGGGTGAAGATGTTCTGATGGGTGCTCCTTCTAAGGTGGATCTACGTGAACTATTTTTGAAAGTATGTGAATAATTTTGAGAAAAGTGTGTGCTTTATTAAATTGATTTAAGTATATCTTTTGAACAGGAAATTACTTTATTAAGCATGTAGTTTTCGTGATTTTTATCTATTTTAGATAATTCATACAGATAGTTTACCATTATTCCAGCAGATTGCTTAATGCCTTTATCGGAAGTATCAGCCATCCAGTTTAACTTTTTGATTGAAGCGCCATTGCTTAAATGGAAATGCGCTACTGGGTTATGGGCATAGCCATTTTTATTATAAACTTTTAATAGGTAATACGTGCATAACTTAAGCAGAGACTGCTTTACCTCACATTCACGGTGAGTTTCAGTACTTTCTAAAATTTCACTGCAAGGTTGCTTTATTTGCAACTTATCTATGATATCATCTGTTAAAGCTTCCTTTAACCACTGTGTAAACCCAGGTATTGGCGAGAGAGTAGCATATGTTTTTATATTCTTAAATTCTTTTGACAACTTTTCTACAACTCTTTTTATTAAAAAATTACCAAAGCTAATACCAGATAGTCCTGCTTGAGTATTTGATATCGAATAAAATAAGGCTACACTTGCGCTACTTGGATTACTTGAAGGTACTGACTCATCTAGAAGATATTGGATGCTATCTGCAATGCTATCTATCAGTGCAACCTCTACGAAAATTAAAGGTTCATTTGGCATTTTATAGTGAAAAAAGGCAAAACAAAGACGGTCAGAGTCTAGTCTATTTTTCAAATCACTCCATGATGAAATTTTATGTACTGCTTCGTATTTTATCAATTTTTCCAGCAATGATGCAGGTGAGTTCCAAGTAATCTGATGTAAATCTAATAGGTCTACGTCAAACCAAGTATGTAATATATTTTTTAATTCCTTCTCTAGTGGATTTAATTCTTTATATTGACTTTTTAGTCTCAGTACATCAGAGCGCATATCAACAATAAATTTGAGGCCATCTGGTAAAGAAATGAATTGTTTTAATATCTTGGAGCGTGGTGATTCGAGAGCCTTTATAAGATTTTGTTCAAATTTATAGCTTGATCTAGGATCATAATTCTTTTTGTACTCTACAATTCTTTCACCTATCTCTTCCTGACTTGGATTAAACTTTTCTGCTAAAATCTGCAGAAATTTTATTTTGCCATTTTCTGATAAATTTAGGTACAAATTGCCAAGAGATACTGTGTTTTTTCGTGCTGAAACTTCTCCACCTTTTGGATTTAAACATTCATTCATTTTTGCAATTAAAGCATCGATGTCTCTCTTATTACTTAAATCTAGGTTAATATTACCTATCCATGATCTTACAGCACCTGCAACCTCACCAAATATTTTTAATAAACTTTTTACTGTTTTTTTATCTTCGACTTTTACTAAGCTGGTTTTCATACTGGATTACTCAACTGTCACAGATTTAGCTAGATTTCTTGGGCAATCAACATCGAGACCCTTGTTCACTGCAATAAAATATGCAAGAAGCTGCATGGCAACACTATAAATAATTGGAGAAATAAAGTTGTCAACTGTAGGAAGCTGTATTACATCTTCACAAATTTCTTTGAGAAACGAAGCTCCTTTAATATCAGTGAAAGCAATAACCTTTCCTCTCCGTGTAACTATTTCTTGTATATTGGATAGAGTTTTGAAGAATAAATTGTCGTAAGGAATGATTGCTATAACAAGCACAGCATCATCTATTAACGCTATTGATCCATGTTTCATTTCTCCTGCAGCAATTGCAATAGTATTAATATATGCAAGCTCCTTGATTTTTAGTGCACCTTCCATTGCAACTCCATATGAAACTCCTCTGCCAATTAGAATAACATTACTATGTTCTGATATATAATTTGATATATTTTGTATCGTTTCAATGTGCAAAACATTCTCTATATATTTTGGTAGAGATTTTATAGCATTGCTAAATCGTTCTATATCAGCATCGTTTATTATGTTTTTGATTGCTGCAAGTTCTATAACAAAACATGCTAAAGTAGCAAGTTGACTTGAAAATGTCTTTGTTGAAGCGACACCTATTTCTGGGCCAGCAAGAGTATGTAATACAATGTCCGATATTTTTTCTATACTGCTATTGAGTGTATTAGTTATAGTAATAATGTTCTGCTTTTGTGATTTTGCATAGCATAGAGCTTCTATAGTATCTGCAGTCTCACCGGACTGTGAAATGAATAACCCAACACTTTCCTCTTCTAGTTTAATATTACTATACCTAAATTCTGATGAGATTTCTAAGTGAACTCTGACCTGAGCAATACTTTCTAACCAATACTTTGCTATTAGTCCAGCAAAGTAAGACGATCCGCATCCGACTATAGTAATATAAGTGAGCCTTGAAAATAACTCCGTGTTTGTAAGCATGATGTCTTGATACTTTGCATAGAATTGATTTATTGTTTCATGCAAGACATGTGGCTGATCAAATATTTCTTTTAGCATAAAGCTGGAATAGCCTTTTTTATCAATAAGAAAGTTACTTGTACTATTGCTTTTTACGTTACGCTTTACTTCTGTACCATTATTATATATTTCAACTTCACAGCATCTTATCATTGCAATGTCGTCATCCTCTAAATGAGATATTTTATCCACAAATGAATTCAAAGTGTTAGAGTCGGATGCAGCAAACATAGCACCACAATTATAGCCTATCGTTAATGGTAAACCTCTCTTTGTAACAAATAAGGTATCAGGATACTCTGCAAATAATAAAACTAAGGCGAAAGACCCATGCAAATTGCTTATGCACTTAAATAAGGAATCTATAGGTGATAGCCCTTCATTGAGGTATAAAGTTAATATATTAGGTATCACTTCTGTATCAGTGTCAGTATAAAATTGTATACCTATTTTTTCCAAATTCCTCTTTAGTAGGTTATAATTCTCAATTATACCATTGTGAGCAACAGCTACTTTGTTTGTATGAATTGGATGGGCATTTTTAAGACTTGGAGCTCCATGTGTAGCCCAGCGGGTATGAGCTATTCCAACTGTGCTATTGGACATTTCATTGTGGTTTATTATCCTATGCAGCTTTTCAACTCTACCTTCTGATTTTTTTACTTCTATTTTACCTTCCTTGTTTACAACTGCTATACCTGCAGAATCATAACCCCTATACTCTAATTTCTGCAGCCCAGTTAGTAAAGTTTGTACTACTGAAGAACCATTGCTTACTACACCAAATATTCCACACACGACCAACTATTTTTCATCCTTACTTTCATTGTCTTTTTTCTTCTCATTGGCTGCTGGCCTATCTTTATTCTGTTTATCTGTTTTATTTTTTTCAACTGCTGTTTTTTGAGTTAAAACTTGAGATATAGTAGATTTTAAAACTTTGACTTCAACTTTTGGTGCAATTTCGATGATGAATTGTTCATTTGCTTCATCAACTTTGCTTACTTCACCTACTATGCCGCCAGCAGTAACCACAACATCTCCACGTTTTATTAGATCAATCATGTTTTTATGCTCTTTTAATCTCTTTTGATGTGGACGAATAATCATAAAATAAAACACTAGAATTACTAAAACGAACGGGACAAAGCCTACAAGAGATGTTGACGCGCTATTATTAGAGCTAGCAGCTAATGCTTCAGAAAAAAACATACTTAATCCTATAATTAATTTTATTTCAGTATTAATTACAATATAATATCATGTCAACTCAAAACGTGCTTTCTATCAGGAACTCTTGTTTGTGATAAAGGCAAAGCAGCAAGGAGAGAACCAAAAGCAATAAGAATAGAACCTAGCCAAATGATCGATATAGCAGGTTTATAGTATACTTTAGTGGCAATTCTATTTTTTTCCTTATTAATTTCACCTATTATAACATATATATCAGAAAATAAATTATGATAGATGCTGCTTTCAACATTTTTCTGTTGCTCTACAAGATAAAATCTGTGTTCAGGAGTTATTTCTCCTAGTGTTCTATTATTTAGTAAATTTTTAATAGATATAGCAGCTCTGACTGCATGGAAATTTTTTTCTTTTATTAACTCAACATTTTGCAGAGTAACTTTAAATTTATTGACTGTTATGCTATCACCTATCCTTAAATATCCTTCTTTCTCTTCTTGCCAACCAACAGAACAGGCTATGCCAAGCACTAAGATTGCAACTCCTGCATGAGCGATCATCATTGCGTAATAAGACTTAGATACTTTCCTTGCAAGTAATACGGATTCACTAAGCGTTGATTTAAATAGACTAATCCTTTTACTGTATGCTTCTAAAATAAAAACCAGTAATGCAGCCGAGATGGTAATTGATAATACTATCATCAGCTTCATATGAAAGATAAATGGTAGAATTGCTGCGGCACTGCAGAATGAAAATCTATATTCACTAAAAATAGATAATAAGTTACTTCCCTGCCAACGGCAGTATTGTCCCACTATAGTAAGGATCAAAATAGCTAATGCAACGGAATTAAACAGAGTATTGTAGTATACTTCTCCAACTGAAATTGTTTTGCCAGTTAGATATTCAAGCAGTGTTGGGTATAGGGTGCCAGCAAAAACAATGAAAAAAGCAGTTATAAACAAAAAGTTATTTACTAACATCATTGTAAAGCGTGAAAAGAGAGGAAAAGTAGGCTGTGATACGCAGCGTGTTTTTGCAAATATGATGAAAATTAACAGGCTGCTACATGCAGTAATGCCAAGTATAATTGATATGTATAAGCCATACTCCGGATCATACGCAAACGTGTGTACTGAGCTTAGCATACCAGACCGAACTATCAAAGTTCCGGTTATGTTTAGGATAAAAACAATAAGCGCGAGTAAGATAGCAAAGTTTTTCAGGATGTTAAAGTTTTTTACTACAAGTAACAAATGTGTAAGTGCAACTGCGATCAGCCATGGCATTAAAGAAACGTTCTCTACCGGATCCCAAAACCAAAATCCACCCCAACCGAGTTCACGATATGCCCACCAACTGCCAAGACTAATACCTATAGTCAATAATGACCAAGAAATGAGTACCCAGGGTCTTACAGTTTTAGCCCAAACATTTCCTTCAATTTGCGTAATAAGTGCAGCTATTGATAGTGAAAAAGGAACACTAAATCCAAGATACCCTAGGTACAGTACTGGTGGGTGAATAGCAAGGCCTATATCTTGCAATACTGGATTGAAGCCTAGCCCATCTGTTGCAGTGTCTAGCATTTTGGAGAATGGGCTTGATTCAACTAAAGTAAATAATAAAAAGCAAAAACAGATTAACGATTGAGTGATTATCGATGTTTTCTTCAGCTTATTTTTATTATCGATAAAAGTATTCATTAGTAATAAATATAAAGTAAGCACTAACGTCCAAAGCAGCATAGATCCTTCTTTGTTACCCCAGACTCCGCATATTTTATAAAGTAGAGGTTTTGTTGTATGCGAATGATAGTATACATTTTCGAGGGAAAAATTGTCTGTAACATGACAGTAAATCAAAATGGCCATTGATACCGATACACTTAGGAATAGAAGAGAAGCAATAGGCCGATAAAAGTTAGATGGTGAAAACACATGCATTATGGACAATAAGCACGCTATGAGTAACAGTATATTTCCGAAGTCAGACATAGAGTATATTTATTTATATAATTAGATGTTACTAATAACTAGTTAAAATATGAAGTTTTTATTATTTGCAAGTAATTGTTGTTAAAATCTATTGACAGTAGTATTGACATGCATTATATCTATCATAACTCTGTATTAGTAACAAAGATTATATAAAAATTAATAATTAGGCAGTTATACTACTATGAGTTGTAATTAGAGATTAATTTAATATTGAGGTAAGAGATTTATGACTACAGCTACAAAGATTAAAAGAACAGTAACGAGATTTATACTTCCCCAGGGAGGAAAATCTGCTAAATCATCGAATGAGCAAAGAATTTCAGATCTTTATACTCTGTTAGGATTTAAAGGCAGGGAAGGTTTTGAAAGTAAGATAAAAAAGTTTAATGGTAAGGGAGAGTATGTACAAGTAACAAAAAAATTGTGTAATGAGCTTGCAGCGCAAGTTGAACGAGATGAAGAAAGCAAGAGAATAGCAAAAAACATTAACTATACTATTAAAGGATTTAAAAGTATTGATGATAAGCTAAACAATCTTTTAGGGCTGAAAAAAGATGCGGAAAGCTTTTTAGAAAACCCAGAGAGTAACCCGCAAATTATATCTAATGTCAGTGCTCCAAATTCAGACATGGTCTTTCATGAAATTGGACGTGGGATCTTAGCAGAACGTAATATTACACCGGGAAAAAAGGAAACTTTTAATAAGGTTCTTACATCCAATAAACAGGATTTCGAAGATACCTTGAAGTATATAAGTTCACTAGAAAGCGAAATTGGAATAACACTAGAGAAATTAAATGACAATCGTACTGAGGCTTTTCTCTCAAAACACGTTGAGTCATTAAGCAAAAAGTACCCTGGTCTTTCTACTAAGATGCAAGATGCAATGAAAATTCTAGCAAACAAAGAGTTAAGAGAGTTTTACAACCAGGGAGTACGAGAAGGGACTTTGCAGACAATAATATTATATCAAAAATGTAAAGAATTGCATGAAGATCAATTGGTGAGCGATATAGAAAAATTAAATGAATTAAAGAATATTGTAACAAACACAATCGATAGAGTTGATAGTGACTTTAATAGAAGTAAAGCTGCAATTTTTAATTGCAAGACAAGTCAAGGTAGATACGAAGCTGAGCAAAATCTTTTTAAGTTTAGAGCTAAATATTGTCAGCAAGCGATAGAAGTACTTCAGCAAATGGTTGAAGAACATCAGAAAAAAATTGATGAGTGTGTTAATCCTATAAGAAATATAATTAATGAGTTCTCGGAGAAAACACGGAAATCAAAGCAAATAGCTCAATTTATATCGATAATAGATGCATTACAAATGCAGCATAATGAACTTAGGGGTAAGCAAAAGATTAATGAAGATTCAGAAAAGCTTTTAGCATATCTGGCAGATAAACGAAGTGCAATATGTTCTGAATTGGAGGCGACAGTTACTGTAGCGACAAACCTTTCACAAACTTACAGTGAACCGCATAAGGATATGATTATGTCAACATATATATAAAAAGGTATCTCAGCCCATTTTAAGTAATGGCTGAATTTTTGTTAGGAATTTTCATTGAGAGAGGTATGATATATGCAATGAGCTATAGCTGATAGGAGTGAAATCTGTTTTATTGACAAGGCCTTTGTTGGATTCATTGGGTACAAGGAGTTTATTAAAAAGACACGGATATAAAGTATATATAGAGCCAGTCTTTACAGTGAAATATTTGTACCCTGACTTGTCTTTGTATGAATTTGATGTTGTAGTATCCACTAGTAAAAATAGCATTAAAGCTTTCAGTCATGTGTGTAAAATAAACAACCTTCCTATTATCACAGTTGGTAATGCAACTATGGAAACTGCCAAAAATCTCGGTTTTGTTAATGTAGAGTCGGTAGATAGTAATGTTGAAGATTTGATCTTATTTATAAAGTCTTACTATGCACATGAAGTTAGGTTTCTGTATATTAGAGGACAGGAAGTATCGTATGATCTGAAGAAAAAATTATTTGATGATGGTTTTGATATAAAAGAGGTAATACTCTATAGAACAATTACTAAAAGGCATTTATCTAATAGATGTAAAAATTTATTACTAGATGGTGCTATCAACGGTGTAGTTTTTTTTTCATCACAAACAGCAAGGGTGTTTTGTTCATTAATTTTAAAATGTGGGCTTTCACATCTGACAGGTAATATAGTAGCGTACGCAATAAGTAAGAACGTTGCTGACAATTTGAAGCAGGTAAAATGGAAAGCGATAATAATATCTCGTTTACCTACGCAAGAGAATTTAATTGATACGATTAATAAGGATAGCGAATGCTAAGAGTAGCAACTTGGAATGTAAACTCCATACGCAAAAGAATTGAACAACTTTGCAACTTCATAGTCAGTAGTAAGATAGACATCATTTTACTGCAAGAGATAAAATGTACTGAAGAACAATTTCCCCATTTAGAAATAAAAGCACTGGGGTATAAATATGCCCTATACGGGCAAATTGCAAGAAATGGGGTATGTATCTTATCAAAATACCCGATATTAAATCAATTTAAAATTGATATAGTAGATGGCTGCTATGAAGCACGTTATGTGGAATGCGTAATTGAATACATGAATCAGCAAGTAAGGCTCGGAAGTGTGTATGTTCCAAATGGGCAGAGTCCAGATTCTCATATGTTTGAATATAAGTTGAGATTTCTTGATAATTTATATGAAAGGATGAGAGGATTACTAAAACGTGAAGAGTTAGTCATAATTGCTGGTGATTACAATGTTGCACCTGATGAAATTGATGTTTTTGATGCAAATTTAATCAATGGCCAAATCTGTTTTCATGTTAAAGAACGTGAAAAATTAAAGGCAATTTTTAACCTTGGGTTCACAGATGCATTTAGGATATCTAATCCAAATCTACAGCAATTTAGTTGGTGGCACTATCAAGGTAACTCATTTAGAAATGATCAGGGAATGAGAATAGATCATATGCTGCTCTCACCACAAGCTGTAGATAAATTGGAAACATGTTACATTCATAGTGGATTACGCAAGCTAGAAAATCCATCAGATCATGCTCCTGTCATTTGTATTATACAAGATTAGAGTTGGATTTTATCCACAGGTTTATCCACAGGTGCAGAGGGTTGATTCACATAATAAAAAAACAGTTGCTACGCGTAATATAATGGTATGGACGAGTATGATAAATATTAATTGCATAATAAATATTCACATTGCGATGTCGTTGCGGAACAGTTTATTTATGCTATAATGATTGCTATTCTACTATATTAAAATTGGCTATGAAAAATATACATATTAAAATATATGCTTTGGTGTTAGTGCTTGCTGTTATAATTAATTTGGTATACTTAAAGGAATTAGAAGCAGTAGCGCATTTATTAGATAAGCACTCTGTACCATGCAAAAACGTTATGTGGCTATCGCCAGAAGAAGTTTCACAACTGATGAAAGAATTGGATGGGTGGTTAATCAATAGTAGAGGACATTTATATAAGGAGTATAAGTTTTCCGATTTTGCCAGTGCAATGGACTTTGCTAATAAAGTCAGTAAGATTGCAGAGAGGGAATACCATCACCCCAATATTAATATTTCATGGGGAAAATGTAGGCTTGAAATCTGGACCCATTCAACCAATGGACTCACCGAAAATGATTTTATTTTAGCTGCAAAAGTTGACTATGAAATAAAATGATTTTTCCTGTAGCTGGTCATCATATAGTATATGCAGAAATAAACTGGTAGTATCTCAAGTCTACCAATCAGCATCAGAAAAGATAGGAATAACTTTACTTCATTGCTGAAAGATGAGTAATTACCTGAAGGACCTATGAGACTGCTGAATCCAGGGCCAGAATTTGTGAGCATAGCAGAAACTGCGCTTATACTTGTGATGAAATCAGCATTACTTAAGTAAGACATAATTACTGATGAAGCAGCAAATGTTAATATATAAACTGCGAAAAATATAAGAACGGTATGCACTTCATCACTTTCCAGGTTTCTTTTATTAAATTTTACTGCATTGCATGCATCTTCACTTAGTATGGTGTTAAAATAGTTTTTAATTGATTTTAACATAACTACTATACGGAAGATTTTTATACCTCCGCTTGCAGAGCCACTGCATCCTCCTATGAACGTCAAAAAAAAGGTTAAAACTGAAATCAATCCCCAATTCAAGTTGCTGTAAGTTGAGTGACCAGTAGATGTAAGTAAGGATACAACTGTAAATATTCCATATCTAAATGATTGCCATATTTCTAAATTAACATTTACCAATAGCCAGTAGCAAGCAAGTAAAGATGAAATTATTGCTATTACGAAAAAGTAAGAAACTTGATCATCATGGTAGATGTCTAATTGCTTTACGATTTTTAAGTAACTGAGAAAAGGTAGAGATCCTAAAATCATGAAAATAATAGTTATAACTTCTAATATAGGACTGTTATAATGTCCAATAGAATCATTGTAGTTAGAAAAGCCACCGGTTGATACCGTAGACATTCCATGACATATAGAGTCAAATAACGGCATACCTGCCAAATAATAGGAAAATATACACAGTAAAATGAGAGCATAATATATTATTGTAATATGGATCACAACGTTTCTGATGTGAGGTAATCTTTTCTTTATAGCATCTGAATATTCGGAATAGAGTAAATTATTTAGACTAAAAATTTTAAACATTGGAAAAATAGCAATTCCTGTCGTTACAATGCCCAACCCACCTATGCTATGCAACATAGCTCTCCACATTAATATTCCTGCAGACTGAGCTTCAACATCATTGAGTATAGTTGCTCCTGTTGTTGTTATGCCAGATACTGCTTCAAACAGTGCATCAATGTAGCTGTACCCATTTAGATAAAACGGAATAGCTGCAAATAAAGATAGAGTGAGCCATACACAACTAGTGGTTATAAATACTGCTGATATGCCATGTAATCTACTGATTTTACCTAGAAGAGTGAAAATTATACCGGATGTGCATGTAATAATAAACCCTACTCCAAACAGTTTCCATTCGTGCTGAGGATCAATAACCATTGGAATAATCATTGTAATACTAAACAATAGTAAAAATATTCCGACTGTAAATATAATTGAGCGTGTAGTGTGTAAATGTTGCATTTAGTGTATTTTAATTAACGTTTGAGATTATGTTTGATGACTAAAGATATCTATATTTTCCCATCCTATTAGATCTAGCTGAACACGAGTAGGAAGAAATTCAAAACACTTTTGAGCCAGTTCTTTCCTGTTTTCACGTTCTAGCATTGAATCTAGCTTTTCTTTTATCTGATGAAGGTAAAGTACGTCAGACCCAGCATAACACTTTTGCTTTTCTGTTAGATTGTCATTACCCCAATCGGAAGATTGCTGTTGTTTATTTAATTTAATACCTATTAATTCTGAGCACAAATCTTTTAAACTGTGATTATCTGTATAAGTTCGTACCAAACGTGAGGCTATTTTTGTACAATAGCATGGCAGTGGCCAAATTTTTAAGTAGTAATTTATTATGCCTATGTCAAATCGTGCAAAGTGAAATATTTTAGTGATATTTGTATCCTCAAGTATTTTTTTCAAATTAGGTGCTCTATAATCATTCCTAAACTGAATTAGATGTGCGTTACCATCTCCAAAGGATAATTGCACAAGACATAGCCTATCTCTATTATGCAGCAAGCCCATAGCTTCTGTGTCAACAGCTACAGAACTAACTTTGTAAAACATTAAATTATCTGGTAAGTCATTCTTATGTAAAAATACTTTCATAGATAAAATTATTCTTTCTAAGATTAATAATAATTGAAAGTGTGTTTTAAGTACACAATATTATAAAATGATTAAATACTTTTGTTTGCTTGTTAGAATGATAAAAAAGTTTTTGGTAATATTAAATATATTTTTAATGTTTTTGAAGAAAGCTAAATACAGGTTTTACGTGATTACTTGATGGCCATTTTAAAATTTTTAGTGCTATTTATTATTATTTCTTGTACGCACATTAGTACAAAACCGCATGATGATTTTCATGTAAGAGAAAGTCATGCTCTTTTACAACAGTATCAAGAAGTAACTCCACCTTCGGAACCAGGAGTTCTACATTTGCCAGTCAAGTTTCCTGATATTACCAACAATAGCCTACTTATTTCAATTAATGTAAATGAAAGCACACCTGTGAAAGATCTGTTGATTGAAATAGGGAAAATTTCTGATATTAATTTAGATATAGATCCGAAGATTTCTGGTAACATTATTTTAAAATTAAAAGATAAGAGCGTAAGCGAAGTGATTCAAAATATAGCTCAAAGTGCTGGATTGCGTTACTCTATGGATAATGATGTAGTTAGAATCGAACGAGATCTACCATACGTAAAAAATTACTATGCTGACTTTATCAACATTCAACGTTCTGCTCAAAGTAATTTCATCATCAGTGATGATATTATTAATAATAAAGGGAACATTACTAATGAAGCTTCGAATAATGTAATGAGATCTCAATATAGTAGTGATCTATGGGCTTCGTTAGAGAAAGGCTTGAACACAATAATGGATGTTAATGGCACAAATGATGATGAATTTCTTTCATCTAATAAAGAGACCGGTGTGATTATTTTAAGTGCTAGGAAAGATACTCACAAAGCTGTTGAAGAGTATATTAACAAGGTCAAAAGACTAGCATCTTCTCAGGTAATGATAGAAGCAAAGGTAGTTGAAGTTGTTTTAAATGATAGATATCTTGCTGGTATTAACTTAAATGACTTAAACAATAGCCAAGCTGGGTGTCCTAGTACGAGCAGTTTGGTAAGTTTGGTAAAAAGTTTAGATAAATTTGGTACTTCGACGGTTATATCAAGTACAAGGATACATGCTGCAAACAATCAGCAAGCTATGATCTCATTTGCTAAAAATCACGTCTATTTTACTATAGATGCTCAAAAAAGTACTAACAGAAACTTAATTACTAAAATTAACAGTGTTCCAATAGGTGTTGTGTTAGTAATCCATCCAAGCATTAATGTTGATACCAATGAAGTATTCATGGATATACACCCGACTCTATCAAGAATTAATGGCTATGCTAAAGATCCGGGAATAGAGTTAATTGCGCAGAAAAACAAAACTAAACTAAATAGCAATATTCCACTTGTTGAGATAAGAGAGATAAACTCCATGCTAAAGGTTAAAAGTGGAGAAATTATGGTTATTGGTGGACTAATAGAGCACAGAGAGGATAAATATCAATCCAAAAAAACTAAGTTACATAAAAAGCCTAAAAACAAAATTAAGACTATAGAAACTGTCGTCTTTTTAAAAGCAACCATTATCCCCACTTTCGGCCTTTTGAATACAAAGGATAAACATTTGTATATGCTAAACTAATAAACTACATCAGTATACCTTAAGAAAGTGATATAGCAGTTGCAGCAGTATTTTGTATAGTAACTCCTTTCAACATGCTCGCTACATTTTCAGAAATATTCACACCAACTTCCTGCAACTTGTTCGCTGTATTAGAGATATCATCCACAAACAAATCTGATTTTTTGCAAATTTCTTCTATTGTTTCAGGTGTTAAAGATGAGCTTACTTTGCCTGTGGTATTAGACACTCCATCAAAAACTATACCAGCACCGTACGGTATATATGATGCGGCATATATAGTAGCTGATGTGCAATTCAGAAGACCTTGAGAAAAAGTAACAATCTTGTGCCCTGTCGTACCTTTATCTTCTCCCTTGCATAACTCAAGTGCTTTTGACATCTCATGAGGAATGTAGGACACACCAGCTACAACACGTGAAGTACCATCCAAAGTATATGATATAACCATTGTTGTTGCAGAGAGTGCACTGGCTGTATATTTTACAGCATATAATGATGGCTTAATAACATAAGAAACGATTTTACTTTGTGGTACTGGGAATTCTTCTTGACAATCAAGAAATTCTTCGCATTCCTCTGAATCAACTATCTCATACTCATCAAATATATCAAACTCCACTCCAGGTGCTTCTTCTACTTTTTCTTTACAATCGAAAAATTCATCATCACTGTTAGTTTCTATAGACATTGCTGCTTGTTCTACAGCATTATCATTAGCTTTTTCTTCACTGTCAGTTCCTGTAGACATTGCTGTTTGTTCTGCAGCATTATCATCAACTTCCATATGTGTTATTATTGTTTCCTCTTTTTTAAGATTATCACTTGTGTAACTGGAATTTTTACTAAAAAAATTAAAAAAACCTGAAAATATGCTTTCTGCCACTTTACCTCCTATTATAATTTATATGATAATACGTTAACTTAATATTAATTACATGTCAATATTAATGAAATTTTTATTAAGTCAAAGATTATAAAAAACAAAGGGTTAGTGTCCCTTTTAAAATAAAAAGTATAGTGATAATATTAAAATATGTTATTCTTATGGTGTTTTAGTACAATGATTTAAGGTATGGTTCAGTTTTCTTTACCAAAGGATTCTAAAATTAATAAAAAGGGTAAAACTTATCCTGTTCCAGCTGGAGCAAAAAACATAAGAAGGTTTCAAATTTACCGCTGGTCTCCTGATGATGAAAAAAATCCAAGAGTGGATACGTTTTTTATCGATATGGATAATTGTGGCCCTATGATCCTTGATGTATTGATAAAGATAAAGGATGAAATAGATTCCAGTTTAACTTTTAGACGTTCTTGCAGGGAAGGTATATGTGGATCTTGTGCGATGAATATTGATGGAACTAATACACTAGCATGTACTAAGTCAGTGAGTGAGATCAAGGGTGATGTGAAAATATATCCGTTACCTCATATGTATGTAGTAAAGGATTTAGTACCAGACTTAAATAATTTTTATAAACAATATGAGTCAATAAAGCCCTGGCTACAAGCTGATGATCGTCCAGAAAATAAGGAATATACACAGTCTATTGAAGAAAGAAGTAAGCTTGATGGTTTATCTGATTGTATATTGTGTGCTTGTTGCTCTACTAGCTGTCCAAGTTATTGGTGGAATAGTGATAAATATTTAGGCCCAGCGGTATTGTTACAGGCGTATAGATGGATTGTTGATAGCCGTGATAGTAAGACGAGTGAACGCCTTGATGCATTAAATGATTCGTTTAAATTATACCGTTGTCATACAATAATGAATTGTACAAAAACTTGCCCTAAGGGGCTTAATCCAGCAAAAGCAATAGTTGAAATAAAGCGACTAATGCTAGAGAGGTAGTTTTTTATACTCCTCATAAATAAAGATCAAACCCTCTGTGGCATGCGGCATAGTTAGAATTCTGATTGATTTTCCATTTGTAAGATGTAGCACATTGTTATATGACTCGCGCAACTCTTTAAATAAAGTGTGTCTCTGTTTATTTATAGTCTGGAAATCTTCTTTTTTTAGTAATCCTTTAGATTCACAGAGGTAAAGCATAACATCGTGGTAGGTAGGATAAGAAAGTAGAAAACTTTGATCAATTTGGAAGATTTTTACAAAAGCATTATTGTAAGATTTAAGCTTTTGATTCTTAGTGTATATAGTAATAGCGATCGGTAGTCCCTCCAGTAAATTTTTTTGTGCACTTAAATAGTGATTTAACTCAGTACGTAGCTTTTCTGAGGTACTTATATCTTGTCCATATACGACTATTTCTTCAGAATTTTGTATTGGTACTTTGATGAAATTGAAAATCTTACGTTCATTCTTATATGTTATAGCGTATTTAACTGGCTTTGTGCTACGAGTAACGGCTGACCTTTGTGAGTTATTTACATACTTCTCACTAAATGAATTATAAAGTTTGATTTTTTTGTGCTTATTGTATACCAACATTGGATATGGTAAAGAATTAAAGAGATTTTTATAATTTTCTGTTTCTTGCTTAAATTTCTTATGCTCTAGCTCAAGCTCATGCGCTCTTACCTTATACTCTGAAATATTTCTTATCCACAACAACGCACCAATAACATTGTTAGTATTATCTACTATGCTTCTACCGTAGCATATACAGTGAATTTCACTTTCTTTTGCTTTGAGATCTAGAATAAAAGACTTATTTATCTTCTTTGTCTCAGTGAAGTTCTTTAGTAAAACTTCTGACTGCTCAAAAAAGTTTACAAATTCATTAAATGAGTAAAAAACAGTATTTAATGAAATTAATAGATTAGGAGAAAATTTTTCTATACGCTTTTTTGAATCCCAGATGTAGAATCCATCATCTATCGTATCAATTAGATTGTTAATAATAATATTTTGATGTTGTAGGCTCTTAATTCTTTCATTAATTTTCAATCTAGAATAAGAGAGAAAAAATAACACCAAAACTAATATTAAGAATACTTCGTAAGTGAAAAACATAAAACATTTTTAACAAGCATAAATTTACAGTTGTAGAAAATTATGTATAAGTTATACTGAAGAAGTATACAAGTAAAGGTTACCTAACATCTGAAAACCTAGTCTCTTATAGAGGTTGACAGAAGGCTTCATGCAGTGTGCTATTACATATTCACACTTAAATTCCTTTGCTATCTTTATCCTCTCTAAAACCATTTGGGTACCTATTCCTTGGTTCCTATACATTGGTAAAATACCATCACTATAAAAACCTGCAATATTGTCTTGTATGTAGATAGCACATGTTCCAACTACTTTATCATTTAATATTACAAGAAAAAATTTTAATTTTGAAGTGTCATCTGGCAGCCCACGAAGAAATGTGCTAACAACTCCAGCATTGTGATAAAAGATTTGAGCAGTATATGAATCCAATTGCTCTAAAAGTTCGCTGCTATCTACAATCTGAAGTTTTAAATTGGGAACAACATCGGGTGGTGAGAAATAGTTTTTTATGTTGAGCAAAGCTTTCTTTGGTGTGCTAATACGTTTTATTCCGTATTGCTCTAAAATGCTTTTCGATTTCATATGCACCCATGTTGCTTCTACATTTCTCTCTCTAAGATAATTTAAGGTTTTATCAATAGATGACTCACCATCGCAGAATACGAAATTAAAGAGAGATTCTCTAGTTCCATTGATTGTAAACACAATATCATCAAAATTGTCATGTGTTTCCCATTGAGATAAAGCAGTTGTATAGAGTATGTAGCTTTTTAAGTTTTGGGTTACCAAACCTGAATAATAAATTCCTTTATCTTGCATATAATAATAAACAATAGAGTGACACTACAAATATGGAAGCAAATATTGCAGCTATAACATCATCTAACATGACTCCAAAGCAATTCTTGATATCTTTATCAACTAAATTGGTAGGCCATGCCTTTACTATATCAAAAAACCTGAAAGAAAAAAAGCATAACAATAAGGAGTTTATATTTTGAATAGGTAAAAATATTGACACTAGGAATATTGTTAACAACTGACCAACTACTTCATCAATCACGACTTCCTTTGGGTCGTGCGAAATTTTATTATAATATTTTATATAATTACTTGTGGACCATAATCCTACTAAGAATAAGAGTAGGATAAGTATTATACCTAAAACTTTATTGATTAAGATGAGAGGAACCAGCGGAAAGGCAGCCAAACTACCTATAGTTCCTGGCATTTTTTTTACTGTTCCAGACAGCATCCATGTTGCAATAAGTTTATACAGTGGCTTCATAGAACTAACTTAGAAATAATATCATCTATATTGACATTTTTGTACAATAATTCATAAATTGCTTCACATATTGGCATTTGAATTTTTAGCTTTTGTGCCAATTCAAAAGTAGATCGAGCAGTGCTAATACCTTCTATTGTTGATTTACTTTCCCGTAAAGCTTGTTGAATATCACAATTACTGTTACTTATCTTAAGGCCAAAAGATAAGTTTCTTGAGTTTAATGACGTACATGTCATAACTAAATCCCCTAAGCATGACGGTCCTAGTAATGTATCTATATTATTAACATTGGTCTTAGCTAAATACAAAGTTCTCACCTCATTTATGCTTTTTGTTATCAGAGCTGCATGCGCATTGTAACCAAGCTTCCTACCTAAAACTATTCCACATGCTATGGCAAAAACGTTTTTTAATGCTGCACAAGTCTGCACACTTACAACGTCGTTGCTAAAGTGTAGTATCATATTTTTTTGCTTTAACTCAGATGTTAACTTTAGACCCAAAGTAGTATCTTGACAAGCAAGTACCATTGAGTAAGGCAAATTTTTTGCAACTTCTATTGCAAAACTAGGTCCAGAAAAAATTGCAGTTGGATTATCCGGTAAAATCTCTTGAGCTATTTCACTGGGTAACATTAATGTTGATTGTTCTATTCCTTTACATGCTAAGATTATAGGTGTGCCCTTCTGTATTCCACGCAATTGTTTACACACTTCTCTTAAGGACTGGGTGGGAGTTGCAATAATTATAGCTGCGCTGTTAATAGTATCTTTAATGTCTGATTTCACTGATATGTTATCGGGAATTAAGCAGCCAGGTAGTCTATCACTTTCCCTTTTTTCATTTATTAACTGACACTTTGATTTATTGTGTGTCCATAAGATTATATCCTGCTTACTACTTAGTGAAATTGCAATTGCTGTGCCCCATGCACCAGCACCCAGAATTGATATAGTCACTTAATATCCTAAAACCACAAATTCAAGACCACTAAAAAGCTGCTTACAAATAAAAATATAACAGAATTGTTTTCCACTATCGATAATAAAATTTTACGACGAACTTGCTTGTTTGTTTTGAATGAGTTCCATTGCCTTTTTTAAGTCGATACTTTCAATGTCAGCATCTTTACCTAAAGCAACGTTTGTCTTTCCGCATTTTATATAGTGTCCATACCTTCCGTTACAAATAACAATTTCCTTTCCTTTTTCATCAACACCAAGGGACTTTAATATCTTTTGTGCACTGCTTGCAATAATTGTTAATGCTTCATCTAATGTAACACTCAGCGCTTCTTTGTGTGTTTTTTTAAGAGAAAAATATTTGCCGTCATACAAAATATAATATCCAAACCTTCCAAGACCTACTTTTACCTCTTTGTTTGTGTCTGGGTGATTTCCTATAACTTTCGGTAGTGAAAGCAGTGCAGTTGCCATATCAAGATCTACATCATCGATATTTATATCCTTTGGAATGGCTGCTTTTTTCTTATCCACTTCACTGTTGAACTGCAGGTAAAACCCATAAGGACCTTTTTTTATCACCACTTCCTGTCCTGTTTTTACATCTATGCCAAGGCTTTTAGGGTATTCTGAATTATCGTTGCCAGTAATTTCTCTTGTATAATTGCATTGAGGATAGTTAGAGCATCCTAAAAATACTCCACTGCGTCCAACATTTAACTTTAACATACCATCAGGGCAGGCTGAGCATTTTTCTTCAATGTTGTTTTTTTCTTCTTCTGAGCAGAAGTAATTAAGAATTAATTCGCGAATTCCATCTAGGACTTCATCATATGTCATTTGCTTCACAGAGTTAGTATTGTCGGAAAATGGTACCCAGAAATGTCTTAACACTTCTTTCCAATCTGCATTTCCATTTGATATGACATCCAGCTCTTCTTCCATGTGAGCAGTGAAATCATATTCTACGTAACGACTAAAGAATTTTTTTAGGAAAATGGTTACGATTGTACCACGACTACTTGGAATAAATCTTTTATTATCTAATGTAACGTAGCCACGATCTTGCAACACAGAAATGATTACTGAATAAGTTGATGGACGACCTATACCTATCTCCTCCATTTTTTTTACAATACTTGCCTCGCTATAACGTGCTGGTGGTTGAGTGAAATGCTGTTTAGGGGTTGTAGCAATTAGTTTGCATGCTTCCCCTTCTTTCAAAGCAGGTAATAAACTTTCATTTTCTATTTCTATATTGTCTTGATAAACCTTATAAAAACCATCAAAAAATATGCTTGATCCGTTTGCTCTAAGAGTTATTTTCTGATCATGAGAGTTGATCTCTACTATTATCTGATCGATAATTGCTGACTCCATCTGACTTGCAATGGTCCTTTTCCAAATTAGATCATATAACTTCAGTTGTTCTGGTGTTAAATATTGAGCTATGCTATTTGGTGTTCTATTTATATCTGTTGGACGAATTGCTTCGTGTGCTTCTTGAGCATTTTTAACTTTTTTTGCATATTGACGAGGAGACTTTGGTAAATACTTATCACCATATAGTGACTTGATTGACTGTCTAATCGAGTTAATTGCCTCATCAGCGATATAAAACCCATCTGTACGCATGTAAGTGATTAAACCTACTGTTTCTCCGCCAATATTGATGCCTTCATATAAATTCTGTGCGATGCGCATTACATTTTTTATATTGAAATGAAGTTTATTAACTGCATCTTGCTGCAGAGTTGAAGTGATGAACGGCGGAAGGGGGTTTCTTTTTATTTGCTTGTGCTCTACCGTACTGACAGCGTATTGTCGTGTTTCGATTTCTTTGATTAGATGTTTTGCTTGCTCTTCATTTTTAATGTCAAATTTCTCTAATTTTTTACTCTCATAGTGGCTAAGCAATGCAAAAAAAGTCTCACTGTTATTATTCTGCATTTCTGCTTTGATGCTCCAATATTCTTGAGATACAAATTTATTAATCTCATCTTCTCGCTCGCATATAAGCCTCAGTACAACAGATTGTACTCGGCCTGCAGATCTACTTCCAGGCAATTTTTTCCACAGCAGAGGTGATAAGGTAAATCCTACCAGATAATCTAAAGCCCTCCGCGCTTGCTGTGCATGCACTAGATCCATACTTATTTTACGTGGGTTTTTTATAGCTTCTTGTACTGCATTTTTTGTAATTTCATTAAAGGTTACTCTGTAAATATTATTATTTTTGTTAATGGCATTCCTTTCCTTAAGGATTTCTACCACATGCCATGCTATTGCTTCTCCTTCTCTATCAGGATCTGTTGCAAGGTATATATCTTGCATTTTGCTTGCTGCTTTCACTAATTCTTTGATGTATTTTTCTGCTTTCTCCAGAGCTATATATTTCATAGCAAAATCGTTATTTGGATCAACGGAACCGTTTTTTGCCGGTAAATCTCTTACATGGCCGAAGGATGCAGCTATATTAAATTCTTTACCGAGGTACTTACCTATTGTTTTTGCCTTTGCAGGCGATTCAACTATTAATAATGCCATAATTTTTCTTTAATACTATGAAACGATATTTTCAATGAAAAATAAACAGTTCTTTAACTCAATTCACTTTTTTGATGTAAACTATCTTAAAATACTCAATTTATTGTAAATAGCAACTATGATAATGGAATTTTTTTTATTTGTGGTGAGCGATTTTTGGATATCTCTACAGAAATAAGCTTTGAAGAAAACCCATATGTGCTACAATAGTATAGTTGATAATCATATAAAATGCAAAGAGATAAAATTGAGATAGAAATAAAAAAATTGCCACATGGGAAGGATCTACCATTACCGTGTTATGCAACTGTGCAGAGTGCGGGTATGGATCTATATGCTGCAGTTGATACTTCCATTATATTGAATTCACTTGAGAGGGTTTTGGTACCTACTGGAATTATTATTGCAGTACCTGATGGGTTTGAAGCGCAGGTAAGGCCGCGTTCAGGTTTGGCGGCGAAACATGGGATCACAGTTTTAAACTCTCCAGGTACTATAGATTCTGATTATAGAGGCGAAGTTAAAGTTTGTTTAATCAATCTGAGTGACCAACAATACGAAATAAAAAGAGGAGATAGGATTGCTCAAATTCTTGTTGCTCCCGTTACAAAAATAACTTGGAAAGATGTAGAGGAGTTTACTGTGAGTGAAACTGAGCGCGACACAGGTGGTTTTGGTTCAAGTGGTGAGTAGAGCCTATAAATGGAAATTGTTTACATGGTTATAGGTAAAACTTAGCACTAGGAAAACGCTAGGATATACACTGTATCATTGTTACAAAAGTAGAGTGATTTATATATTTGTTAATAAAGTATCTTTAGAAATTATTAAAGATTTTTAATTATACTGGTTATTATTCTAATATATGGACACCTAGGTGAATGCTATAATAACATTACCAGAGACTACGCCGCTTGTATTTCAATGGCTACCTAAACAATTTGGTAATTCAGTACCCAACAATAAACAATACCAATATTTACAAAGATTAATAAATTGGGCAAGAGCGGAACCGCAACGTACTATTTATTTGGTTGTAAATGGTGCAGGTTTAAAGTTGAAACAGATGAAAGATCTAGAAGAGACTTTAAGTCTGATAGAAAATATAAAAGTAATAGATTTCAATAAAATAGATTTTTGTACAGATGATATGCCTAATTTATCAATAGGTAGCGATTTCGAGATTTCAATACCTGAATTCTATAAAACATTGTATAGTGCAGATATAAGGATGCCATTTGGCCTTGAGATAGATTTAATGCGTGCATTCATTTTACTAAATTTTGACAAAATAGCAGGACAAGATGAAGTGATTTATTTCGATTTTGATATTTTTTCTAGCAAGGATAATAAGAAGGTAGGTGTAGTTGAAAATATCCATGGGATTGTAATGGCTGCTAGCTTGGAAAATTCAATTATTGCTATTGATCGAAGAGGAAGAAAAATACTAACAAATGCTTTAGAAGCATTTGTTAATGAATTAGCAGACAAAGTATCTTACTGTGATGAAGATAATAATATGGTTTGGAATGCGATAAGAAAGGAGATAGAAAAGCTTCAAGAAGAAAGAGGAGAAGATTTTGATTATGAGTTTGTACAGTTTACTTTTAAAGGAAATGTTGAAGATACCAGTGAAACAAGTTGGCTTAAGCCTGAGGCATTATATAAAGAACCAGATCTTCCTATTAGTTTTAATACAAGTATAAGTCAAATAGGAACAACAAAGTTAGTTTCTGTACGTTAAATAATAAACAAGCAGAACATAAGGAATGTCAAGAAATAATAGAATGAATTTTGCTCCCTTTATTCTGCTTTTTTCTTGTTTTCAATATCTCCAGTGTTACTTACTACAGTGATAGCATATGCACACAATTCTGAAAATGAGATACCATTCTCTTGTGAGAGAGTATACAATTTTTGTAAATTATCCTTAATGTTATTGGGAATATTGCCCCCACGTTCTTTTGCAAGCCAAGAATCTTGATGATGAATTGGATGGGTGTCATTTTTGGGATTTCCTATATATATTGCAAAAGGTGAACTTTGTCCTTTAAAGTCACATTGAACAGTGAATTTTTTTATAGACTCAACCATCTTTAAACACCTCTACTTTTTTTTACAAGTGATTTCACATTAGGTAGAATAGGAGGAGTTTTTACAAGATCCTGCTTGACTGCACCTTTACCTTTTAGGGCACGGCGTACATCGGATCTGGTTAACTGCGACTCTTTTGGTATTTCCATTCCATTTTGTACCATAATTTTCGCGTGTAGCAATACTTTTCTAAGCAATTCTAAGTTACCATTTAGCATTTGTAAAAGTACTTGAAATACTTCTGCTAAAGTTAACCCGTCTTCGTTTATGACCTTATTTTGTATAAAGTTAGCAATTTCTTGTAGAGAAAATCCGTTAACACTTATTGTATCGTTTCCTATAAGGTCCTCTAATGAATCATCATTTTGTGATGTAATAGCAATATTGTCTGGCTTATAGTCATTCATAATTAGAGTACTACTCATAGAGATAAATTATACCTTATATATAAGCATACTTCCACTAAATAGTGTGGCATACTATAGTTAAACATCTATTAATGACATGCTGGCTTATATATACGAATTAATTGATCAGAATCAGGGTTCAATATCAATTAGTGACTTTATGAATGCTGCTTTATATCATAAACAGTATGGATATTACATGTGTAAAGTACCACTAGGTAAAGATGGTGATTTTGTAACTGCTCCTGAGATAAGTCAGTTGTTTGGTGAAATAATAGCGGTGTGGATAATGTATGTATGGGAGAAGTTAGATAAACCAGAAAAGTTTTCTTTAGTTGAACTTGGTCCAGGAAAGGGGACATTAATCAGCGATATAATCAGAGTTACAAAAAAACACAGCTTTTTTTTTCAGTCAATGTCAATTCACCTAGTTGAAATTAGTCCTGCTTTGCAGAATATTCAGAGAAAGACTTTACAAGGGCTAAATATCGAATGGCATGAAGATATGAAGAATTTACCAGAACAACCTACTATATTCCTTGCAAATGAATTTTTTGATGCTTTGCCAATTGATCAATTTGTCTACCGTGATAAGAAGTGGTATGAAAATAGAATAGCAAAACATAGCGAGGATGGTCTTACGATTAAGCAGATTGAGAAAAAAGAGCCGGTTTGTGATTCCGTGATTTTTGATGATGCAGTGGTAGAGGTATGTTCATGTGGTACTAAGATGCTAAAAAAAATCGAAGAGAAGATATGTAAGGATAGAGGAGCTGCTTTGATTGTAGATTATGGGTATATCTATCCTTCATACAAAAATACTTTGCAGTCAATAAAGCAACACCGTTATGTGAATTTTCTTGAGGATGTTGGCAATTGCGACATTACTGCATTTGTAGATTTTCAAGCACTTAAAAATTCATTGCAACACATGAACTGCGAGATTCTTACTCAAAGGGAATTCTTATATTCTTTTGGCATAAAGGAGAGAGCACAAGTTTTGATAAAAAATGCAACTAATACACAAAAAAAGAGAATTATGAATGAATTCTTAAGATTGACTGAAAATATGGGTACTTTATTTAAAGTAATGTTAATGGAGTTTTTATAGGTCAAATTAGATATTTTGCTGTTGTGTTTACAAAAATTTAGTTTATCATATAAATATAAGCAGTCTTTTCAATGTGAGCTGACTGTTTTTATTTTTTAGTTATATAAAGAGGACTTTATGTATGTAAGTAAGTTAGACATGAAAAATGCTGTAAAATGGATGGCCGTTGGCTTATTGGCTGGTGTAGTCATATTACCATCAGTTCTTTCCTTAATCAAAATAGCTATGGCGTTAGCTATGGCCTATGTTCTAACAGCAGCAATGAAAGTTGCAGCAGGATCGATAATTAGTCTTTGTGGTCAAGATACGAACGATGATTTTGAGAAAGTAAAGAAAAATGATGAAAGAAATAGTAAAGAGGTAAAAGTTGAATCAATTTGTGGGAATATCGCTATTATATTAGCATCTACGGTTGTAACAGGATTTTCACTATTAGCAATAGCGCAAATGGGTTTTATTGCATCGTGTGTCTGTGCAGTTGTTATGGGTCTGAATGCACAAGGAAAGGGTATGTGGCTACTTCAGCCGATAAGCGAAAAATTTGATAAGAAAGCTGAACAATTAGCTGATTCTGTTATGAAGCTTGAGGTGTGGGAAAAAGTTGATACAAAATTTAAGGAAATTGGTGAGCAAGCTAAACAAGTTTTTTCACAATATCAACGAACAGAGGCAAAAGGTTAATTTCGACTAGTGGTTTTTGTTTCATAGCAGCAGCAAGGACCACATGTTATTAAAATACAACTAATTTCATTTACTTTGACTTTATGCGTTAATTCTTACAAAATATACAATTAATCTTAAGTCAGTTTTATGGTAGGAGCAAATTGGGAAGTAGTTATTGGGCTTGAGGTACATGCTCAAATTTCTTCCAAAACAAAATTATTTTCTAGTTCATCAACTGAGTTTGGTGCTGAGCACAACACTCAAGTCTCTTTGGTTGATGCGGCGATGCCTGGTACATTGCCAATACTAAATTATTTTTGCGTAGAGCAAGCAATACGTACTGGACTTGCATTATCTGCGGAAATTAACATGAGCTCCTATTTCGATAGAAAGAATTATTTTTATCCTGATTTGCCTCAAGGTTACCAGATAACACAGTTTTTCGAACCAATAGTGAAAAATGGTAAATTATCAGTCAGCAATAAAGAAATAAGAATTGCCAGAATTCACCTGGAGCAGGATGCAGGAAAAAGTATTCATGGTGGTCAAAAAACGTACATAGATTTAAATCGTGCAGGTGTTGCGTTGATGGAAATTGTTTCTGAACCGGATTTAAGGTCATCTGCTGAAGCTGCAGAATTTATGAAGAAATTAAGGCAGATTTTGCGTTATGTAGGTTCTTGTGATGGTGATATGGAAAAGGGATCTCTACGCTGTGATGCAAATGTCTCCGTGCGTCCGAAAGGTAGTGATCAATTTGGCACTAGGTGTGAAATAAAAAATCTCAATTCAATCCGTTATATTGCTCAAGCTATAGACTATGAAGTACAGAGGCAAATTGGCATTTTAGAAGATGGAGGAGAAATAAGTCAGGATACCTTGCTTTTTGATGTTGCTTCAGGAAAAACAAAAGTGATGCGCAACAAAGAAGATGCAAGCGATTATAGATATTTCCCTGAGCCGGACTTGCTCCCTGTTGAAATAGATCAGGAGAAAATTGATAATATTAGGCTATCTTTACCGGAGCTGCCTGATCAGAAGAAACAGCGGTATATAGAAGAATTAGGCATCAGTGAGTATGATGCTGATGTTATTGTTTTTGATAGAGTAATAGCTAATTATTTTGAAGAGTTAATACACAAGCACAATCCAAAAATTGCTGTAACATGGCTAACTATTGAGCTTTTTGGTCGCTTAAATAAAGCCGGAATTGACATTGCTGATTCTCCAATTAGAGCTGATGCTTTATCTGAACTTTTAGATTTTATTGTTGATGGAACACTTTCTGTAAAACTTGGAAAACAAGTATTTGATATTATGTTTGAAACTGGGAAGTCTGCTTCTTTAATTATAGAAGAGCAAAACCTTAAACAAATAACTGATAGAAATCAAATAGCTGAGGTTATAGATAAAATCATTGATAACAACGGCGATAAGGTTCAAGAGTATAAAAGTGGTAAGGTGAAATTGTATGGGTTTTTTGTTGGTGAAGTGATGAAATGCACTCACGGAAAAGCTAATCCCGATGTAGTCAATTCAATTTTAAGTGAGAAATTGAAGCCTAGTAAATAGGAAATTTACTACAAATCGCTTTAACTTGTGCTGATACTTTCTCTTCAACATCTGCACTGTTTTTGTTAATTAGTCCCTGAATCACTTCATTTATTAAACGTGCCACTTCTTTAAAATCTTCTTTTTCAAGTCCACGTGTTGTCTCAGCGGCGGTGCCAAAGCGTAAGCCTGACGTGATAGTAGGCTTTTCTGTATCGAATGGTATGGCATTTTTATTACAGGTGATACCCGCTCTTTCAAGGCTATCCACTACACTTTTGCCGGTAAGTTTTTTAGGTCTTAGGTCTACTAACACTATATGAGAATCAGTGCCACCAGTGATGATATCTAAACCGTATTTTTCTAGTTCTTTAGCTAGTACTTTAGCGTTTTCTATGACCTTTTTACTGTAAACTTTAAATTCTGGATCTAACGCTTCTTTAAAAGCAACTGCTTTTGCAGCTATAACATGCATCAATGGCCCGCCCTGTAACCCTGGAAAAACAGCAGATTGGAGCTTTTTATATATTGCTTCATCGTTTGTCATAATTATTCCACCACGTGGACCACGTAGAGTTTTATGGGTTGTGGAGGTTATAACATGTGCATATTTAGAAGGGGATGGATATTCACCAGCAGCAATAAGCCCTGCATAATGGGCGACGTCTGCAAGTAGGTAGGCATTGACTTTATCTGCAATCTCGCGGAAGCGTTTAAAATCTATTTTTCTAGGATAAGCTGATGCACCTACTATAATGAGCTTTGGCTTATGTTCCAGTGCTAATTTTTCCACTTCATTCATATCTAGTAAGTAAGTTTTTCTATCAACTGTATATTGAACCGATTTAAACCATTTACCAGATAAATTAGGTGCTGCACCATGCGTAAGGTGTCCGCCACAATCAAGTGACAATCCAAGTATTGTATCACCAGGAGAAAGCAATGATGCAAACACTGCTTGATTAGCTTGAGAGCCGGAGTGAGGTTGAACATTTGCAAATTTAACACCAAATAGCTTACATAGTCTTTCCACAGCAAGACTTTCAATTTTGTCTACATACTCGCAGCCGCAGTAATATCTTTTACCTGAATAACCTTCTGCATATTTGTTGGTTAAAATAGAGCCTTGAGCTTCCATCACTGCTTTGCTTGCGAAGTTCTCTGATGCAATAAGTTGCAATTGTGACTTTTGGCGCTGCAACTCTTGTTCTATAGACTGATAAACTTCGTTGTCATGAGTCTTTAAACTACTTTTAGGATATGGGCATTTAAAAATGTTTTTGAAAATGTTGATCATATATATTTTACCCTAATATTTCTTACTTTCCTGTTTTTTTAACCATATAAACCCTAATATTGCTATTAGTAAACACACAGGAATAATAGACGTTGCTTTTATTAACAGTGCTGAGCCATATATAGGACTTCCTTCTATTATTGTTTTATCCCAATATAGATTTACTATTCCTGCAATTCCAGTGTGAAAAAAATAACCAAAAATCATGACTATCATGTTTGATACAGCCGTTGCCAGACCAACTAGATTACTGCCTGCATAGCTTATAGCCTTATAAATTGTGATTACTTGGTAACCGGAGGCGATACCAATAATAAGTAATGCTGGCAGTGCAATATATACGCCACCAACTCTCATGAAAAGCAGTAAGAAACTGATAATCATCACTGATGAACATGCAATTATTATTTCGTAGTCTTTGCCTTTGAATTTTTCTAATAGATAGGCTAAAAGGAATGATCCAACTCCCATGCCTATGAATATCATAGAAGAGAGAGAAGATGCTAAACTTTCATTGACTTTATATACTTCAAGAAAGAATGGTTTTGCCCAACCATCCACAAAGCCTTCCATTGGACCAACCATGAGTCCACCAAAAAAGCTAATCAAGAAGATATTTTTATTAAATAGCACCGCTTTTAAATCTTTTATACTAAATTTTTCTTGTTGAGTATCACTTTTAGGGGTTATTAAGAATAACAGTAAAGCAAGTATACAACCAAATGCTGAAAATGTATAAATAACGCAATCCCAACTGAATTTGTCAAGTAAGTAGTCTAATGGCAGTCCGCCAAATACTGCTCCTATTATTCCTATAATTATTGATATGCTTGCCATCCTTGCTGATTTTTCCTGTGCGAAATACATGCTTGCAACTTTAAAGAGACCAATTGCGGAAGCTGATGAACCAACACCTACAATAACTCTACCAAGTATTGAGTAATACCACTCATCAAACCATATTAATGGTAATGTTCCAGTGAACGTTAAAATAATACAAGCCGGTAGAACGATTTTTGGTCCAAATCTGTCGAGAAAAATACCGATAGGTATATGAGCTAATGTATAACCTATATAGTATAAACCCCCAAACTGACCTACATCTGCAATACTTATATTAAATTTTGTTATCAATTCAGGTGCGATTATGTTAGGAATCACACGCAGTATATATTGGTATGCATAAAATAGTGATGTTAGTAACCATATAAGAATATTTCTTTGTAACATTTGATTTTATATTTAAAAGTTGGATTATAGACATTTTGGTAGCTAGAAACAATATGTTTGTTTATTTTTTGATGTGAATAAATGCATAATTTTTGCTATGTAGAAAAATTAAGATTACATAATTTTCGCAATTATTCTGATTTTGAGTTAGAAGTAGGTAATGAGTCAGTTGTAATAACCGGACAAAATGGCATTGGAAAAACCAATATACTAGAAGCAATTTCACTGCTTGCCAAGAGTAATGGAATGAGAAAAGCTAAAGTTAATGAAATGCAAAATAAATTTAGCAATATAGATTGGGCTGTGCATTATAGTTTCTTTAATGGAGAAGATTTAAATTCAATCGGGATTGCAAAACATGGAAGTAGAAAATTAGTTAAGGTTGATGGTAAAACGCATACTAGTTTGTACAAGATATCCAACGTAATATGGCTTGTGCCACAAATGGACTATATACTTCTTAACTCTTCAAGTGATAGATTAAAATTTCTAGACCGTATAACTTCAATGTTTGAAGATGATTATACCTATTATTATATGCAATATCAGAAGGCTAAATATCAAAGAAGTAGACTTTTAAGGGATAGTGTTTCAGATGAAAGTTGGTTAAATAGTCTTGAGAGCATAATGGTGACTAGTGCTATCAATATTTCACGCATGCGGATTTCTGTGCTAAAGATATTGCAAAATACTATTGACAATCATTCTGCTGAACTCTTTCCAAAAGCAACCTTAAAAATCAAGAGCCAGTTAACCTACAATGATACTCCTGAATATTACCAGAACCTTTTGAGAGAAAATAGAGCAAGAGACTTGCTAACTGGTAAAGTAAATTTTGGTGTACATAATGATAATTTTCAAGTTTTCTGTCAAAAAAGGGACATGCCTATAAATTTATGCTCTACTGGTGAACAAAAATTACTGCTACTTTCTATAATCCTATCCGGTGTAAAAGCAAGGTGTATTTATTGTAAAAAAGCACCGATTTTACTACTTGACGATATAATGTCTCACTTAGATAAGCAGCATAGAATATTATTGATAGGAGAGGTGCTGGGTATTAAATGTCAAACTTGGATCACTGATGTCAAGCAGGATAACTTTGGCGATTATAGAGCAAAATTTAGGTTTTTTGATTTAAAAAACTGAGATGTTTACATTAGAAGTGTTGCTTCTTTATTTAAGAGCAGCATAATGCAGAGGTCTTTATATCTAGTTTATAATTGAAAACAAATAAAAAATCGGTTGACTTTTGTAACATTATATAATAAATAGAATATTTTGGCAATGAGGGAAATATGATAGTGGAATATATAGATATACTACGTCAGGTAAATAGTAATGGTAATTTAAATGCAGATAACATAGTTGACGAAATAAAAGGCACACTGCTAAACCTTAGAGGTGATGTATATGAGGAGTGGCGAAAGCAAAAATTTGATATCAATTATCTTTTTGTAAGTTCATTTACTTTTCTACATGTTGCTATTCAAAATGGCTATGAAAAGGTAATAGATGCTTTATTAGAACACAAAGAAATAGATGTTAATGTGGCCGGTCAAGATGGTCAGACACCACTACATTTTGCTGTGAAAGTGAAGGATAAGATTCTTCGAAGAACAATGTCTATAGACAGTATAACAAAGAAAAGTGTAATAGAACGTTTAATAGAAAAGGGAGCAGATGTTAATGCAAGGGATAAAGAAGGTGGTACTCCTTTAGACTATGATATTAAGGGAGGTCATTTTGAAATACAAGAGCTCTTATTGAAACAAAATGGTGTACAAGTAGGGTGTGAGGGCTTACATACTGCTGCTATGAATGGGCATTTAAATTGTGTAGAAACGCTCGTACAGCATGGAGTGGGTATTAATGAGATAGATAAGTATGGATTTACTGCTTTGCATTATGCTGCTGCCAAAGGTCATGTAAAGATAGTGGAAGCTTTGATAGTAGGAAAAAAAATAGATACTAGTTGTGATTCTGTTAATATAACAAAAACTGAAGCAAGTAATCAAAAGAAAAAGCCATTTATAAGATCGCTTAGCGAAAGCATTGTGGATGCATTTACTCAGAACAAGGCAGTAAAAGAGAATACATCTTCTATTCCTGTGAACACTACAACGGAAAATAAAGTTGATATAAATGTGATAAGTAAAAAGGACGGATTTACACCTTTACACCTTGCTGCAAGGAATGGGCATTTAAATTGTGTAAAAATGCTCATACAGCATAGAGTGAGTATCAATGGAGTAGATAAGGATGGATTTACTGCCTTGCATTGGGCTGCTGCCAAAGGTTATGTAGAGATAGTGAAAGTTTTAGTGGAAGGGCAGCTAATAGAGATTAGCTGTGATATTAGCCAGGAGAGGAGGCAAGTTACAAGATCACGTAGTGAAGATATTTTAAGTGTATCTACTCAAAGTAAGGCAGTGGTAGTAAATGAAAATGTGTCCTCTATAAAGACTACAACAGAAAATAAAGCTGATATAAATTTGGTGAGTAAAGAAGACAAGCTTGCACCTTTGCACTTAGCCGCAGGAAGTGGGAGTACAAGTGTAGTTAAACTTCTGATAGAAAAGGGGGCAAAAGTGAATCTTCAAAATAAAAATGGACGTACGCCTTTGCACTTAGCTGCAGGAAGTGGGGGTACAAGTGTAGTTAAACTTCTGATAGAAAAGGAGGCGAAAGTGAATCTTCAAGATAAAAATGGACGTACGCCTTTGCACTTAGCTGCAAGAAGTGGGAATACAAGTGTAGTTGAACTTCTGATAGAAAAAAGGGCGGGAGTGAATCCTCAAGATCAAGATAGACGTACGCCTTTGCACTTGGCTTCAAGGTATGACCATATGGACGTAGTGGATGTGCTTGTGAGAAGGAATGCAAATTCTATGTTAATTGATAAACGTGGCAAAACTCCTAGAGATTTAACTACAAGTGAAGGTATTAGAGAATTTCTGAGAAGCGCAGAGAAAGTTCAATTATTACAACAGGACGTTCATTACATAGCGGATGGAAATCAAATGACATCTTTACACTTGGCTTCAAGGTATGGCCATATAGATGTGGTAAGGACTCTTATAAATAATGGAGCAAACATTGAAGCAAGAAGTGGAAATCAATATACACCTCTACACCTTGCTGTTACGGGTAGCCATTTACCAATAGTAGATCTTCTGATAGAAAATGGTGCTAATGTTAATGCTGTGGATATAAATGGAAAAACCATACTACACCTAGCAATTATAAAGGGACATGCACAGATGTGGAAGTCTGTGTTAGGTGTGCCAGGAATAGAGATTAATATACAAGATAAGGATGGGAATAGTCCTTTGCATTTGGCTGCTCGTGAGAGGCGAGAAAACCTCATAAGAGCATTAGTGAAAGAAGGAGCAAACGTTTCATTGAAGGATAATATGGGTTCTGCTCCTGGGGATCTTGGTTGTAAAGAATATATAGAAAAATGTGTACGGCTTAGATACTTGGATTTATTTGTTTGTTCTGCTAAGTTAGTATTGATTCCATGTATTGGGAGCTTAGCATTGGTATCTCTTACTATAGATGACGATAATACAAGGATGATAACTGGTATATCAAGTGCAGCTGGAGGGGTAATATATGGCTTACTTAGTATTGCTTTTAATAAAATGGAGAGATCTTATGCTATTCCTACTAGTTTTAAAAGAGTAAATATTGATGCGCATTCATTAGTAACTGATCTATGACTTAAGTGCTTTTCATTATTTTATTCTAAATTCATAGAAAAATCAATTTTTTATGTTATAGTCCTTGCTATTAATATTAAAAAAGCTTACAGGTGTTTGCAAGTGTATTTCAAGAAAAGTGGGAAGATTTACCAAAGGTTATAAAAAACGGTATTCTAACCGTGCTTACAGTAATGATATGATGATAGCTGATGGTAGGCTTGATGTACATTGTTCCTGGCTTATATATCTCTTGAAGCCTTTTTTGAAGTCAATATGAAGGAAATACAGTGATTGCTAAAGGAGGTGCAAATTCCTTGTGTTCCAGCTATAATACTTGCTAAAAAATTAATAACAGGAGATTTAAAAGAACGTGGTGCTATGGCTTGTATGGGGTTGATTACCTTAGAGGAATATATGCAAGAGTTAGAAGGATTTGCAATAAAACAATGCTATAAAGAAGAGAGTTTATGAGCAAGATGCTTAACTATAGTGGACCAAAAAATTTGAAATCTATAGTAGAAAAATATGTACTTAAATGTATGTATAATAAAATTAGTAAGAATGAAATACGTCTAATTTTAAACTGGCGTAATATAGTTGGGGCAGAAGTGGCAGAATATGCAAAGCCAAAAAGAGTTTTATATGCACAGAATACAAATTCTGGCGTGTTGCATTTAGCAGTAACAAATGGAGGTAAAGCGCTGGAAATTCAGCATATGACTTCTCTTATAATAGAAAAAATCACGGTATTTTTTGGCTACAAAGCGGTATATAGTATAAAAATTAAACAAGAAAGTGTTGACTTTTTCACTATATAATGTAACCTAGGCTTTATAGAATAACTGGGTATATCAAAGTGAGTAGAATTTGCGAGTTAACAAATAGAAAAAAGTCTTTTGGTAATAAAGTATCGCATTCAAATCGTAAGACTAAGCGTACTTTTTGCTTAAATTTACATAAAGTGACATTGATTAGTGATGTACTCAACAGAAAATTTAGGTTTTGTATAGCAACAAGAACTTTAAGAACCATAGACTACAAAGGTGGTCTAGATGGTTTCTTACTTGGGACCAGAACAATAAAATTAAGTGAAAAAGCTCAGAAGATAAAAAAGATGCTCAGAAAGGTTCTAGCACAACAGCAAGATGCATAGCAAGCCGCAATGGTTGAAGGCGAAAGCTCCGACTGGCGAAGTATTTAATGAAACTTTAAACACTGTTAAATTATATAATTTGCATACAGTGTGTGAAGAAGCAGCATGTCCAAATATTGGTGAATGTTGGAATAAACGTCATGCTACTGTGATGATCCTTGGTTCAGTTTGTACTCGTGCTTGTGCTTTTTGCAATGTTGCAACCGGAATTCCTGATAAGTTGGATCCTCACGAGCCAGAGAATCTAGCAAAAGTTGTTAAGAAATTGAATTTAAGGCATGTGGTTATCACTTCTGTTGATCGTGATGATTTACCTGATGGTGGTGCAAATCAATTCATCAGATGTATAGAAGAAATTAGGAAAACTAGTCCAGAAACAACAATAGAAATTTTAACGCCTGATTTTCTTAATAAAGAGCGGGCATTTGAGGCAATTGCTGTTGCTGCACCAGATGTTTATAATCATAATATTGAGACAGTTCCAAGGCTATACGCAAAGATAAGGCCGCGTGCTCGTTATTTTCATTCTTTATATTTGCTAAAAACAGTTAAACAAGTTAATCCTAAGCTCTTTACAAAATCAGGGCTGATGGTAGGTCTTGGGGAAACAAAAGAAGAAGTATTTCAAGTATTGGATGATTTACGTAGCGCTGAAGTTGATTTTGTTACGATTGGTCAATATTTACAGCCTACTCAAAAACACGCGAGGCTTGATAGATATGTTACTCCTGAGGAATTTGATCACTACAGATATGTAGCGTATTCTAAAGGGTTTTTAATGGTTGCCTCAAGTCCTCTTACTAGATCGTCATACCATGCTGAAGAGGATTTTAAAAGACTGAGAGCTTGCCGTTCAATGTAAAATATGCTTTCAAATATATATCATAATGACTTTACTATTGTTTTTTGTTGCAAGATAGTGTATGATATGAAAAGATAACATTTATTAGGCAGGTGCGATATGACAGATAAAGAAGATGAATTTATGAAGCAATATATGGAAACTTGCAAAGAGCAAATAGAGAAATTAGCCAAGGATCCTGAATTGCTTAGTCAAACTTTAAAGCCGTTTATGCAGATGTCTCAGCAGCTTATGGCTGGTGGTTTAATGGACGGAGCTATGCCTAATGCCATACCAAATTTTGGTGGCAGTATGAGTGTTGATAAGATGGTTGTCCAAATTGAAGAGATGATTGATTATATTAGAAACGGCCATAAGGAAATAGTTCAATCACATAGTATGCAAGATGATATCATAAAGGGTCTCGATGAATCTAGCAAAAAGCTAAGAGCTCTAGTTAAAAAGTTGATAGAGAGAATTGAAGGTAAGTAGGGTTTTCAGTAGTGCAGTAGTACAGACCCCCAGGTTAAACCTGCACCTATTGCTACAAGTAGTATCTTATCTCCTTTTTTTATTTTTAACTTTTGTACTTCATGATCTAAAGCTAAAGGGATTGATGCAGCTGAAGTGTTTGCATGTTTATCAACTGTATTGATGACTTTTGTCATAGGAAAATTAAGTTTTTTTGTGACAGCTTCAATGATGCGGATATTTGCTTGATGGGGGATAAGCCAGTCTATGTTATTAATCTGCAAATAGTTGTCCTTGAGTGTTTCTTCTATTACGGCTGTTAATTTATCTACTGCGTGTCTGAATACTTCTCGACCATTCATACATATTTTTCCTGAGTGGCCAGTTGATGATATGCCACCATTGGTTTCTAAAATTTTTGTATTTCCATCAGAGTATAAACTGGTTGATGCTATAAAACTTTTTGTAGCTTGATCGCTCGTAGATTTGATTATTACTGCTCCAGCTCCATCACCAAACAATACACAAGTTGATCTATCTTCCCAGTCAACAATTTTAGACATTGTTTCGGCACCTATTACTAAGACATGTTTTATTTTTTTGTTAGCTTTGATAAGCGAGTCAGCGATTGTGATTGCATATATGAAACCTGAGCATGCAGCCTGAACGTCAAAAGCAAATGCATTATTGCACTCTAGTTTGTTTTGCACGATTGTTGCGCAACTAGGAAAAGTTTTATCAGACGTTGTGGTTGCAACTATAATTAAATCGATATCAGCTGCTGAAATTTTAGCGTTCTCTATGGCAATTTGTGCTGCCTTTGTGGCTAAGTCGGATGTTAATTCTCCTTGATCTACTATGTGTCTTTGAGCAATACCGGTTCTCTGTCTAATCCATTCGTCACTTGTATTGACCATTGAAGATATTTCATCATTACTTAATATTTTTTGCGGCAAATAAGAGCCTGTACTTAGTATGAAACTTTTATTCAATGTTATTTACTCCGTTAATAATTTTTTGATTAAGATTTTCTTTTATAGAGTTTACTGCAAATTTAATCGCATGCGCAAGTGAGACAGCATCAGAATTTCCGTGACTTTTAATCACAATACCATTTATGCCTAAAAACATAGCCCCGCTTCTAATTTTGGGGTTGAAGCGTACTAATGCTTTATTAAACTTGGATTTTAGCAATAAGCCGAAAGTTTTTGCTATCCATGAGTTTGATAACTCCTGTTTGATTAATTGGATAAAGGTATTAGCAGTGGCTTCGGCTGTTTTTAACATTACATTGCCAACAAAACCGTCGGCAACAATGACATCAACGTTACCTTCCAAAAATTCACTTGCCTCTATGTAACCTTTAAAATTAATACCGGGAGTGTTTTTAAGTAATTCAAAAGCTCCTCGCACTGAGTCCGTACCTTTTACTTCTTCTGTCCCTATGTTAAGTAAAGCTACCTCGGGATCGTCAACTTTTAACGCAATTTTAGCGAATATACTACCCATTAATGCAAATTGAAATAGTGTGTCAGCATTACAATCGACGTTTGCACCAAGATCAAGTAATGCAAGATTTTTCGATTTTGTGGGGCATATAGATACAATGGCAGGGCGATATATATTTGGCAGTGTACCTAAAACAAACCTAGACATTGCCATTAATGCTCCAGTATTACCCGAAGACACTACGCCAGTAGCTTTGCCTTGTTTTACTGCTTCAATTGCAGTTTTCATGCTTGAATCTTTTCGGCGCCGTAATGCAAAGGACGGCTTATCATTTGCTAAAACATTATCAGAGCAGTGAGTAAAATGAGAGTTATCGTTTACTTTTTTATATTTGGAAAGTAAGGGAAGAACTTTTTGCTGATCTCCATAAATACGAAAGAAAACTTTTGTGTGACTATCAAGAAGATTATCTAAAAAGAAATTAGCACCTTCTATTATGGATAGAGGCGCAAAATCCCCACCCATAGCATCAAGAGCAATGATGATCTCACTACTGACAGTGGATAACATGGCATATTACTGCTCTGCCATTTGTTGCTTTAAGAATATGTTCTTACCCTTATAATAGCCATCAACTGCTATACTATGAGGCAGCATAAATTCCCCAGTTGTTGAATTTACTACAATATTCTTAGGCTTAATAGCATGATGAGAGCGATGCATATCACGCCGAGATTTAGATTTTTTTCTTTTTGGAACAGCCAAACCTTCCTCCATTTTATAAACCGAAGCATATTGATAACATATTTCCTTGAGAAAGTAAATAGAGAATAGGAACGGTTTATTCTTAAAAACTGCAAAAGATCACTTGTAAGTTCTTCATTCATAAGTTTAGTTCTGAATTTACATGCTTGCTTTTATTAAGACAATGAGTTATTTAATTGTACAACCAGTAAAATTTATAGGTGATCCATATTACTATCTACATATTATTGTTTTGTATGGGTGCAATGCTGTACTGTGTAGTCAATAAGGCAAATGATGTATATAGTAAAATTGTAGCATTCAACCATTTTTCAACGCAAGCTTTACTGTTAATTGTTGCAATATCAATAGTTACTGGTAATTTCTTTTTAATTGATATAGCATTAATATACGCTAGTATCAGCTTTATATCGACTGTAGCATTAATGAGATTTATGTTATTTTAGTATTGTATGGTAGGAAGCTTTTTTATACTTTTAGGTGCTTTATTTATTATTATTTCAAGTGTAGGGGTAATTAGATTGCCTAGTTTTTACACTAAACTGCATGCGGCAGGAATTGCAGATTCTAGTGGAGCGATGTTGTTGTTAATTGGTTTTTCTTTGCAGAGTGAATTTTCGGTAAATACGATTAAAATTTTACTTCTTATTTTAATAATATGGGTTGCTAATTCAACTAATAGTTATGTTCTAGCACATACATATTACAAAAGCAAAGAAGATGTTAATAAGGAAGATTAAAATGCTTGAAATACTGGCTACGGTACTGCTCTCACTGTTATTAATAGTGGCTGTTTTTATAGTTTTTTCAGAAGACTTGGTTATCAGTACTGTTTTAATGTGTGCATTTAGTTCTCTAATCGCTTTGATATATTTAGTTATGAATGCTCCTGATGTTGCGATCACTGAGGCTTCTGTTGGTGCGGGATTGAGTACAGTTTTTACGTTTTCAGCTCTTTCATTAATCAAGGATTATAAAACAAACTTATCTTACAACACTGTAGTACTTTTTTGTGCTGTATTTTTAACTGCATGTTTATCATATTTTATGATTGATTTACCAGATTTTAAAGATAACAATGCTCCTATTCATCAGCATATAGCCCCTTATTACATAGAAAGTACAAAAGAAGCTATTGATATTCCAAATGTAGTTACAGCTATTTTAGCAAGTTTTCGTGGTTATGATACGTTTGGAGAAACTGTAGTAGTTTTTACTGCTGCGCTCTGTGTTACCTTGATATTAAGAAAAGAAAATAATGATTAAAGATCCAATACTAAGCGTAGTGGCATTTTTGATGGTGCCTTTTATTACTTTACTTGGTTTTTATGTTCATCTTCATGGAGATTATACTCCAGGAGGAGGTTTTCAGGCAGGGATCATTATTGCTTCTGGAATGATACTATATTCGATGTTATTTGGTGTGCCTGCCATTTTAAAAGCAATACCTTATTCGGTGATTAGATTGATCAATGTATTGGGTATTTTAACTTACGCTGGAACTGGTATTACAACAATTTTGTTTGGTAAAAATTTTTTATCTTATAATATTTTATTGAATGATAATATAAGTGGCCAAAAATTAGGTATTTTTTTAGTGGAATTGGGCGTAGCATTTGTAGTTTTTTCTTCCATGTTGATTATATATATAAATTTTGTAAGTGAGAAAAAATCGTGACTTTATACAATTATATGATTATTATGATGTTAATGATATTAGGTTTATATATTATTATATGTGATAAGAATTTAATAAAGAAAATGATGGGAATGAGTATTTTTCAAGCGTCTATTTTGTTGTTTTATATATCCTTGGGGTATATAAAAGATTCTTTACCTCCTGTGCTAAACGCGAATTCTAATCTTTATAGTAATCCAATACCTCATGTTTTGATGCTGACTGCAATAGTAGTTGGAATTGCAACATTTTCAGTTGGATTGTCTATAGCAGTGAGGATAAAAGAAAAATATGGGACGATCAATATGAATTCTTAGTACAAGTATATGTGTATTAATGTTATTTTAAACTATATAAAGTAACAAATAGCTGTAAGTTCGTTAGTGAATTAAGGGATAAAATTTTAAACTATAAAGGTAATAATGTCAATTGTTAATGAAACTCAGGATGAAAAAAAGATCATAAAGGATCTTGTTACAAAAAGTATCAAAAAGGGTGGTTTTATCACTTTTGATGATTTAAATGATACGTTATCAGAAGAAAATTTTTCTTCTGATTTTATTGATAGTACGATATCTCTACTGCAGGATTTTGGGATTAATGTGCTTGAAAGTGATGAAGATGAGGATGATGCTTCTTCTCAGAATGATGATAAGCTGGATAGTGAAGATGATGCATCTTCAGATATTACTACGGCTTTGGTGCAGAATGATGATCCAGTAAGAATTTATTTGCGGGATATGAGTTCTGTCAAGCTACTATCACGAGGGGAAGAAATTCAAATAGCTCAAAAAATTGAATCTGAAAAACATAATATGCTACGTGCAATAATTGAAGTGCCGATAGCGCTCAAAATGATAAAAGCATGGAGAGATGACCTTAGTAATGGAGATTTATTGCTGAGGGAGATTATAGATCTTGAAGCTATTTACAACTCAGATTTTAATGCAATGCCTAAAGATGAGGATGATAGTATTGATGTTGAGGACAGTGAATACTGTGAGACTGAGGAAGAAAGTGAGGGCGGTAACATGGGTTCAACGGGACTGAATGTTTCTATTCTTGAAATGGAAAGTGATCTATTGCCGAAAGTTATAACTGCATTGGATGATATAATTGATTTAACGAATAAAGCGTTACAAAATAAACCGGAATGTGAAGAGCTGTATGATCAGATATGGTCTATAGCATTGCAAATTAAGTTGAGTGATGCTGCTATTTCTAAAGCTACTCAGACTTTTTATGATATAAATAGGAATGTGATGCTTGAAGAAGCTAATCTTATTTCTGAAGCTAAAAAATATGGCATTAACAGAGATGATTTTTATGAGATCTATGACAAAGTCCTTTTAAAAGACAATTTTCAATTTCATAAAGATAAATCTTTTCTTTCTACTAATTTGCAAAGTAAATTTAAGAAATTTTTAGATGGCGCTAATGATTGTATATCTAGTGCTTTGCAAAATATCAAGCAGTATGTAGAGGAAGAGGATGTACAAGGGTTTAAGGAATTGATTAAAAGGATAAGAGGGCATGAAAAGGAAGTTAGTGACGCAAAGCAAGAGATGATAAAAGCAAATCTGAGACTTGTGGTTTCCATTGCTAAAAAGTATGCAAATAGAGGATTAGCTCTGCTTGATTTGATACAGGAAGGGAATATCGGCCTTATGAAAGCTGTGGACAAATTTGATTATAAGCGCGGGTATAAATTTTCAACTTATGGCACTTGGTGGGTAAGGCAGTCAATAACTAGGGCTATACCTGAGCAGTCTAAAGTAGTAAGAATACCAGTTCATATGGTGGAGATTATTAGCAAAATCAACAGGGCGTTAAGAAAGATGACTCATGATATGGGCAGGGAGCCCACGTTGGAGGAGCTAAGTGTGGAGCTTACAATGCCGGTGGATAGGATACGTAAAGTCATGAAGATAGCAAGAGACCCAATAAGTCTAGAAGCGCCAACTGGGAAAGATGACAGTAGTACCTTTGGTGATTGTATAGAAGATAGGAGAGTATCTAGGCCGGAAGATGCCGCAATTCTTGCTGATTTGCGTGGTATTACCACTAATGTTCTTGCAACGCTTACGCCGAAGGAAGAAAGAATCTTAAGAATGCGTTTTGGCTTGGGAAAGGATGGTAAAGAACATACATTGGAAGAGGTTGGTAAGATCTTTAATGTAACACGTGAGCGAATACGTCAAATTGAGGCAAAGGCGCTACGCAAGTTGAGGCATCCAAGTCGTGCTAGAAAACTAAGAGGATTCTTTTAGAGAGTAAGGGGGTTTTTTATTAAAGCTAATTATTAAGACTGGTGAGGTGTGACTTTATATAACTCTTCACAAAGTTTAAAGTCTATTATAAGCTTGAAGTAGTGTTTTTAAAGTAAATTTTATAGTGCGAGACGTAGTTTTAGTTTTACAAGACGGTAAATGTTTTTTTGGGAAGTCTATAGGTAGGAAAGGTAAGCGTATAGGAGAGGTGTGTTTTACCACTGGTATGACGGGCTATCAACATACTGTAACAGATCCTTCTTTTGCTGATCAAATTATTACATTTACTTTTCCTCATATTGGTAATGTTGGAATAAACAATAAGGACAATGAAGGGGAGAAAATTTTTGCAAGCGGCATAGTTGTGAGAGAACTTTCACCAGCATCGCACCCTTCTTCTTATGTTAGTGTAAATGATTGGCTGGAGGATAATAATGTAGTTGGAATATCTGGTGTTGATACGAGGGCTTTAACTAGGCATTTAAGAAATTATGGATCACAAAAAGGAATGATATGCTCTGCAGAAAAATTTGATTTAGATGGTATTTTGCAGGAATTAAATGAGTATGTAATTAATGACAGAGTAGATATTGCTAATGAAGTTAGTAGTTTTGGAAATACTCTAGAAGCACGATATAAAGTTGTAGTGATAGATTTTGGTGTAAAGATTAGTATAATTACGCGTTTGATTGAGCTAGGGTGTGCGGTTGAGTTGGTACAACCAATGAAGGGTTTTGCTCAGAGAGTATTAAGTATGAAGCCAGATGGTATAATATTTTCGAATGGTCCTGGTGATCCAGAAAGGGTAGGGGAAAATATTATTTCGGAAATAGATATTATTATAAGATCAAAAATACCAGTTTTTGGTATATGTATGGGGCATCAATTGCTTGCAATAGCTTTAGGAGGAAGAACTATTAAAATGAATAGTGGCCATCGAGGAAGTAATCATCCAGTTTATGAAATAAGCAGTGGTAAAGTGGAAATAACAAGTCAAAATCATGGTTTTGTTGTTGATGCGGGTTTGCTTCCTAATGATGTTGAAATTACTCATGTTTCTTTGTTTGACAATAGTGTTGAAGGAATGTCTCTGAAGGATTATCCAGTATTTTCTGTGCAGTATCACCCAGAAGAAGCTCCTGGAACTCATGATTCACATTATTTATTTAGGCGTTTTATTGATAGCATTAAGTTGAGTAAAGTTTCGAAAATTTGTTTTTAATTGCTTGATTTTTTCGTTTTAGACATTTAACATTAGATCAAATCACTTTTTAAGTTGTGGAGGAGTGACCGAGTGGTTAAAGGTAACAGACTGTAAATCTGTCCGCGTTTGCGTACGTAGGTTCGAATCCTACCTCCTCCATTGTGCGGGTATAGCTTAATTGGTAGAGCCCTAGCCTTCCAAGCTAGTGGAGTGGGTTCGAATCCCACTATCCGCTCTTTTTTTTGTTGTATTTATATAAAATCAACGTATTATTTATTGATGTGTTTATATTTTAGGTAGAAAAGTTAAAGTTATGACAACAGTAGAAGCATTTGGGAAGCCGCATGTAAATGTAGGGACGATAGGGCATGTAGATCATGGGAAGACGACATTGACGGCGGCGATAACGAAGCATTATGGGAAATTTATAGCGTATGATCAGATAGATAAGGCGCCAGAGGAGAGGAAAAGAGGAATAACGATAGCGACGGCGCATGTAGAATATGAGACGGCGAATAGGCATTATGCGCATGTGGATTGTCCTGGGCACGCTGACTATGTGAAGAATATGATCGTGGGAGCAGCGCAGATGGATGCTGCAATATTGGTGGTGTCTGGGGTTGATGGTCCAATGCCGCAAACAAGGGAGCATATATTGCTTGCGAAGCAGGTTGGAGTAGGGTACATAGTGGTATACATAAATAAGGCTGATGTAGCTGATCCTGACATGATAGATTTAGTAGAAATGGAGATCAGGGAGTTGTTGACGAAATATGGATTTCCTGGGGATGAAGTGCCATTTGTGGTAGGATCTGCATTAAAGGCGCTGGATGATGAAGATAGTGAATATGGTAAGAAGTCAATAGACAAATTAATGGAGAAATTGGATGAATATGTTGAAGTGCCACCAAGGCCGGTTGATTTGCCGTTTTTGATGCCTGTGGAAGATGTATTTTCAATATCTGGGCGTGGTACAGTGGTAACAGGAAGGATAGAAAGAGGAGAAATAAAGACGGGAGATGAAGTTGAGATAGTAGGATTGGGAGCAACGCAGAAGACGACGTGCACAGGTGTGGAGATGTTCAAGAAATCTTTAGAAAAAGGAAGTGCAGGATTGAATGTAGGGGTGCTGCTACGTGGTACGAAGAGAGAAGAGGTAGAGAGAGGGCAGGTATTAGGGAAGCCTGGGACGATAACGCCACATAAGAAATTTAAGGCGGAAGTATATATCCTGAAAAAAGAAGAGGGAGGAAGACATACGCCATTTTTTGCGAATTATCAGCCGCAATTTTATCTAAGGACGACAGATGTGACGGGAAGTATCAAGTTACTAGATGGGAAGGAAATGGTAATGCCCGGGGATAATGTGAGTGTGGAAGTAGATTTGCAATTGCCGATAGCGATGGATAAAGGCTTGCGTTTTGCAATAAGAGAAGGCGGTAGAACGGTTGGTTCTGGTGTCGTTTCAGAGATTTTAGAGTAAGTAAAAATGAAGCAAGATATATATATTAACATTAGAGCATTTGATTGTTCTTTATTAGAGAGGTGTGTTCGTAAGTTTGTTGATGAGTTAAAACGCTCTGGTGCAAAATTGTCTGGTCCAATTGCATTGCCTAGAAAAGACACTAAGTTTATTGTTAATAGATCTCCTCATGTTGATAAGAAGTCACGTGAGCAGTTTGAAATGAGAATATCTAAGCGTTTGGTTGTTTTGCATGATCTTACTCCTACTATGATGCAAATGCTTACGGGTTTCTCTTTTCCTGCTGGTGTAGAAGTTGATTTAAAAGTTAAGAAGGAAGGATGATGAAGGAATTAAGAAGAGTCGGTTTATTGATGACAAACGTTGGTCATACCAGTATGTATTCTGTTTCTGGTCGTGTGCCTGTTACTTTGTTACACCTTGATGAAACTTATGTTGTTGATATAAAAGAGCAGGGTAAATGTGGTTATAATGCTGTTGTTTTAGGTGTAGGGAATTTAAAAAATGTGGCAAAACCTCAATTAGAGTATTTAAGAAAAAGAGGTATAAATAGTAAATGTAAATTGTACGAAAGTAAGTTAAGTGACTTGTCGGGAGTAGAGTGTGGCAAAAGGGTGAGTATTAATCATTTTGTAGTTGGTCAGTATCTTGATATTACAGGTTATTCTATAGGTAAAGGCTTTGCAGGTGTAATGAAGCGTCATAATTTTAGTGGTTTAAGAGCGTCTCATGGTGTGTCTATTGCTCATAGATCACAAGGTTCTACTGGTCAATGTCAGGATCCTGGTAAGGTATTTAAGGGCAAAAAGATGGCTGGTCATTTAGGTAATAGTAAAGTTACTGTACAAAATATGAAAATTGTCTCTATTGATCACGAAAATAATATTATTGCTGTAAAAGGTAATAATATTCCTGGTTTTAAGGGTTCTTATGTTTTTGTTAGAGATGCGGTGAAAAAACCTTTACATAAGGATGCTTCTTTGCCTATAGGTTTGTTATTAGATGTTAATCTGGTAAGTTGAAATGGAATATAATTTAGTGAATTTATCCAATGATAATGTAGGTGCTGTTCAGCTTAATCCCTTGATATTTTCTGTTAAGCAAAAGTTGCATATTTTACATGATGTGGTAAAGTGGCAGTTAGCTAAGAAAAGGGCTGGGACGCATAAAACAAAAGGTATCAGCGATGTTTCTGGTACTACAGCTAAGCCTTACAATCAAAAGCGTACTGGTAGAGCAAGACAGGGAAGCTTGCGATCCCCTCAATTTAAAGGTGGTGGTGTAATATTTGGTCCTGTTGTTAGGGGGCATGATTACTCTCTTAATAAAAAGGTGCGTAAGCTTGGTTTGAAAATTGCTTTATCTTTAAAATATTTAAATAATCAGTTAGTTATTCTTGATAATTTAGATTCTGATATCAAAAAAACGTCTGAAATGTGCAAATGTATGGATAGTTTTAAATTTTCTTCTTTTCTTATAGTTGGTGAATATGGAGATAATTTATTACGTGCTGCTAATAATTTACATTACGTGGATTTAATTAAGCCTATTGGGTTGAATGTTTTTGACATATTAAACCACGAGTGTGTGATGTTAACTAGTGATGCTTTAAAATATCTCGAGGGTCGATTATTATGATAAAATATAATAATATAATAAAATCTTCTATAGTTACAGAAAAGACTTCTCTTTTACATGAAAAGTTTAATAAGTATTCTTTATATGTTGCTGTGGATGTAAATAAGCATCAGATAAAATTAGCGATAGAGTCTTTGTTTGGAGTGAAGATTGCTTCTATGAATGTTATGAGAGTAAAGCCTAAATCAAAGCGTTTTAGAGGTGTGCTTGGTTATAGAAAACAAAGAAAGAAAGTTTATTTTTCTTTAGTAGATGGTCAAAAATTAGATATAGTAGGTGTTTAGTATGGGTATAAAATCTCTTAATCCTGTTACTCCTTCTTCCCGTGGGGTTGTTTTAGTTAGTAGAGTTGGGTTGTCAAAAGATAAACCAGTAAAATCTCTTGCGCATGGTAAGAAAGCTAGCGGAGGCAGAAATAATTATGGTAGAATTACCACTCGCCATAAAGGTGGTGGGCATAAGAAGAAGTATAGGGTTATAGATTTTAAGCGTGTTAGAAATGATCAAGGTCTGGTTGAAAAAATAGAGTATGATCCAAATAGAAGTGCTTTTTTAGCTTTGGTGTCATATAAGGAAGATAATACTAGATCTTATATATTAGCCCCGCAAGGCGTAAAGCCTGGTGATGTCATTGCAGCGGGTGATAATGCAGATATATTGCCAGGTAATTGCTTGTCATTAAAAAATATACCTGTTGGTTCTTTTGTACATAACGTAGAATTAAAGCCTGGTAGTGGTGCAGTGATTGCTCGAGCTGCTGGTTGTTATGCACAGGTTATTGGTCGTGATGGGGTATATGTTTTATTGCGGTTAAGATCCGGTCAGGTAAGGTTGATTCTTTCTTCTTGTAAAGCAACTATTGGGGTTGTTTCAAATCCTGATCATAAAAATAGAAAGTTGGGTAAAGCGGGAAGAAGTAGGTGGCTAGGAATTAGACCTACTGTACGTGGGGTTGCGATGAATCCAGTAGATCATCCACATGGAGGTGGAGAAGGAAAAACTTCTGGTGGTCGTCATCCTGTAACTCCTTGGGGTGTTGCAACGAAAGGTAAAAAGACTCGTAAGAAAAATAAGTCTAGTAATAAGTATATCAAACAGTTAAAGGGTTAATTTATGAGTAGATCTGCGTGGAAACCACCTTTTTGTCATTCTTCTATATTGAAAAGGGTGAGTAGCACTTTGAAAAAAGGTCTTGTTAATGTAGTTATAAAAACTCGTTCTAGATCTTCTGTAATTTTGCCTAATTGTTTAGGTTTAAAATTTGCTGTTTATAATGGTAAAGATTATATACCTGTTAATGTAAATAATCAAAATATGGTAGGTCATAAATTTGGTGAATTTTCACCGACTCGTAAATTTAATGGCCATAGTGGTGATAAAAAGGCAACAAGAAGGTAGTAGATATGAAAGGTAATATAATTGTTGGAGCTACTGCTAGAGTTCTAAAATCAACTCCTCGCAAATTGAGTTTAGTTGCTGATTTGGTACGCAATAAGGATATTGCTTTTGCAACAGTACAGTTAAGATTTTGCGAGAAGAAGGCTGCTGGTCTTATAAGTAAAGTATTGAATTCTGCGATTGCTAATGCTCAGTATAATTATGGATTAGATGTTGATAATTTATATATAAAAGAAGTTTTAATAGGAAAATCGTTTACTTTACGTCGGGTATATCCAAAAGCTATGGGTAGAGCAAATAGAGTAAATAAGCGCTATAGTAATTTAACTATTAAGTTAGCGGAAAAAAGAGATTAATAAAGGAAATTGGAGTATGGGACAAAAGGTTAATCCTGTAGGGTTTAGATTAAAGATAAAAGATAGACTTTGGAGTTCTATTTGGTACGCTGATAAAAACTATAAGCAGAAGTTGCATCAGGATTTGTATATTCGTAGCTATATAGCTAAGTCTTTTAAACATGCAGGTATTTCTAAAATAATTGTAGAGCGGAAAGTTGATTTAGTGTCTGTAACGATATACGCATCTAGACCTGGGGTAATAATAGGTAAGAAGGGTTTAGATATAGAAAGGATAAAACTAAAAGTTGCTGAAAAAGTGAATAGTAATGTGGAGCTGAATGTAGTTGAAGTTAAAAGATCTGAGGTAGATGCAGCTTTGATATCAAATAGTATTGCACAGCAGCTAGAAAAAAGAGTTTCGTTTAGAAGAGTGATGAAAAAAGCTATTCAGGGTTGTTTGAGGATGGGTGGCAAAGGTATTAAAGTCAGTTGCTCTGGTCGTCTAGGTGGAGCTGAAATTGCCCGTACTGAGTGGTATAAAGAAGGAAGATTGCCTTTGCATACTTTGCGTGCTAATATAGATTATGCTTTTTGTGAAGCAAAAACTGTATATGGTATTATAGGAATTAAGGTTTGGGTTTATATTGGTGATTAATTTAGGTATATTGAGATGTTTGTTCCAAAGAAAAGTAAATACAGGAAAGTATTTAAAGGGCGAATTAAAGGTAATACGAAGGGTGGTAGTGCTTTAGCTTTTGGTGATTATGGCTTGAAGGCTATGGAGTCGGGTAGGATACAATCAAAGCATATTGAAACTGCTAGGCGTGTAATAACAAGAACTTTAAAGCGTTCTGGTAAAGTATGGATAAGAATTTTTCCTGATACTCCTGTAAGTAAAAAGCCAGCAGATGTGCGTATGGGTAAAGGAAAAGGTAGTGTTGAATTTTGGGTATTTAAGGCTAAGCCTGGTAGGATTTTATTTGAAATTAGTGATGTTCCTATGCATTTAGCAAAATTAGCGCTGAATAAGGCAATAGCTAAGCTTCCTATTAAGTGTAAGTTTGTATCTAATCACGATTAAGCGAGGTTATAATGGATATAGCAGAAATTAGAGTGAAATCTTTGCAAGAACTATGTGAGATTCTTATGAGTTTACGTAAGGAGTTTGTTAGTTTAGTTTTTCAAAAAAGGGTGGGCCAGTGTAGTAATTTTGCGCGTTTTAAATTAATAAAAAGGAGTATAGCTCGTATTATGACTGTGTTAAACGAAAGAAAAAGAGAGGAAAAGAAAAATGCCTAAGAAAATTTTTTGTGGTACTGTGGTAAGTGCTAAATGTAAAAAAACTATAAAGGTTTCAGTATTACGGGTATATAAGCATGAATTGTATAAAAAGGTCATGAAGAGATATAAGAAGTACACTGTACACGATGAGAGTAATAGTTGTAAAGAAGGGGATAGGGTTTTTATACAGGAACATAGACCTATTTCTGCTACTAAGAGATGGATTGTTGTAAATAGGTAAAATTTTATGATTCAGAAGAATACACTATTAGAAGTGGCTGATAATTCTGGTGCACGCCAGGTGCTTTGTATTGGTTTATTAGGTGGAAGAAAATCTGCATCTGTAGGTGATGTGGTTGTTGTGTCTACTAAATCCATTAATCCAAAAGGTAAAGTTGAAAAGGGTAAAGTGTATAGAGCAGTTATTGTTAGAACGAAAAGTCCTATTAAAAAATCTGATGGCTCTGTAATTCGTTTTTCTAGTAATGCTGTAGTTTTGATTAATAATCAAGGTGAACCACTTGGTACTAGGGTGTTTGGCCCGGTAAAGAAATTACCATCTGGTTCTTTTATGAAAATAATGTCCTTAGCTGTTGAGGTTTTATAATGAGTGCTAAAGTAAGAAGTGGTGATGATGTTATAGTTTTAATTGGTAGAGACAAGCAAAAAGTCGGTAAGGTTATTAAGGTTGTAACTTGTAGCGGTAAGAAGAAGGTAATAGTTTCTGGTGTCAATGTGTGTAAGAGACATACCAAGCAGAAGGCTGGTAAAGATGGTGGTATATTAAGTAAGGAATTAGCGATTGACGTCTCTAATGTTGCAATATTGGATCCTAAATATCGCACTCCAACCAGAGTAGGCTTTAAGTTTGTGGATGGCAAGAAGGTACGTTTTGCAAAAATTTCAGGGGAAATAATAGATTAAGGTAAATATGTTTAAGGAATTATATAAAAATAATATAATTAAGTCTTTGCAAAGTAAGTTTAATTATAGTAATATAATGCAAATACCTAAACTTATCAAAGTATGCATTAATATGGGTGTTGGTGAAGCTGCTTCAGATAGTAAGGTTATAAATGAGCCGTTTGAAAATTTGTTTTTAATTTCGGGTCAAAAGCCTGTACTAACTTATGCAAAGAAATCTATTTCGGGTTTTAAGATTAGAAAAGGTGCTGTTATTGGCTGTAAGGTGACGCTACGTAAAGATAAGATGTACGAGTTTCTAGAAAGGTTAGTTTATATTGCTTTGCCTCGAGAAAAAGATTTTAGAGGGTTTAGTACAAAGCAATTTGATGGTAATGGTAATTTTTCTTTTGGGGTAAAAGAGCATATTTCTTTTATGGAGATCAATTACGATAAAGTGACAAAAGTTAGAGGGATGGATATTAATATTGTAACAACTGCAGCTAATGATAGTGAAGCAAAAGAATTGTTGCAGGCTTTTAAATTTCCTTTTTTTGATTAATTAGAGAAGAAAGATATGGCAAAAAAATCTATGATACAAAGAAATCTGCGTCGAGTAAGGTTATGCGATCAGTATAGGAAAAAGAGAGAGGAATTAAAATCTATTGTAAAAAATAAAAATTTACCACTTGCTGAAAGATTTGCAGCTCAAAGTAAATTAATTAAAAAATTGCCTCGTGACTCTTCAAAAGTTAGAATTAGAAATAGATGTGCTTTAACCGGAAGACCGAGGGGAGTGTATAGGAAGTTTGGTTTATGTAGAATTGTTTTACGTGATTTGTGTGCTTTTGGGCAAATTCCAGGAGTAACTAAGTCTAGTTGGTAGTATTTAATAAAGGAGTATTGGTTGTGGCGTTATCTGATAGTATTGGTGATTTTTTAACAAGAATACGTAATGCTCAATTGGCGATGCATAGAACAACAAAGGTTTTGTTTTCTAGAATGAATTCCTCTATATTGGAAATTTTGAAGAATGAAGGTTATATTCTTGATTATCAGAAGGAAATGGTAGAAAAGATACCTTGTTTTGTTGTCAAATTGAAGTATTATAACAAATTACCTGTTATTAATGATATAGTGAGAGTATCTAAGCCTGGTTGTCGGCACTATTCTAAATATCAGAATATTTGTAAATCATATAATGGTTTGGGAATTTCTATTATATCGACTTCTAGGGGAGTTATGACTGACTATGATGCACATAAGTTGAAAGTTGGTGGAGAGGTTTTATGTCGTGTGTTTTAAGGAATAGGAGAAATTTATGTCTCGTATAGGTGCTGCACCCATTAATATTCCTACTGGTATTTCAGTTGAGTGCAGTAATGATAAAGTGCTTATAAAGAGTGCTAAAACAGAGAAAGAGGTAATCCTTTCTCATGGTGTTGAGTGTAAAGTTATTGATAACCAGTTATTGCTTTCTGTAAGTCAGGGTAGTAAACCTATGTGGGGTACGTATAGGAGTAATATCAATAATGTTATTAGTGGTATGGCTAATGACTTTTCTGTTGATCTTGAGATTAATGGTGTTGGATATAAAGCAGATTGTAATGACAAATACTTGACTTTGTATCTGGGGTATAGTCATAATGTGAAATATAAAGTGCCGCAGGATATCCAAATTAAATGTGTTAAGCCTACTCACTTAGTGGTAAGTGGTGTGGATAGGCAAAAAGTGTATATGGTGGCGGCTGATATATGCAAAATTAGGAAATATGATCCTTATAAAGGTAAGGGAATTGTAATAAAAGGCAAATTTATGTTGCGTAAAGTTGTGAGTAAGAAAAAGTAATTGTGATGAGAAGGTTATATAATTTTTTAAGTAACTGTGAAAAAAGAAAGTTACGTAATAGAAAAAAGATTGGTAAATGCTTACGTATATCTATATTTAAGTCTAATAGGCATTTTTATGCTCAAGTCATTAATGATGAAAAGAGTGTAACTCTCGCTTCGGCTTCTACATTGGATCCTAAGGTTAAAGGTATTTGTCAAGGGCGTGTAAATGCTGAGTCTGTGAAGCAGGTTTCTTCTTTAATGGCTGAACGCTTATCTAATATGGATATAGATCAAGACTTGGTATTTGATCGCGGTCCTTATAAATATACAGGTTTGGTTGCTCAGTTTGCTGAAGCTTTAAGAAGTGCTGGGTTTAAGTTTTAGAAGGTATGGTTGTGAAGAATTTGCAAAGTAATAATGATTTGTCGGAGCTTTTGGTTTCTGTACGTAGGGTAACAACTGTAACAAAGGGCGGGCGAAAATTTTCCTTTTCGGTTTTAGTTGTTATTGGTGATGAAAAGGGTAAAGTAGGTTGTGGAATAGGTAAGCATGCAGAGGTTTCTGAAGCAAGGGTTAAGGCTGTTAATGCTGCAAGAAAGTCAATGATTAAGGTATATTTACGTGAAGGTAGGACTTTGCATCATGATATTAAAGCTAAGTTTTGTTCTGGGCAAGTAATTTTGCGAGCGGCAAAAGCAGGAACTGGTATTATTGCTGGTGGAGCAGTTAGATCTGTTTTTGAAGTGCTTGGCATCAAAGATGTAGTTGCAAAGTCTACTAGGTCTAATAATCCACATAATGTTATATGTGCAGTTTTTGCGGCTTTTAATAAGATGTTGTCTCCTCGTCAGATTGCGGGTAAGAGGGCAAAAAAAATCAGTGAGATAGTTGAAAGAAGGTAGGATATGGGTAACGCTATAAAATTGAGCTCTATATTTACTAATTTATCTAAAAAAAAGAAACCTAAATTGTTAGGTAGGGGTATTGGTTGTGGTAAAGGTAAAACATCTGGTAGAGGTCATAAGGGACAAAAAGCTAGGAGCGGATCTTCTGTTAATGGTTTTGAAGGTGGACAACAATCAATATATACTCGTTTGCCTAAAAGAGGTTTTAAGCCTATACGTAGGAATGTATATTCTATCATTAATGTTGGCGATATACAACGCTTAGTAGATACTGAAAAGATAGAGAAAGAGTGTGTTGTAGATAAGGAGTTGTTGCATAAGTTAGGTTTTATAAAATCTATAAAAGATAAGATAAAATTACTTAATAAGGGTGAATTAACTGAAAAGCTTGTATTTCGTATTGATTTCGCGTCGGAGGCTGCTAAAAAGTCAGTTACTTTGGTTGGTGGTAGTGTAGAGATACTATCATAGATTATGGATAATAAATCTTTATTTAATACTACATTATTTGCTACTGGTGATTTGCTGAGGCGTGTCCTTTTTACGCTTATAGCTTTGATTTGTTACCGTTTGGGTACGTATATTCCCATTCCTGGAATTAACCTTGATATAATTAATGATATCTTTCCTAAAGATAATGCTGGTGTTTTTGGGGTGTTTAATTTGTTTTCTGGGGGTGCATTGGCTAGAATGACGATTTTAGCTTTGAATGTTATGCCATATATAGTTGCGTCTATAGCCGTACAATTATTATCTTCTGCTATTAAAGGGATCAGTGAAGTTAAGAATGAAGGAGAACTGGGGCGTAGGAGGATGAATTCTTATATACGCTGTATGACCATAGTGCTTTGCGTGTTTCAATCAATACCAATTTTAATTGGGCTAGAAGGAATGAATAAAGAGGGTGCTCTGGTTGTTATTCAGCCCGGCATGATGTTTCGGATTGTAGGAGTGTTTAGCCTTCTAGGTGGAACTATGTTTTTAATTTGGCTGGGAGAAAGAATTAGTGCTAATGGTATAGGTAATGGTATCTCATTAATTATCTTTACAGGTATAATATCAGAATTGCATAATGCTTTATCTTCTTTGTTGACGTTAAATAAAAATGGTAGTGTGTCGCTGCTTGTTATTTTGTGTGTTTTAATGTTATTCTTTGCATTACTTTTTTTAGTGATTTTTTTTGAATCTTCCTATAGAAAGGTTGTTGTTCAATATCCGAAAAAGCAATTTAAAAGGTCACATAATGATGGTTTTTCTTATATTCCTTTGAAGATTAATTTATCTGGTGTAATACCAACTATTTTTGCAAATGCGCTTTTATTAACACCTGTTTCAATTGCCAATTTTTATAAAGGTCATGCTCTTTCTGATTTTATCTTAAATTACTTTATGGCAAATAAAGTGATATATATAATATCATATCTAGCTTTGGTGGTGTTTTTCAACTTCTTTTATACTAATTTTATATTTAACCCGCAGGAAAATGCTGATTTTCTTAAAAAAAATGAAGGATTTATCCCTGGTAGAAGGCCTGGAAAGCACACTGCTGATTATTTGAGTGGAATAGTATTTAAGTTGACATTTATTGGTTCTGCGTATTTAGCGGTATTATGTGTCATGCCTGAGATTATGAGATATCACTATGATATACCCTTTATTTTTGGTGGGACAAGTTTATTAATAATAGTAAATGTTGTAACCGATACTATTACTCAAATACAATCTTATGCTTTTTCCAATAAATATGATAATTGGATTAAGAAGTATGAGTCTAGGACAAGGAAAGTAAAATGATCGTGGTAATTTTTGGTCCTCCTGGCTCTGGAAAAGGAACTCAATCGAATATTTTAATGGAAAAATATGATTTACAATTAATTTCGGTAGGTGATTTGCTACGGAGCATTATATTGAGTGAAAGTGATTTAGGTAAAAGAATAAAGGATATTGTTGAATCTGGTAATTTAATTCAAGATAATATTATATGTGAGTTGCTGTATAGTGAAATCATATCAATGGGTGATAATTTGTTATTAGATGGCTTTCCTAGAAATTTAAATCAGGCACATTTTTTGTCTCAAGTTCTAAAGGAGAGATATGGTAAAGATATAGATTATGCTATAGAACTGCAGGTTGATGATGATATTGTGATCAATAGGTTACAAAATCGTTTCATATGCTTAGATTGTGGGAGCATATCGTCATTTGCAAATGTAGATGATGCTGTATGTGCTAAGTGTAATAGTGTAAGGTTAGAGAAAAGAGTTGATGATGTTAATATGTCTGCAATTCAAAAAAGAATAAGTGAGTACCATATTCAAATGAAAGGTTTGCGTGAGTATTATAAGGATAAGTTATTGTCTATTAATGCTAGCCTTAGTATTGATAGAGTGACAGAAGAAATTGAAGCTAAAATTTCTTGTAATTTGATTTGACTGTTGGTTGTTTTGTGGTATAAATTAAGAGTTATTATTGATAAGATATCGAGGTATTAGTGGCACGTATTGCAGGTATAAATGTTCCAGTTAAAAAGTGTGTTCCATATGCATTGACTTATATATATGGTATAGGTCTTTCTTCTGCTAATCATATTTGTAATGTGTGTGAGATTAGTAGGAGTAGGCGTATTTCAGAATTAAGTGATGAAGAAGTAGAAAAGCTTAGTAGTTATATTAGACAAAATTATGTCATAGAAGGTGAACTAAGGAAAGAAGTGTCTATGAATATAAAGGCTTTGATAGAGATGGGGTGCTATATAGGTGTTAGGCACAGGAAGGGTTTGCCAGTGAGAGGGCAAAGAACCCATACTAACGGCAAAACTCGTAAAGGTAGGTCTCGTTTACCTATTGCTGGAAAGAAATAAATTTGTTATTATTATAAGAGTTAATTAATGAAAAAAGCTAAAACAGTTGGGAAGAGTTCAAAAAAGTTTGTCACTGGTATGGTTCATATCCGTGCGACTTTTAATAATACTTTTGTAAATGTGACTGATGTTCATGGTAATACATTGTATCAAACTTCTGTTGGTGCATGTGGTTTTTCAGGATCAAGAAAATCTACTCCTTACGCTGCAGGTAAAGCTGCAGAGTCCGCTGCAAAAGTTGCAATAGAAAAGTTTGGTATGAAAGTTGTTTCTGTGATAGTTCGTGGTCCAGGATTTGGTGTTGAAGCTGCTGTTAAGGCTTGTCAAAATTCTGGGTTAACCATTACTTCTATTGCAGATAAGACTTCTATTCCTCATAATGGATGTAGATTAAGGAAAAAAAGAAGAGTTTGATAGAAGGTTATATATATGTATGATAATATGTCTGTTTGTAGTAGTGTGAATAAATTAAATAGGTCTTGTGCAGTTAAAACAATACCAGGTGATTCAAATGAGAAAGGTGATATAATTTTAGAGCCACTAGAAAGTGGTTTTGCTTTAACGCTGGGTAATGCATTAAGGCGTGTTATGTTATCTTCTCTTAAAGGCTGTGCTGTTTATGGAATAAAGATTGAAGGCGTTACACATGAATTTACTTCGGTGCGAGGTGTTAGAGAGGATGTTACAGATATAGTGTTAAATATGAGCATGTTGAGATGTAAATTAGAAGGTACATCTAATAAATGTTTGACTCTAAACGTTAAGGGCCCTTGTCAAGTTTTGGCTGGCATGATAGAAGCTGATGAGCAATGCGAAGTTGTGAATAAGGATTTACTTATATGTACGTTAGGGCAGAATGCTCAGTTAAGTATGAGTATATATGTGGCTGCTGGGAAAGGTTATCTTCCTGTAGCGAAGTGTAAAGAGAATGAATGTTTAAAGCTTATGAGTGAGCAAGATTTAGTTGGCTTTATCCCTGTGAATGCTCTATATAGCCCTGTAAAACGGGTATCATATAAGACAGAGAATAGTCGTGTGGGTCAAGTGACTGACAAAGATAAGTTAATATTGTCAGTTGAAACTGATGGGACAATCTCTCCTGCTCGTGCTGTTGATTTTGCTGCAAGAATATTGCAGGAACAACTTCAGCCATTTATTAGCACTGATATAATCTGTAAGAAGCAGCAGTCTTCCTTATCTTCCGGTGCTAAAGATTTGGGTTATGATCCTATTTTATTACGCAAGGTAGATGAGCTAGAGTTGTCTGTTAGGTCACACAACTGCTTAAAGAATGAGAATATTACTTATATTGGTGATCTTGTACAGAAAACAGAAGGTGAGATGTTAAGAACTGCTAACTTTGGTAGAAAGTCTTTAAATGAAATTAAGATGGTTTTAACTAATTTTGGTTTATCTTTGGGAATGGAGGTACAGAATTGGCCACCAAAAAATATAGAAGAATTAGCAAAGCAACATACTGATGAGGATTAGATGAAACATGGAATAAAAAAACGTAGATTATCTCGTTGTACCGAACACAGGTTGTCAATGTTGAAAAACTTGTCTATATCATTGATTAATCATGAGCAAATAGTTACTACTTCACAGAAGGCTAAGGAGCTGCGTTCATATGTAGAGAAGTTTATTACGATCGCTAAAAATAAGAATACTCTGCATGGGAGAAGACTTTTGCTTTCACGTTTGCATAATAATAAGTTGGTAGTTGAGAAATTGCTAACTGTTTTAGCTGATCGCTACCAAGATCGTAAGGGTGGATATTCTAGAATAATAAAGTTTAAGACTCGCAAAGGTGATTGTGCGTCAATGGCAGTAATAGAGTTAGTTGATAGAGATATTTCAGCAAAAGGTAAGCTCTATGGCAAGGAAGAGAATGATAAAGTAATAATGACAAATGATAAGTAATTTGCGTTACTTTGTAGGTTATTTTGGTGAGCTGATAGTTTTACTGTATTTGAAATTGAAGTGGTACAATATTGAAAAACATCGTTATCGTTGTAAGTGTGGTGAAGTTGATTTAATTGCATCTAGAAAGAATGAGTTAGTTTTTTTAGAAGTTAAAACAAGCTTGTTTGGGAAGGAAATACCAATATCCGATGCTCAGTGTCGGTCTATTGTCAATGCTTCTAAGTATTTTTTGAGTAAGAATATTCGCTTTTTGGATTATTCAATAAGATATGATTTGTGTTTTCTTTCTTTAAAAAAGTGGCCTGTCTATATGAAAAATGCTTGGGTTGGTAGTTAAGTATGAAAAATATTCGTCTCGTTTCATCTTATGCGCGTGCTTTGCTGTGCATTGTGGGAGACAGGTTAGATATTATTAGAAAGGAAGTAGAGTTTTTATTGGATTTTTTTAAAAGTCAACACGATGTTTTGATGTGTCTTACTAATCCAGTACTATCGGCTGAATACAAGAAAGAGCTGGTATACTGTCTAAAGGAATATGTTAGTGAAGATTTAATTAAATTTGTTGTGGTAATTTGTATCAATAAACGTTTTGGTTTTTTATTGCCTATACTAGATGAGTTTTTAAGGCTTGTAGAAAAAGATAAAAATGAATTTGAAATTACTATCAAGTCAGCAAAATGTTTAACACAATCTGATATTAAGATAATTAATGAGTCTTTAGAATTTATTGGTAAAATAGTAAAAGTAAATAATGTAGTTGATCCTGCTATATTGGGCGGCTTTATTGTCAGATATGGTTTTTATTTGATTGATGCTTCTCTAAGAAGTTATTTGGAGAGATTAGCTGATTTAAGCAGAGAAGAGATATTAAAGTTTAATGGATAAAGGAATTTTATATGAAAGAAAATATAAATGCTTCTGAGATAGTAAATATAATAAAAGAGAAAATTGAAGCATTTGACAATCCTATAAAACGTGAGAGCATATGCGAAGTGATTTCAGTTACTGATGGTATTGCGTTAGTTTATGGTTTAGAAAAAGCACAATTTGGTGAGAAAGTGTTATTTCAAAATGATGTGGAAGGGATAGTTCTTGATTTAGATCATGATACGGCCGGAGTGGTAATACTTGGTAATGATCGTGAAGTTAAAGAGGGTGATATTGTAAAATGCAGTGGTGATGTTGTACAAGTACCAGTAGGACATGAATTGTTAGGAAGGGTTGTTAATGCTTTAGGTCATCCTATAGATAATTGTGGGGAAATTAGAGCGAAAAGTAAGATGGATATAGAGGCTAAAGCTCCTGGTATTGTCGATCGCCAGTCTGTGCATGAGCCGTTACAAACAGGTATTAAAATTATAGATCTGCTTATTCCAATAGGTAGAGGGCAACGTGAGTTAATAATTGGTGATAGACAAACTGGTAAAACTACTATTGCGCTTGATACCATTATTAATCAAAAGAAAATTAATGATGAAGTGAGTGATCATCAAAAGGTTTATTGTGTATATGTTGCAATTGGGCAAAAGATTTCAACAGTAGCGAAAGTGGTCAATAAATTAAAAGAGAGTGGTGCATTGAAGTATACTACTGTAGTTGTAGCTAGTGCTGCTGATTGTGCGCCTATGCAGTTTTTAGCACCTTACTCTGGTTGTACTATTGGAGAGTTTTTTCGAGATAATGGAATGCATTGTTTAGTAATATACGATGATTTATCTAAACATGCTGTGGCATATAGACAGATGTCTTTACTGTTAAGACGTCCTCCTGGCCGTGAAGCTTATCCAGGTGATATATTTTATGTACATTCTCGCTTACTTGAAAGGGCTGCTAAAATGTCTAATGATAAAGGTCACGGTTCTTTAACTGCATTGCCGATTATTGAGACTCAAGCTGGTGACGTATCTTCATATGTTCCAACAAATGTTATTTCAATTACTGATGGACAGATATTTCTTGAATCTGAGTTATTTCACAAGGGATTTCGTCCCGCAGTGAATATAGGTTTATCGGTATCACGTGTGGGTTCTGCTGCACAGTTGAAATCGGTTAAAAAGGTTGCAGGTTCTGTAAAACTAGGCTTAGCTCAGTATAGAGAATTAGAAGATTTCGCGAAATTTGGTTCTGATCTTGATGCTAGTGTTCAACTGTCCTTAAATAAGGGAAAGTATTTAGTAGAATTATTAAAACAAAAGCAACATTCTCCAATGCAAATAGAGGAGCAAGTAATGCTTATGTACATTTTTTCCAACATGTACGATAAATTGAGTAGTATTAAAGTAAGTGATATAAATAGATTTGAGCATGATTTGATTAATTACTTTCACACAATTCACCCTAATGTTTTAAAAAGGTTGTCAAATGAAATAAGTGATGATATAAAAAACGATATAGTAAATGTTGTGAGTGATTTTATTGCTCAGTTTAATTGTGTTTAGGTATTAGTTATGAGTTCTTCCACTATAAGCAAATTTCCTATGACTAAGGAAGGTTTTGAGCGTATGCAAGCTGAGCTTGAAAAATTAAGAGAAGAAAAGCCGCTTATAATACAAGCTATTTCTGATGCTCGTGACCAGGGTGATTTATCTGAAAATGCAGAATATCATGCTGCACGTGAAAGGCTAGGTTTTGTTGAAGGACGTATAATGGAGGTGGAGCATAAGTTATCGCATGCAGAAGTAATTAATGTAAAAAATCTTTCTGGTGATGTTGTGATGTTTGGTGCAACGGTAACATTAAATATGCTAAGTGATGATAGTGATGAAGTGGAGTATATTTATAAAATTGTTGGCGAATGTGAAGCTGATGTTTCAAAACGTTTGATATCTAGTAGTTCACCTTTGGGTAGTGCTTTAATTGGCAAAAGGGTTGGTGAGTATGTAGAAGTTATAGTTCCGAACGGAGAAAAATTATATAAAATAGTTAAGGTTGAATTTAAATGAATAAAGCTATTTGTGTATCGGAAAGCATTTCTTCTGTAGAAAGTGTGCTAGAAGATGCTCGTTCTGGTAAAATGTTTATCTTAGTTGATGGTGAAGATAGAGAAAATGAAGGTGATATAATTGTTTTAGCAGAAAAGGTAAAACCAGAACACATAGCCTTTATGGTGAGATACGGTACTGGGATTGTCTTTTTGGCAATGACGCGTTCTCACATGGATAGGCTTAACCTTGAATTTATGAAGAGGAGTAATGTAGACGAAAAGCTTATGCCTCACACTGCATTTACTACATCTATTGATGCACGTTATGGAATTACTACAGGTGTTTCTGCTGATGATAGAGCACATACAATACTTACAGCAGTTAGTCCTGAGAGCACTGGGGGTGATATAATTACTCCAGGTCATGTTTTTCCCATTATTGCAAATGAGAATGGGGTTTTGGCACGTCATGGCCATACTGAAGCAAGTGTGGAAATAGCTAAGTTAGCTGGTTTAAATTGTGCGGCTGTAGGTTGTGAAGTGGTGAATGATGACGGGTCTATGATGCGTCTGCCGGAACTTTTGAAATTTGCTGAGCAACACCAAATAAAATTAACGACTATTGATAAGCTTATAAGCTACGTTAAAGAAAAACAAAAGCTTCTATAAGTGCTAAAAACTGTTTCTTTCATTTTACTATTTTGCTTTATATATTGTGATGATGCTTATTCTACTAGCATTATTCGAGATAGTGAAGTGGAAGCTATAGTAAAAGAGTTAGCACGACCACTCTTTCATGCTGCGGGTCTTGATGATAAAAAAATAAAAGTTCTTATTGTGCGTGATAACTCTATTAATGCTTTTGTAGTGAATAACGAGAGTATTTTCATTAATTTAGGGCTTTTACGTTATTCTACTGAACCTTATGTTTTGCTTGGAATATTAGCACATGAAATAGCTCATATCTCTGCAGGACATATATTACAAATGAATAGTGCTATGAATCATTTTAAGTCAGTAGCAATGATGAGTTATGCACTTGGATTAATTTCTGGTATTGCTGTTGATCCTCAAATTGCCAGTGCAATTCTACTCGGTGGTGTAACGCTAGGTACGGGTTTATTTTTTTATTATTCCCAAGAGCAGGAGAGTATAGCTGATAGCTACGCTTTGAGATACCTAGACGAATCTGGCTATGATAATATAGGGATGAAAGAAGCTTTTAGTTATTTTAAAAGTATTGAACCTGAAATTACTGGGTGGTATTTCCGCACTCACCCGCTGAGTGATAAACGTTTATTTGCTGTGCAGAATTATAAGGTGAAAAATAAAATAAGACCGCTTACCTCAGAGCAGTTATCTAAATTCAAGCGCATAGTGATGAAACTGGATGCTTTTTTTACTCCCATTCATATGTTATCTAGTAAATATCAGGGTAATTCTAAATATATAAATGCAATAATATATTATCGGCAGGGGAGAATAGACGATGCAACTGAGCTAATAAATTCTTTAGCCCAGGATGATCCATATTTATATGAGTTAAAGGCAGAAATGCTATATAAAAGTGGTAGATTAGATGCTGCAATAGAAAATTATGAGAAATCACTTCAGTATTTATCAAATAATAACAGTTATTTGGTGAAGCTAGCATTGTCCCACACTTTGCTGCTAAATGGTAATACGAAAAAGGCAATTTCTTACCTAAAACAAATTATTGCTATTGAACAAAATGATGCTTTAGCTCTAAAATATTTAAAAGCTGCTTACAAGCGCAATTCTAAGAACAACAGTTAGTATTTACTATAAGAGTCTATTACATACTTTCTATCTTATTTACTAGATAGGTCCTCAGGTTAATCATTTCCTGCAATAGATTTTCGGAATATTCCGCATTATTGTTAATTTCTATAAACTCTTTTTGTGCTCCCTTAATTGTATAACCTTTGTCATATAGCATATGTTTAATTCTTTTTACAGTTTCTATACAGTTTTGATCATATAGTCTTCTACCTTTGCACTTTGCAGGTTTAATTTGAGAAAACTGACTCTCCCAAAATCTCAAAACGTGCTGTTCTAAATCTAACTCTCTTGCTACCTCTCCAATAGAGTAGAATAGCTTCTTTTTACTCATCAGGCTTATTGTTTATTGACTTTTTCATGATTCTTGAAGGTTTAAAAGAAATAGATTTCCTTGCTTTGATTATTACTTTTTGTGATGTTTTAGGGATAACTCCAGGCCTCTCTCTTTTTTCATTTACTAGCAATGTACCGAACGATGATATCTTTACTATTCCATCTTTTTGTAAGCAGTTTTTTATTTCATCTAATATAGAGTTTATTATTAAAGCAGCATCTTCTTTTGGTAACCCTATTTCTTGATTAATTTTTTCTGCTATTATGGATTTAGTTATTGTAATTTCTTTCATTGTTTTAGCATGTTACTCATTAAAAGCTTCTTCCCATGTACCTTGAGTGGATGCACGGCTATACTCAGTTACCCTGTTTTCAAAAAAATTCGTATGCTCTACTCCATTTAATATCTCATCTAGCCATGGAAGTGGGTTTTCAGTAATATCATATATAGGGTTAAGATTTAATTGAGTGAGCCTCCTGTTAGCTATGAATCTTATATAACATTTGACTTCATCTGCAGATAAACCTTCTACAGCTCCAAATTCAAACGCAAGCCTAATAAATTCATCTTCAAGGCTAACAATCGTTTTGCATGCTGAATATAGTTCTTCTTTAAACTCATCGTTCCAAATTTCGTTATTTTCTTCAATAAAAGTATTGAATAACATACTAATTGAGTTGGTATGTAAAGTTTCATCGCGTGCAGACCAAGCTATTATTTGTCCCATACCTTTCATCTTACCAAAGCGTTGAAAGTTGAGCAGAATTGCAAATGACGCAAATAGTTGCAGACCCTCAGTAAAAGCACCAAAAACAGCCAAGGTTTTTGCTATATGCTTTTTATCGTGTTTTCTGCTTTCTTCGAACTCTAACATGTATTCATATTTTTTTCTCATGCTATCATACTTGAGGAACGCTTCATATTCACTTTCTGGCATACCAATTGTGTCCAAAAGGTATGAATAAGCTGCGATGTGTATTGTCTCCATGTTAGAAAAACTAGCAAGCATCATACATATTTCTGTTGGTTTAAATATGTTAGCATAATGCCTCATGTAGCAGTTATTGACCTCTATATCAGCTTGAGTGAAGAATCTGAAAATTTGAGTCAATAGATTTTTTTCTGCTGCTGAAAGTTTTGTTTTCCAATCTTTTACATCATCTGCAAGTGGCACTTCTTCAGGTATCCAGTGTATTCTCTGTTGCTGCAGCCATGCATCATATGCCCAAGGGTAGTGAAAGGGCTTATATATTGGTTTTGATTCTAACAATGACATTCCGCACCTCCTTTAATTTAATGTTAAGCAATATTGCAAGTCAGTCAAATGAACTTTATTAGAAATTGACATTAGATAGTTTATCACTAGTATAGTGTAAGTTACCAATTATAATGGAAAAATGCGAGTAATACTATCCTCTGTTTTATTATTTGTGATAATAAGCTGTACACATACTGTGCATAATCACGGAGTGCCGGGTGTAAGCGTTGAACGGTGGAGTAAAATAAATATTGGCGATGATAAAGAAAAGGTTGTTCACCTTTTAGGATCTCCAACATTAGTATCACAATTTGATGAGAATGTATGGTATTATACTTCTTATAGAATTAAACAGGCTAATTTTTTGGGTAGAAGAAAATATAGCAGCAAGTCTCTACAAGTTTCATTTGATCATGAAGACAAGGTTGTAGACATAAGGGAAATTAATGTATCAGAGAGGCCGTTAGTTTCTATTGATTAAGTTCTCTATGGTTGTTAACTTTAGTATTTGACAAATACAGTTTTATATACAATAATATGGTATATTTATTTTAATATATGTCTAGTGGTACTATAAATAAAGTAATACTTGTTGGGAATTTAGGTAAAGATCCAGAAGTCAGGATGACTCAAAATGGAAAAGAGATGGCTACTTTTTCAATAGCTACCTCTGAAAGTTGGGCTGATAAATTTTCTGGAACACGCTCAGAAAAGACGGAGTGGCATAATATTGTAGTTTTCAATGAGGGGTTAGTAAAAATTGTAAAGGATTTTGCTCGCAAAGGCAGTAAGGTGTATATTGAAGGTTCTCTCAGAACAAGAAAGTGGACTGATCAAAATGGCGGTGAAAGGTACACAACAGAAGTGGTGTTATATAATTTCAGTAGTACTCTTGTGCTTTTAGATTCAAGAAATAGTGCTCCTATTACTGATAGTAAAGCAGACGAGTATAAGTACGAAGAAGTAAAGCAAAAAGAAAATAACCTCGATTCAATGAATGAGCTAATCGATTGCGATGATGAAATACCATTCTAGATGCACAAATCAGCTAAGCATTTTATAAACAGATGGTGATCGCTAAGTGTTGGCACACGGAAGTAATAGCCATCTTTTATAATCTGCTTATATTCCATATCAAGCTCAACAAGTGTTTCAGAGTGTTCAGAGACAAATGATATGGGAGATAATACTACTGGTACGTTATCAGCTCTTGCACGTAATAATTCACTCTTAGTACTTGGTTCCAGCCACTTTACAGGTCCAATTTTACTTTGATAGCATATTGACCAATCGAGATCAGTAATATCTAGCTTTTCTACTATCAGCTTTGCATTTTCTTCTACCTGTAAAGCATAAGGATCACCCTTTTTAATTACTCTAATGGGAAGGCTATGGGCTGAAAATAGAACCCGAGGCTTACCAATTTTACTGGCTAACTTATAATGTGCAGCTATTAATTCTGAATGCGCTGATATGAAGTCTTCATTATTATAGTAATGTTCAATTACTTTTGTACGACATTTTAGGTCATATTTTTTAGCACTCTTTTGCCAATTTTCAATGGATGATAAAGTCGTGGTTGTTGAATATTGCGGGTATAGAGGCAGCAGAATTACTTCATCAAAGTTATATTGTTTTATACTTTTGATGACTTCTTCAGCAAATGGCTGCCAGTAGCGCATACAGACAAATACTTTATATTCATGATTTTTATCACAATTTAGCTTTGACTCTAATGCTTCTGCTTGCATTTTTGTATTCTTTAAAATTGGCGATTTGCCTCCTATTTCTTTATATATTTCTTGTGCCGTACTCTCTCGTCTAGCAGATATGAACTTCGCTAAAAGAAACCGAAAAGGGTTTGGTAAGTTAATGATTCTCCTGTCATAGAAAAGATTAAATAAAAATGGACGTACTGTACTTAATGAATCTGGTCCTCCAAGATTAAATAAAATTACAGCTTTCCTCATTTATTTAAGTGCCACAACAAGTTGATTTAGGAGTACCTATAAAGTCAGCTACAACATTATCAAATCTTGAAAGAGGTAAAACATTTCTTGCGCTGGCATACAACAAATGACCTGACTTTTGCACATTACTTTTTGTTGACTCAAAACTTCTGTCATAAAATATATCGACACAGAAACTTGGTATTGCTTCCAAGAGCTCAACAACAGCTAATGAAAGTAATATGCAACTTTGCAAAACTTTCAATGGAAAAACTAGCAGTATAGCAAGATAAGAAGAATTGCTTGGTTCGCGGATGAGATAAGGTAGAGTATCTTTCTCTAATGCCTCACTTATTTTTTTTATTTCTTCTTCACTAAAGCTAATTATATACTTCAGCAATCTCCCACGTAATTGAAAATGTCTAACAAAAAAACATGTGGTAATCATCAATGCAGCGCATATAAGTGCACATTGTACTAGGCCTGTAGTTGGTAAACCAAAACAAACGAAAGGCACTATGATAGTCATTTCAAGAAACGGGATAATATTTTCTTTTGTTGCATATTCAGCTTGATTTTTTAAATTGATGTGACGATTAGATTTATCAAATGTGCTGTAATATGACCAAGATGAAAAAGCTAAGATACAGGTTAAAAACCCCTTTGTTCCACAAAAAATTGATGATTTAATGTGTTCCACATATTGTGGAGGTGATTTTTGAGTACCATTTCCGTTGCAACAACCTGACATTTAACCTCCTTGCTAATAACCATCAGTTAATAATATAACTGAAAGCCTTTTATGCCTAGTGAAAAAATCACTTTTATAGGATTAAGATTTTTAGTAGAATGAAACCTATAGGTTATAAAAAAATAAAATGACAGTTGAGAAAACACTTTCAATATTAAAGCCAGATGCTGTAAGACTTAATATCACAGGTAAAATAAATTCATATATTGAAAACGCTGGGTTAAAAATTATAGCACAAAGGATGATGTGGCTAACAAAAAAGCAAGCGGAGCTATTTTATGAAATCCATAAGGATAGACCTTTTTTTGGAGAATTAGTTGAGTTTATGACTTCTGGTCCTGTAATTGTTCAAGTATTAGTCGGTGAGGGTGCTGTAAGTAAGTATAGAAAAATTATGGGAGCTACGGATCCAAAGCAAGCGGATAAAGGCACAATCAGAGGTGATTTTGCTGATGATATCAGTGAAAATAGAGTGCATGGCTCTGATAGCTTAGAGAATGCTTATAAGGAAGTTGCTTTCTTCTTTGCTGGGCATGAACTAGCCTAACTTCGAATTATTTCTTGCTCCAATAATATTGAACTCAGTGCTTCTGGAGCACATAGGAAAGGAGAGTGATCTGTATCTAGACTAAAAACTTTTGGCTTAACTTTGGAATACATTCTTCTTTGGTCTTTTATGTCAATTGCTTGGTCTTTCAAGCATTCTATATAAAATTTAGCAACAGCGCCAAATCTTTCAGCACTCAAGGTTACTTTATCAACAAAAGGAGAAAAGGGTTGAGCGTTAAGTTTATTTACTGCCCAGATGGCATCTTCTTCTTTGCATGTATTGTAGAATAATTCTTGTATTCTCGGAGATGACTTTAGTACAATTTTATTATTTTTTTCATCTATGATTGTTTCCTTTCTGACATTCTGTACTATAGAGTTTTCTTCTTCGTCAGCGAGTGAGCCATTATTGACTGGGATAAAACCGCTAACATAAACTAGTGCTTCAATATGTTCGGGTATATTTTCAGCTAATTGAGAAATAACCACCCCTGACATGCTGTGACCGACTAATATTACAGGTTTATTTTGAAGTTTTATCAATGTTGTAATTGCATCCACATAAGTTTTCAGTGTTATTCCCTTTAGAGTCGTATCATGACCAGAGAGATCTAGTGTTAAAACCTTATGTCCTTGTGATTCAATAATCGGAGTAACACGACTCCAGCACCAGCTTGCGTGCCATGCTCCATGAAGTAATATGTACACTTTTTTCTTCCATACATTATTTATAGTATACAATGTAACTGACCTTTTACTGCCTTTTCTATCAGAGAAATTGTGTTATTTATTCCATATAGCTTAATAAAAGATCCCATTCTAGGGCCAGTTTTTTGACCGAGTAGCGTTTCATACAGCAACTGAAACCAATCGCGCAGGTTACTATAACCATATTTTTGCCCAATTGAAAATACTTGAGATTGTATTTCTTCTGCGGTTATTGTGACAGGCAGTGGGTGTAAAGCTTCTTTTAAAGCTAGCAATGCAGCTTTTTCTTCTGTGTTGGGGGTTTTATATGACTTCATGGGCTTGATGAAATCATGGTAGTATCTTACTGCGAATTCTGAAAGCCTGTCGAGTATCTTGTTGTTTTCTGAAGTAACATTTGGTACATAAGTAGAAATGAATCCCCAAAGAATCTCTTTATTTTCAGCGTTACAAGCTGCTGCAAGGTTTAAGAGTAGGGTAAAGTTTATACCTGAAGTATCTATAGCTGGAACTGTGCCTTGATGAATGTACCATGCAGGATTATTTGTATCTTCTACACCATTTTCATTATAGCGTTTTACAAATTCCAAATATTCATCAGTTGATTTTGGTATTACATCAAAGTATAGACGCTTAGCCTTCTTTGGGCTTTGAAAAATGTATAGAGCTAAACTTTCTGTGGGTGCGTAAGTCAGCCATTCTTCAATTGAGATGCCATTTCCTTTTGATTTTGATATTTTTTTCCCTTCCTTATCGAGAAAAAATTCATAGCAGAATAAAATAGGTGGCTTTTCGCCAAGTATCTCACATATTTGGCTAGAAAGTGCAGCAGATGGGGTTAGGTCTTTTCCATGGGCTTCATAATTAACTCCGAATGCAGACCACCTCATTCCCCAATCTGGTTTCCACTGTAACTTACATTTTCCTCTTGTGACGGGAACTGTCACTCTTTCTTTATTTATGCCTTCATATGTTATTGTTCCTTTTTCTGTATCTATTTCAGTAATCGGAACTTGTAAAACCTGAGACGTATTTGGGCATATAGGTAAGAATGGACTATAAGTCTGCTGTCTTTCTTCCCGAAATGATGGGAGCATGACATCCATGACTTTATCGTAATTTTTGAGCAAGAGTAGGAGCTTCTCATCATAAATACCAGATTTATAACATTCTGTAGCACTTCTAAATTCGTACTCAAATTCAAATAAATCTAAGAACTTGCATAACAACGAATTCATGTGGTGCCCATAACTTTCATGTGTATCAAATGGATCTGGAATCATGGTCAAGGGTTTATTTAAATGTGCCTTTAACATCTCTTGATTGGGTACATTATCTGGTATTTTTCTTAGACCATCCATGTCATCTGACACTGCAATGATTTTAGTTTTGATGCCAGGAGCTATTTTTTTCAATGCATTAACTACGACTGTTGTACGAAAAACCTCTCCAAAAGTACCGATATGTGGTAAGCCAGAGGGCCCATAACCAGTTTCAAATATTATTTCTTTTTTATCGGGAAATGTTTGTAATATTTTCTCTGCTTCTTGGAAAGGCCAGCTCATTTCTATATATATATTAATCAACAAATCGTATCAAAAATACTATCAATTTCAATGAATTTTTAATAAAATATTAGTACTAATATGCAAGTTTTCATTTAAAGTTAGGATATGTCTACAGGTAGTATACAAACAGATCAGTTATTTAAAGGTCTAACAAGACCAGCTATGCTTTTTGGTGTAAGTTACATGTTTGCAATATTAAATGTTATGATTTGTATGGTAACTTTTATTAACACGAATGATTTGAGAATTATTCTTTTGCTTTTACCAACAATACATGGTATTGGGTATATAGCTTCTGCAAAAGAGCCTTTATTCATTGAGTTGTTTATGGTAAAAATGCAGAAATGTCCACGATGTTCGAATCGTATTTATCATGGTGCTAATTCTTATGATATTTCTTAAAGTTTTATCATGTTGAACTTGAGAGCTATCCAATCAAAAAATAAATCTACTCTAAATAAAGAGGTTCACGCTGCTAAATTTATTCCTTACTCTTGTTATTGGAATCGTACTACTTTGTTAACAAAAGATAATTCTTTGGTTAAGTTTATTAAACTGAATGGCTTTGCATTTGAGACTGCTGATGATGAGGATCTGACAATACAAAATAATATTAGGAATCAGATGCTAAGGGGTATTTCATCTCCAGCATTTGGCTTGTATCTTCATACTATTAGAAGAAAAAAAAATATTTTCTCTGATGAATTTGCAAGTCAAGATTTACCAAATTTTTTTGCTAACCATGTAAATAAAAAATGGAGAGAGAGGCATGCAACTAAAAAGTCATTTGTAAATGATTTATACATCACAATCATTCGTAGAGTGGATAAAAAAGGAGTTGAGTTTCTTTCATACTTACTAAAGAAGTTTGGGCACGTAACTTCGAAGCATGCATGGGAAAGTGATATGCGTGCTATATATGAGGATTTGGAAGAAACAACAAATCGTGTAGTAACAAGCCTAAGAAATTATGGACCTAGAGTTCTTGGTGTTAAAGAGACTCCTAATGGTTTGTTTTGTGAAATCATGGAGTTTTTATCTAGAATTGTAAATTGCGGTTTTGTTACTAATACACTATTTCCGCTTGGTACTGAAATATCAAAATATTTACCAGTACATAGGCTGTTTTTTGGACGCAAAATGATACAGGTTATTACTCATAATGAAAGTAAATATGCCGGAATAGTAAGCATTAAAGAATATGGAAATCATACCTCTGCAGGAATGCTTGATACATTTTTGCAACTTGATCACGAGTTTATTATTACGCAGTCTTTCCAATTCATAAATAGACAGATGGCAATTGCAAAGATGCAAATACAACAAAATCGGATGATACAGTCTGAAGATAAGGCTATCTCTCAGATAGCAGAAATTTCGCATGCACTTGATGATGCAACAAGCGGTAAAGTTGCATTTGGCCAGCATCATTTGACTATTTTGTGCATAGAAAAAAGCCCTAAGGCATTAGATAATGCTTTGTCGTTAGTGGAATCAGAACTTTCTAATTGCGGTGTTTATCCTGTTAGGGAAAGGATTAATCTTGAGCCGTCATTTTGGGCGCAAGTTCCTGGTAATTTTGATTATATAGTAAGGAAGTCCACAATAAGCAGCCTTAATTTAGCTGGGTTTGCGTCTCAGCATAATTATCCTGTTGGTAATAAATTTAACAATCATTGGGGGGATGCTGTTACAGTTTTTAATACTACATCTGGTACTCCATTCTTCTTCAATTTTCATATAAGAGATGTCGGCCATACAATGATAATTGGCCCAACAGGTGCGGGTAAAACTGTCTTGATGAATTTTTTATGTGCCCAGGCGATGAAATTTTCTCCGCGCATATTCTTTTTTGATAAAGACCGCGGTGCAGAGATTTTTCTTAGAGCGCTTGGAGGTATCTACACTGTTATTGAGCCAAGAACTGCAACAAATTTTAATCCATTACAGCTTGAAGACACCCCAGATAACAGAACGTTTTTGATGGAGTGGATAAAGTCGTTAATTTCAGTGTACAATGAGAGATTTACCTCTGAAGATATTGCGCGGATTAATGATGCAATTGGAGGAAATTTTAAATTGAAGAAGGAAGATAGAGTATTGAGTAATCTTGTACCTTTTTTAGGTATTGCCGGTCCTGATACTTTAGCTGGGTCGATCTCAATGTGGCATGGTAATGGTTCTCATGCTGCAGTATTTGACAACAAGGAAGATTTATTGGATTTTTCAAAGGCTAGGGTGTTTGGCTTTGAGATGGCGAGCTTATTGAAAGATCCCGTTGCTCTTGGTCCAGTATTGATTTATCTATTTCATAGAATTAATATGTCTTTGGACGGCACTCCATCTATGATAGTGCTTGATGAAGCATGGGCTTTAATAGATAATCCAATTTTTGCGCCTAAAATCAAAGATTGGTTAAAAGTACTAAGAAAATTAAATGCCTTTGTGATTTTTGCTACTCAAAGTGTTGAAGATGCAAGTAAAAGTTCTATTAGTGATACACTTGTACAGCAAACAGCGACACAGGTCTTTTTACCAAATTTAAAGGCTACTAGTGTTTATCGAGATGTCTTTATGTTAACTGAACGTGAGTATATACTAATAAAACATACTGATCCAGGTACTAGGTTTTTTTTGGTAAAACAAGGAATAAATGCTGTAGTAGCTAGAATAGATCTTAAAGATTTGGATGATATAATTAATGTATTATCTGGACGTGCAGAAAGTGTTTTATTACTATATGATATACTAAAAGAAGTGGGCGAAGATCCAAGGATATGGTTGCCTATATTTTGTGAGAAGGTAAAAAATGTTTAAAACTAAACTATCATTATTAATAATTGCAGTATTTTTGTTGAATATAGATTTTTTGCTTTCATATCCTGCTTTTGCAACTGATGCTTTTGTTAATGGTGGTGAAAGTGCAAAATTTGCTAGCAGAATGAATTCAACAGGTAGCTTCAGCCGTGCTTCTAATCCAGAATGTAAAGTTTTTTCTACTACTGCAGTTCTTGCTGCAATACCTATTATAATTGGTATGGTATGGACAGGAATAACTTTGCTTGTTTCTTCTCTTGGTCTTTTTACTGCCATAGTTATTGCAGGGATGATTGCTGCATTTGTAGTGGTTTGGAAAACTGTTGGCGCATTTATAGTGTGTAACCATAGTTTTGTAAAGCATCCAGTTATACGTGATCAGGACGGAAAAAAGAAAGATTTTTTATTCAAAGATAATCAGTCTACAAGTAAAAGAGAAGAGTACGTCAAATGTGTCAATAAAAATTATCAGACAGAAGATGAGTATTTAAAATGCTTAGGTAACGGATCGGTAGATGAAGGAAGGAAGATAGGGAAAGATATTTTAAATTTTACTGATAGCCAGCCAACAGAAGAATATTATTGGCCGAAAAACAGTACTCAGTACAGTGATTACATAGAAGTTTGCTTTAGGAATCCTTTAACATTTGGAAGTGTCCTTAGTGAAATTAGTGAATTTGATATAAGAGAAAAAGAGTTCGAATATGTAACTAAAAGTATATGGCCGCGTGTTGATGGTGGTCTTGGCTGTAAGGTTCTAAAGGCTGGGGAAAGCGCTAGTATATATAGTGCAACATTTAAAGCAGTGAAAAAAGTGGGTAGGTTATGTGTAGAGCTAGATAGCATTAAAGGTGTTGGAACTGTTTGGCCACGAGGAGTTAATATAGGTTGTACAGATTTGCCTCCTGAGCCTCAAGCTCCTATGTGTGAAAAGTCTATAATGAAATTTAAAAACAAGAATACTGGTACAATTAAAGAAGTTTCTTTGAGCAGTCAGGAGGATTATAAAACTGTGATAAGAAAACGTGAAAAAGACGGGTACCTTTTTCAAGGTTATAATAATAAAGGATGTTTTGGAAGTTATGTTTCAGGGGCTTGCTATGACCAAGCCGGTACTCAGTCATTATCTCCTCTTCCTATTACCTCTATGGTAGTGCAATGTGTAAAGGAATCATTGGATAATTTGGTTGCAGGCAGAGGATCACCAGATGGTAAAAGCTTTCTCTCTGTAGCGCAGAAAAGGCTTAAAGCTACTGTAACTGTTGTTTTAGTTCTAGCTCTGATGCTATTTGCTATGAAAGCGATTTCTGGGGGAGTGCGTAACCCACAAGAGGTATACATGTTAATAATTAAGTTTGCCTTTGTGGTATATTTGACTACTGGCAATGCTATGTCTCATTACTACGGGGAGCTAACACGTTTATCGAATGGTTTATCAGAAATAGTATTGAAAGCATCATCTGAAAGTAAAAATATATGTAATTATGAAGCAAAAAGTTATAACGAGGATTTTGCTTACCTTGCCCCTTGGGATAGGCTTGATTGTAGGTTATTGTTTTATTTGGGTGCTCCTCTAGAAGGAGTTGGTGGAAAAATTGGTACAGGAGGTGTAGCAACATTAACAGTTTTATTTGGTGCAGCTCCTGCATTGCTAGTGGCAGGTTCAATTTTTGGAATTATTTTTGCCGGCGGACAGATTTTAATAGCATTAGTTGCTATATTGATGGGATTTTTGATGATGGCGGTTGTTTTATGGATATGTTATGTCTTTATATTATCCTTGATTGCTTTGAGCGTAATTGTTATTTTATCGCCACTATTTATTCCTATGATTTTATTTCAAGCTACAAAAGGATATTTTGATGGATGGCTTAGAGAATTGATTACATATAGTTTATATCCTGTTATTCTTTTCTCGTTTTTATCTTTTATGTTTGTAGCATGTGATAAAATTTTCTATAAGGGTCTAAGTTTTGAGAAAGAGAATTTGACAATATTTGACCAAAAAAAGCAGTGGTTTAAGTTAAAAGGTAATGGGTGTGAAAGTAATCCGAATACTCTTGCGTGTGCTTTACAAAATTATACCTTTGTGAAAGGTAGTATTCTTGGCTTGTTTGACTTTACATATATAGAATTTGAAGATTCTCTTGTTGGAGAGCTATTAAAGCTATCTCTAATACTACTTCTCTTCTATCATTTTTTAAATGTTCTTCCTCAAATGGCTGCTGAGCTTGCAGGTAATCATAGAGCGGCATTAGGGTCAGGTAGTACTCCTGGGCAACTAGTAGGTAAGGCTATTTCTGCGGCTCAAATGGCAGCCGGTGGTACTGCTTCAATAGCCGGTGCTGTTGCTAGAAAAATTGGAGGTGCTAGTTCTAAAGGTGGAGGTGGTGATTCTAAAGGTGAGAGTGGCGGTGGAGGAAAGTCTGATGGAGGATCCTCTGAAAGTATAAAACCTAAGTCTTAATAATTATGCTAAGGTTTTTGTTAATAATCTCACTTTTTGCTCTATCGGGTTGTGATGGTTGTATACAGCCGCAAGATATAGGGGTGCGTGAAAAATTAGAAGTGGTTTTAGCCAAAAAACAAGAGTGGATTAACTCAGGTGTTGAAATATCAGGTAGGGCAAAAGTAACAGACATTAATATAGTACCTACTGAGCTTAATTTTTGTTCTGAAGGAGGTGTGATAAATAAAGATTTTCTTGTAAAACCAGGCATGTCATCTTATGCATTACCGTTTGATCTAAGGAGTGGGGATAAGATTAGTTTTAGTGTTATTGGGAGTAAAATATGTAAAAGTGATGATGGAAAAACAAGACACATAAAAATTGATGAGAGTTGTAGTAAACAAGAAAAGGAGTATGTTGCGAAAATACTAAATAAAGAGGATTGTAGCGATGGTGTATGTCCTAATAAGTATTTAGTGGGTTATGCTGAGTGGTTAAATGGTAAAGAATATTGGTCAATTAATGAAGAAGAAGAAAAGAAGAGTGTGGAAGGTGCTATTAAACTAGATTGCAGTGAACTTCGTAGTGTAGCTGATAAAATAGATACATATCTTTTGAATACTGTGTGTGGAAAAATATGTAGTACTGGGGAGTCTGATTGTATACAAGTTGAATCTTTTACTGGGAAGGAGAAATTAATAGAAAACCTTAAAAGTGTTAAAAATCAAGAGGATGGTGAAAAAATAGCTACGGCAGTGAAAGAATTGAGTGAAGAAATGAAGAGTTATATTCCATTACTAAGTGTTGAATTAAAAGATGAAAGTTTTGAACATATAGATGGTATACGAACTAATTATGATCATGGAATTAGAGGGAATTATTCTAGGAGTGAAAAATTAGTTTTTAATTTAGTCAATTATGGCAAGGGTGGTTACAATATTAGAGTAACGAAGACTATAAATCCAGATAACAGTTTGTATATACATGTTGCAAATGACCTTCCAGGGCATAAGCCTGGTAGTTCAGAAGATATATCTGTAGATATTAGTAGAGTGAATGATGTTGAGTACATTGATAAAATAGTAAAGCAACTCAATGAAAGAGCAGGTACAATATATTATGGCATAAAAGACCACGGCTGTGGCTATAAAAATCAGGGTCAATTTGCTATTTATGTAAGAACTAAAAGTCCGCCTGTAAAAACCTTTAGTTCTATATATAATTTTTTTGATAAAGCAGTAAAAGAAGCATTTTTTGGTTCTAATTATAAAGGGTCTAAAATCAATAATAGTGAATTTTTTGATGCTGGGGATAGTCCAACAAGACGACTTTATGAAAGTTTTATAGCATCGAACAGAACAACCACTATTAGGTCTACAATAGTAGCACTGTTAACACTGTATATAGTTCTGTATACACTCTACTATTTCTTTGGCTTATCACACATTTCTATATATGATTTTTTGATTATATGTATAAGAATAGGGATAATAGCTCAATTGTTGCGAGATAGTAGTTGGAATTTTTTCTATAATAATGCATTTTCTCTATTTGTTAATGCTCCAACTCAGTTAATGGAAATAGCTAATTTTAGGGGTGGTAATGCAAATGTTTTCGAGTTTTTAGATTTACCATTAAATAGATTTTTATCATGGCATTCAGTATTAGTAATGGTATCCCTTATATTTTATGGTCCTTTGGGTATTGTAGCTTTTTGTCTAATGATTTGGGGTATAATAATGGTGTCATTATCTATTTTTAATGCTTTATTTTCTTTTATTACATCTGTTGCAATAATTGCTTTGCTGCTTTCTTTGGCTCCTTTATTTATAATTTGCGTTTTATTTCAATATACTAGACGAATATTTTTAGAGTGGATTAAGTATTTGGCAAAGTTTGCACTTCATCCAGTTGTGCTTTTAATTTTTATTTCGTTGATAAGTCAAATGATGGATTATATAGTATATTCAGTTTTGAATATTGAGGTTTGCAGTAAGTGTGTGATTGAAATTGATCTAAAGATCATAAAACCTTGTATTTTTTATGCTTTTGCTCCTAAATACATGCCTAATATTGCTGCTATTATAGCTTTTATTATTTTAGGTCACGCTATGAAAGCTGTAGTCAATGCTTCTTCGGAAATATCTGACACGTTGTTTGGTTCTTATGTACAAGATGATCCTGGCAAGGAATACAAGCAGACTATATTAGGAATTGCTGGTTTTGATGATGAAAGTAAAGCAAGGAGAGGTGATGGTCCTGCTCAATCTGCTAGACGTCAAACTCCTCAGATACCTAATAGGCCAAGTGGGAGTTGAAAGTATGACTGATAAAAGACTACTGTTGCTAATATTATGTTTTGTAATAACTAGCTGCACTATGGATTGTGTTGAGCCTGGGTTGCAGAGCAGAAATACTAATGTAAATGTTGACGTACCAGTGGGAAAAAATGATAATAATATCATAAATCATCAAGGCAAAAGGATTAATTGGATTGATTCAGATCAAGTGATAGGTAAAGGTGAAAAAATAAAGTTTACTATTGATGGATCAATCAATTTTTGTCCTTATAAGAAGGATATAAATCCAGTAGAGGTCTTAGTCCCTGCTGTGTTTTGTTCTGATGGCTCATTGCCAGATTACGGATTAGCTGAACATATTGATGGTGATAAATTAACAAATAAGTTTGGTCTTGATGGACAAGAGTTATGTAGAGGTAAAGGATTCGTTCAAAGTGGAAAATCGAGTAATAGACGCTATGTTGATGCTAAAATTAAAGTTAATCCTGGGGATAAACTAATCTTTCATTTAGTGCCAAGACGTATGGCTATTGATTGTAAGAAATTAAAGTATGTAACTTTGGACGGTAATTTATATAAAACTAGCGAGATCAATGAGCAAAACAAAGCTACTCCACAAGATATATGTAGAGGAGGAGATTTTTATGATAATAAGAGAAAAAAAGAAAGTTTTCCTTTATTAGAGAAAAATAAAATTGGAAATGCGAGCTCTTATGATATTTTAGTTGGAAATGGGTATACTCCCTATGACAATAAGGTGTATTTTAATGTTGATAAAAAAATTTCGTGGATGGATGGTGCATTATTGGATTTACGTCGCACCAAAGTTGGCCTAGATCAAGATGAGGAAGATGAGAAGAAAAAATATTCTGCTTATGAGTTAAATTGCTACCTACAAAACATATGTTACAATCTAAATACAGATAAACAAAGAGATAACTGCGTCTCCTCGATAAGGTACGAAAAGTATGAGAAAGAAGGTAAGTGTGACATGTATTCTTACTTTAAGAGGCTTGAAAGCAAGAGGGAAAGTGTATCATTAGATGAAAATAATAACCAGAAAGCTTGGGCTGAGGCTCTTGTAGCAAAAATTGCTTCTAGTATTGATTATCACAATACTCCTGAAGACGATAGATTTGATGTGCAAGATGAAGCTCAGGGTGCTCAATGTCTTCCTGAATCGGAAGGAAATAAAAAGTGTTCGAAAATAACTAGTAAGAATTTTAAGGATTTTTCTTTACAATTAGGTCATGAATACACAGTAGATAATGTGCAACCTGGTAGCGGTGTTATGCTAGCAATAGCAGGTTATGGTAACTATCGTAATATGCGTGGTGGCTATTATGTTAAGGTAGAGAAATCTTGTAAATTTTCCAATGGTGAGAAACTTTATCTTTATTTTGGAGATGAATTTCCTGACAGTAATACCCCTATTTCTGACTTTTATGAAGTAAAAAATATAGATGAAGGAACTAGAAATTTGGGTAAAATTAAGCTAACGAAAGATTCTGGTATGTACGTCATAGATGGAGAAGGCTTAAATGATGATCAATCCAAAAAAGTATATTTTGGCATTGATATGACAAACATCCATAAGGAAGATATTGTAGATGAGGATGGAAAGTACCATCAAGATAATAAATACACTGTGAGTCTATTTGTGAATAAAAAAGTTAATGATTTCATTTCATCAACTGTAAATATGATATTTGAATATATAGCACCAGAAAGAACAAACAGTAATGTTAACAATACAAATGTTGAGGGTAGTACTGTTGGAGGTACTGTTAAAGATTTATATGAAGGATATAGGAAGGGTCTAATACAGGGAGTAAGGGCACTACTAATCTTATATGTTATATTTTCTGTTATGGGTTACATGTTAGGAATGTTACAGTTAAGTAAGTATGATTTTATTGTAAGAATGATAAAAATAGCGTTTGTAGCTCTAGTTTTCAGTGATAGAAGTTGGGAGATTTTTGGTGAAAAGTTGTCTATGCTTTTTATTGGTGGAAGTAATTATTTAGTTAATAGTTTTGCTGGTTATGTTGGAGAGGGAGGTAAAAATTTTGCATTCTTAGATTTAACAGTAGGGGTGTTATTTACAGGAGAGACGTGGCTGAAATTTTTATCGCTTATGCTTGCTGGTCCATTTGGCTTTATGGCATTTTTGGTAATACTTTATGCTACAGGTGTGTTTTTAAAATGTATACTTTCTGCAATACTAAGATATGTAATAGCAGTTGTTCTGTGTGGGTTTTTACTTTCATTGACACCTTTATTTATTGCGTTTCTTTTGTTTCAACAAACCAAGAGTTTGTTTGATGGTTGGATAAAGACACTTGCTCATATTGCAGTGCAGCCAGTAATTTTATTTTCATCTTTATCACTTTTAAATCAGTTGATGTATTCAGTGTTGTATAATCTCACTAATTTTTCTGCGTGTTATCAGTGTTTGATTAGCATAGATTTACAAGGGTATGATTTTTGTATTATGAAGTCAATATTACCTCTTGGGTATGGCGCTGGCACTGGGGTAGATGTTGCACTAGATAATGGAGTAAAAGGTGGCGGGTACTTTGCAGCACTACCTATTGATTTAGTTCAAGTATTTATATATCTAATAATTGCAAGTGCAATGGAGACCTTTGCATATGCATCAGAAAGTATTGCACAACAGATTTTCAGTTCTGGTTGGGGAGTTGTAGGTAGTGTAAGTCGAGTTGCTAGTGGAATATCTCAAGGTGCTTTATCAACTATCGGACTTGATGATGAGACCCAAAGGATGATAAGCAGAGTCAAAGGAATGGGACATAGAAGTTCGGCTAATTTGGTATTTAAAGGTCAAACTTCACGAGATAAAGGTGATCCTAAATCAGATAAAAGTTCCGAACCCGAGAAACGAGGGAGCTCTGAGAAATTAACTCTCCACAATGAAAAGAAAGGTGATGATATGTGATGAAAATATATTTGAAGTAAAATTTAGAAATTTTATATGTAGAGAAGATGTGAGTATGCAGTCGCGTTTAAGCAAAAATTGGTTTAGAGTATTACTTTTTACAACTTATTTATTAGTAGTGGGTTGTAGTCTGGGCGAGATGCCTTTTCCAAGATGTATATCTGCTGACTATTTTGGTCCTAAGCCTGTAGCAGTTAGTGCTCATTTTGACAGTGATAATATAGAAGAATTTACTGCAAGAGATGGGGCGTTTATAGATCCTGAAACTAGTGAGCTGAGTTTTGGGTTTCAATCTAATCAAGTGGTAAGATGGAAAGATACAGGATTAGAAACTAATGGAGATGATTTAGTAGTCAGAATAAATGGTGCATGGGCATCGTGGGCTCAGGATAATGCTAGAGAATCAAAATCAAATAATTTAAATCTCGAGAAGCTGGAGCAATTGAGATATGAAGTTAAGTTTGAAAATAGGGGGGAAGATAATAAAATACCGGGATTTGATTTGATTTGTAGTGATTATAGTAAAAGTAAAGGAAGAATATCAAGTCGTGGTAGTTGTACTGTAAATTGTGATAATATTGAAGAGAATAGTAGCGATACAGGATTACGAGGTGCTCCATGCTGGTTTACAAATGGTTATGGTGCTTATTTCTTATTTAAAAGGCCTGGTGATTCAGATCCAAATGATACCCTAGAGCACATGCGTTATCCTATATCTCCAACAATACACCTAGGTTATAAGTCTGTTGCAGAAGGTGGAGACGGAGTTTTTAAATTACGCAACAGTGATACAAAAATGCAAGATAATAACTGTAACATTATCAAATTAGAAAAAGGCTGGAGAATATATGTCAAAATATTAGATAGATATTATTTTGATAATGTTGGTGGTTATGCTTTTGAGTTTTTAAGTGGAGTTAATAAGCCTGGTGGTGGTACAATTTTTGATTACATTTATAATTATTTAAAATGCACTTTGTTGATTCATAAAAAAGAAAGCTGCCCTAATAGTGATAACAATCTTGGTGTTGCACAAGAAATGTTTAAAAATATAGCAGAAAAAAATACAAGCTTTCATAACTTTGTAATTTCTTTACTGATCCTATTTTTAGTGATTTCATCACTTCTATACCTTTTTGGTATGATTCAAGAAACTAAGCAAGATTTACTTATTAGAATGATGAAATTTACATTAGTGGTAGTGCTGATATCTCCTGGTAGTTTCGAATTTTTTTATAATCACTTTCTCATTTTGTTTGTTGATGGTCTTGAGTATCTGATAAAAGTGATTGCTAATTTCTCTCCTAATGCGAATACTAATACATTATTCAGCTTTATGGAGAATATGTGGGATAAATTCTTTGCTTACTCAGTTTGGAAAAAGCTTGCAGCATTCTTTTTCTATCAACCGTTTACAAGTCTTCTCATGGTGCCAACTATCCTTATAGGAATTATTTTATACTTCTTACTGTGTTTATATGCTTTTGTGATCTTTCTTTCTGGTTTTGTTGGCGTAGCTTTTTTGATTGCCATAATGCCACTGTTCTTCATTTCTATTTTGTTTTCTCAATTGAGGAGTCTTTTTGAAGGCTGGATAAAATTCTGTATGAGTTTTTGCTTTAAGTCAATAATGATATTTGCTCTATTATCGATGTTGGGTGCACTTATAATGGACGTATTTTATAAGCAATTAGGTTTTACTATTTGTTATAATAAATGGCTGGAAGTAAGAATACCGTTATTACTTAACAAAAAGTTCTTTGCCTGGACTCCAGCGCAAATTTTTGTTCCATATACTTTTGGCTCTGTTACCCCTTCTAATATAGACAAGAATGTAATGGGTGCAGAAAATGTAGGCAACGCTCAAGGTTCGTTAAAATTTACTGGTGGGGCTGGATATATTCCTATTCCTCCTAGTTATATAAACAAGGGATTTCGATATATAGATTATCCTTTCTTTAATCCTTTTCCTGATGCTGATCATTATATAGAGAAGGGTGATATTGTAATTAATAAATCATGTGATGAGAACTTGAAAGATCTTGCACGTCTAGCAAATAGCTTATCGCATACATTAGAAAAGTTAGAAGTGCAGTTACTTATTAGTAATATAGAAGGAAAAATAGGGGAGTGGTGTAAGATAAGAGGTGGTGGCGTATGTAATAAATATAAACAAGTAATAGGGGAATATAGGAATAAAATTTTAGATCTTAATTTAAAGAGGGGAGTAGTATCTCTGGTGAGAGAATTGATAGAAAATAATCCAAACTGTCAACTGATAGATTTTCATGAAAACTATCAGGACAATAGTGATTATCAAAGAGTGCAGGATATAAAGAGAGGTGATTTACTTGATTTAAAAGGAATATTTATCTTCTTCTTGTTATCATTTTTAATGTTTTCTTTGCGCGAACTTGTACAAGAATTGGGTTCAAATTTTGCTGGTGGAGGATATAGCGTTTACACAATATCCAGTATGTATAGAAACGGTGGTATATTATCTCAAGTTTCTTTACCAGGATGGCTTTCAAGAAAACTTTTCAATACAGAGGATGCGAGGTTAATGCACCTTGTTTCTTTACCTAAAGATTTAATACAAAATGGATTACATGCTGGAATAGAGTCTATGGGTAGGGGTATAAACAAGTTGGTAGGTGAAAGAATATTGCCTACATCGATTAAAAAAGTGGTTGGAGTTGGTATCGATGCAACGAAACTTATCACTTCACCTGAAAATGACATTCCTGAGCTTGAGGACAGAATTTTTAAAGCATTTAAAGTTGATCCAGATAATATCACTTACAGGAAATTTGATAAATACTTAAATTATTATAAAGGTTATGTAGGATCACATCTAGGCTATACGCTTAAAGATGCTATGGAATTTAGTTTAGAGCATGGTATGAATTCTATTACGAAAGAAAGTAAAAAAGACAAACTTAAGCTTTATACAGGGGAAGTAGAGTATAAGGATAACCTGTTTTACATAGCAAAGGTATACAGAAAAGACTTCTTACAGAAGCTTCATGAGTATACGATTGGTGAAAAAGCTAAATTGCCAAGAGGCAAGAAGGGTGATGATAAGCAAGCTCTTGAATCAAATGAGACAGTAAAGAGAAATTTAGGTACAGAAGAAGGAGGAAATCTGAAGAAAGCTGGAAAAAGCGGAGAGACTATTAAGGCTAGACAAAGTAATGATGATAATGCTGGAGAAGGTAATGAAGAATAAAGAGGGAAATTTTAAAGGGTTTGGTTATTATGGTTTACAGCAAGACGATGATGAAAATATAATACTCCATGACTATAATGATGTAGTAAATGCGCGTAGAGCAAGAATGGATATGTTACTGGATAATATTGACAAACAGGATGCTGATTTTATTAAGGTTGATAATGCTTTAAGTGAGAAACTCGTTGGTGACAGAAAATTTTTCATAGAAGAGGATGAAAAGGTTGCACAGGATAAGAAAAAGGTATTTAGAGTTTTGGATAATCTAGATGATTTATCGGACATTGATACCCAGGATTTATTAACAGTGAGCTTATTGTTTTCAGACTTGAGCTATATAGAAAAGAATATTGTGTTAAGTAATGATCAGGACTCTGATTTAGCTAAGTTAAGAGATCTTTTCCTTGAAAAGAAAGAATCTGGTGAATACTACACTGATAATGAATATGGGGATTATATTGATTATATTGAGAAGATTAACAATATAATAAAATTAGAATTAAATAATAGAATTGAAAATAAAGATTTTTCAAAGCATCAAAGAGTAACAGAGTAGGCTAGTCTGATGATAAAACTTTTGTTAAATCATATACTCAATATTGTCCTAAAAAGACCAGAGTAGCCTTAGAAAAACTTGATTCACAGGTACTAAAAGGCATTTTTAAATCATATTACAGAAAGAAACCCATTTTTCCATCATATGTGTATAATTTTTCCATTTTTACAACGTCGAAGTTGTTTTCTTCAAATATGGCAAGTATGTCGTTTACATCGCTATTTGAAATATTTTGTTTTTCATCAATTGTAACAAATCTGCAAGTTATTTGATCACTATTGCACTTAGAACTTCCTAGCCAAATGGCTAACCCCTTCATGTATATTGACACAATCTGCATCTTATGTGACTCAAATAAATTTACTACTTGATTGAAGTTGTTTGTCTGATTCCAGGCAAGAGTTACATCACTTCCAATTAATTTTCTAGTTTTATAGTCTTCTGTATAGTCATTTTGTATCTTATTCACTATTCTCTCATCTGTGATATCGCTAACTATAAGCTCAGGTAATACTTCTGGTTTTTTACCTAGATTATCTATGATTGTCTCTGCAAATTCGGAGGTACCCACTTTTTTTTGACTTGTTTTTTTATTGTACAAATCAGCAGTATGTATACCTTCTTCTAAAGTTCTTAGCCATGCATCGTAAATTAGCTTTGCAGTGTCAACATGGCCTATATGTACCAACATTTGTACTGCGGCGTTTAAAAGCCCAGAGGGGTTAGCAATATTTTTTCCTGCAATATCGGGAGCTGAACCGTGCACAGCTTCGAACATTGCATATTCATTGCCAATGTTACTGCTTCCAGCTAATCCAACAGATCCTGAAGTCTGAGCTACGATGTCTGATAGTATATCACCGTACAAATTTTCTGTGACTATAACATCAAAGTTTTCTGGCTCTGTTGCAACTTTTGCCATGCCAATATCGACTATGTAATGTTCTGACTGTATATTAGGGTAATATTTTGCAATGCGGTCAAATTCTGCATGGAAGATTCCATCAGTCATTTTCATGATATTATCTTTGGTTAGGCAAGTTACTTTTTTTCTATTATGTTTTTTTGCATACTCAAAAGCGTACCTGCATATTTTCTCTGAACCGGACTTGGTGATAATCTTTGTACATTGATAAGAATCACCCGTTAGCCTATGTTCTATACCAGTATATACATCCTCCTCATTTTCACGTATTATTACAACATCAAACTTACCAAATTTATTTTCTACGATAGGAGAGTATGATATGCATGGTCTTACATTTGCATATAGCCCAAGTTTTTTTCTGAGGGCAACATTTAGACTTTTATGGCCTTTTCCTTGAGGAGTTGTAGTGGGAGATTTTAAGAGTATCTTTGTTCTTTCTATAGACTCCCATCCACTAGGGGAGATGCCATGAGACCACTCTTTGTTATAGACACGCTCACCTATCTCGATAATTTCTATTGATATTTTTGCTTCTGCTTCGCGGAGTATTGAAAGCACAGCCTCCATTATTTCAGGCCCAATTCCATCTCCGTATGCAACTGTTATTGGTATAAACATAACTCTTTTAATCATGGAATATCTAAATGTTAACTCAAATGATACTGGGAGTCAATTTTACCATTAATTACAGCCAAAACCATATTTCTACCTAAATTTTAAAGAATATAATTTCTATAATTCACTATTGAACACATCCAGTGCTGTGAACATATGATTAACAACAATAATAATCTTTATGATTATACTAATAAATCATTTCACCTGAACTAATACAAAAAAACTGATATTAAATATAAATTTTCTATTTTTTTGATTTTAGCTTGAAGTCTTTCATAACGTTTAACGTATCATAATCTGTAAAATCTAATTTTACTGGTGTTACTGTAATAAATCCCTCTTCAACCTTACCAACACTTTCACTACCTGATAGGTCACTTCGATTCCATCCTACACTTAAAGAGCGATCCGAATTTTCACGCAAAGTGACATCACAGTCGGTTTTATACTTTCCCTGTCCTGTGAACTCAATACCTTTGACTTTTTCTGTTGCAGGAAAGTTAATATTCATTACTGTATTTTTCGGCCACCCAATCTCTACCAGCTTCAATATCACCTCCTGTGCAAAGATTTCTGTATTGTGCCAACTCATTCTATCACTGCTTTTATACATTTGGCTTAACGCTATAGATGGTATAGATCTTGCAGCACCTTCCATAGCTGCACCTATTGTTCCTGAATAACAAATATCATCTCCAACGTTTGACCCAAAATTTACTCCAGACAATATTAAATCCGGCTTTTCATCCATAATTTTATGCAATGCAATTATTACACAATCAGCAGGAGTTCCTGATACACTAAAATCTCTCTCGTTATGCTGGTTAACCTTAATAGACTGCTTGATAAAGTAACCCAAAGACCTTGCAGATGCACTCCTATCAGTGTCCGGTGCTACCACCCACACCTCTGATGCAAAATTTAATGCAATTTGTTTTAGCAGCTTTATTCCTTCGCTCTTAAAACCGTCGTCGTTTGTTACTAATATTTTCATACAAGTTTACTATTAAGAACTATAGTAATGTAGGATTGCCTTGCGCATTGCAAGTCCAGATTCCACCTGTTGCAAAATTACATTGTCTGCTATATCACTACCAATCTCCACCCCTCTATTGACTGGTCCCGGATGCATGACAATTACATCTGATTTTGCATGCGATAACTTCTCTGAGTCGAGTCCATATAAATGAAAGTACTCCTTCTTTGAGGGAATATAATTACTATTATTCATGCGCTCTGTTTGTAGTCTTAATAGCATGATCACATCAGCATCTTTTATACCTTCTTCCAATGAATAGTGTACTGAATCTACTTCAGAAAAATGTTTACAAACCAAAGTAGGAGGAGCAACTAAAGTTATTTTTACTCCAAGCATTTTGAGTAACCTAATGTTTGACCTTGCAACCCGACTGTGTAAAACGTCACCACATATTACAACTTTCAGATCCTTTATGTGTTTTTTGTAGCAACGTATTACAAAATAATCAGCAAGCGCTTGTGTAGGATGTTCATTACTACCATCACCCGCATTGATCAACAGACATTTCACGTATCGTGCAAAAGTATCAATAATACCGCCCGTTTGATGCCTGACTATCATAAAGTCGCAGCCCATCGCATTGAGTGTTTTCACCATATCTTTTAAACTTTCTCCTTTGTTTACAGAAGAAAATTTCACTGGTAAAGTTACAACATCAGCACCAAGGCTCTTTGCAGCTATTTCAAAGGACGCAAGTGTACGTGTTGAGTTCTCAAAAAATAAGTTAACTACCACTCTATTCTGCAGAATCTTTTCATCAGAGCCTTTTTTACTGATATAACTATCTGCTAATGCAACCAAGTTTTCTACATCATTGACTGTAAGGTCATGTATCCTTAGCAGGTTTTTTTTATCTACCATCAGACTACTCAAAAGTTTAGCTATTGACTGCCATCACTCTGAGTATCTGAATCTGTAATATTACCTAAAGAAAAGTCTAACAGCTTTTTTAACTTACCCTCATTAACATCCTTCACGCCTCCTGTGCTATACTCTTTACATCTTTTTACCAAGAGGCTAAATAATTCATTCACACTTACTTTCTTTTCTGCTATTTCACATAAAGCCATCACAGTACTCTTATGCTTTCCTACTTTAGATGTTTGACCCGCTCCCGTGCTTAGGTCATGTGCTCTCTGACTTGCTAATAGAGCCAATTTAAAATGGTTACTAACTTGTTCTATACACTTTTCTATAATAAATTCAGCCATGATTACTACCTTTGTAAGCTTTATAATATACAACAGAAAATTTAGATGTCAACTTTATAATCAAAATTCCGCCTCGTGCTTAACTTTTTCCGCTGTAGATCCTAGCACTTGACTTTCCTCTATTGAAATACTAATCTCGTGTCCTAACTTTTTAAGAAAAACCAATAAACGCTCTAAAGAGAAGCCATTAGTCCTACCATTTTTAATTTGTGAAACTTTTGGCTGATCAATTCCCAACAGCTCAGCAACATAAGCCTGCGTCCAAGAATTGTTCTCTATAGTTCTTGCTATCATATCAAGCAACCCTTTCTTTATTTCTGTACTATCTAAATTGTTTAATGATATTATTGTCATAACCTTCCTTATTTCTTATATACTAACTAAATTAATTTCTATATACCTCAAAGCAACATATTAACAAATAGAGTATATATAATGTAATTTTTTTAAAATTATATAATATTAATAATATAAATTACATTAGTATTATAATTATACTAACTTTTTAGTAACTTTAAATTATATTTTATCAATAAAATCATTCATGGCAAGAATAAGTTATGCTTATAAGACCGATAATATAAAAAATTTTGTCTGATTTCATATTCTTTTCTAATGAGCATCCCACTTTACAGTACTTAAATCTATTCCTTCCTGTACCATTTCAAGCAATGGGCTCATTTCACGTAATCTACCAATGTTGTTAATAATAAGTTCTACAGCATATGAAATTTCTTCTCTAGTGGTAAATCTACCAAAACCAAACCTAATTGATGAGTGCTCAAGATCGTGACCATTATTCAATGCACGTATAACATAAGAGGGCTCAAGAGATGCAGAAGTACAGGCAGAACCTGAGCTAACTGCTAAATCCTTAACTGCCATGATGATTGATTCACCTTCAACATAAGGAAAACTTATGTTAAGGTTACCTGGAATGCTATTCTCATAGTCGCCATTTAATACAACATCAGGAAAAGCTTCCTTTACTTTGTGATATAAGATATCTCTAAATTCCTTCAACCTTACTGCTTCTTCTGCCATCTCTTCTTTTGCAATTCGTGCCGCTTCACCAAAGCCAACTGCAAGCGGTGTTGGAACTGTTCCGGACCGCATTCCTCTCTCTTGTCCACCTCCATTGATTAAAGGTACTAACCTAACACGAGGATTTTTCCTGCGTACATATAGTACACCTATCCCCATTGGCCCATAAATTTTGTGACTAGAAATGCTCATTAAATCAATATTCATTTTGTTGACATCAATCGGTATTTTCCCAAACGCTTGAGCTGCATCAGTATGGAAAAACACATTGTGTTTCCTGCATATTTCACCAATTTCTTTTATGGGCTGAATTACTCCTATCTCATTATTTACCATCATTACTGACACTAAGATCGTTTTATCAGTAATTGCTGCTTCAAGCTTCAACAAATCCACAATACCATTTTGTTGAACAGGCAGATAAGTTACTTTAAACCCCTCACTTTCTAAATGCCTACAAGAATCGAGAACGCATTTATGTTCCGTACAAACAGTGATTATATGATTACCCTTATTCTCATAGAAGTGAGCCACTCCTTTTATTGCCATATTATTTGACTCAGTTGCACCTGAAGTAAAAACTATTTCTTTATTGTCTGCATTTACTACACTAGCTATATATCCTCTAGCCTTCTCTACTGCTTCCTCAGCACTCCAACCAAACTGGTGACTTCGAGAATGTGGATTGCTAAACTCATTAAAATAAGGAATCATCACATCCAATACTCGAGGGTCCACTTTAGTGGTAGATTGATAATCGAGGAATACTGGTCTAATGTTTAGGTCATTCATAAAATTTATCAAATTGCTAGGCTGTAATAATGTTAGTTGAAATCAATTAAAACATCAAACTCGATTTAAAAAATTTTTACTAATATAACAATGCAAAAAACTAACCTTTGTCTCTGTTCTGAGTAATCTCGTTGAGTTTTTCTATAAAATCTGCAGCAGGTAAGCTTCCGATGAAGCTAGAACCAAAATCATCATCATATCTGATTGTAAATTGAATATCACCATTGATCTTTTTTTCTGAAAGAGAAAATATCAATTCTTGTAATGCACGTGCATTGGAGTCATTATCAATCATACGTGACACTAGTTCTTTATAGTTTGATATATCTACATTAATCTGATTTTTAAATGCAAGTGTGACTAAATTATAATCTTGTATTTTACCATTTGCAGTAAAAGAAAAACTATCATTACGAATTAAAAACTTCTCCAGATTTAAATTAAGCTTAGATGCTGAGATATCACCAATAAACTCAGAGCCAAACTTAACATCTACATTTAAAAAACTTTTTGGGCTTACCATATCTTTAAAGCGGTACATATACAAATCAGTCCCTAACTTTAAATTTCCATTGGCTTCCTTTCTAAAGTCAAATCGAACATGGTTAGCATTATTATCAACTTCAGTTACGATACTTTTTTTAATTCCATGATCAGGTATAATGTCACATTTTAGCCCATAATCTTCGTACTCAATGGCATTTACATAATTTATAGCTTTATCAAACCGTAATAAAAACGGTAAACGATTTAATTCTACAGTAAAAAAGTTTTTTTCGTTCGTACTACATTTTATATTGTTGTTATTGATCGTAGCCTCAATTTGATTATTCGGTGTGTAAATATACACTGATCTATCTAATAACCTATTTTTTACTAGTAAATCCCCAGGTAAAATAACTAACTGTCCGCCAGAAATTTCTAGATTTTTAATACGAAAGACTAGATGAGAAGGAAAACCCCTTATTTCATATGAAATTTCAGGCTCCTTATCAGTAAAATTAGATACAACCTTTACTAAAAAACTTTTTGCTTTCAATACAGAAAAATACCAAAAGCCCCCATATGCTATAGGGATAAATAAGAAAAAAAAGATAATCAAATAAATAAAGGCTTTACGCATACTCATCGCCGTGCTTGTCTAATGATATATTTCTCGTGCTTCTTGGTATTGTAACACATATACCATCAATGTCTTTAGTGATCTTAATCTGGCATCCAAGCCTTGAAGTTTCTGTTAATCCAAAAGCTAAATCTAGCATATCATTTTCTTCATCAGATATAGGATTACACTCTTCTAAAATATCATAAAACTTCTGGTCAACAATCACATGGCAAGTTGAACATGCAAGAGAACCTTCACATGCTCCTTCAAGCAAATCTGGATCACTTCTATGAGCTAAATTCAGTAAAGTTTCACCTTCCACAGCCTCATAATGTTTTTTGCTTCCGTCTGGTAATATAAAAGTAACAGATGGCATTAATTTAGTTAAAACTCTTCATTAAATATACTACAGCTAACAATTAACTTTTGCAAATTTTTTATATTGTTAGTAGGTTGCAAATTGTGTCATTACAGATAAGATCAATCCTTGCTTTGATAAAACTATTGAAGTTTTTCTATCTCATCGACAGATAATCCAGTAAATTTAGCAATAATATTAATGTCCATTTTGTCAGCAAGCATCGCTTTTGCCACCGCAATTTTCTCTGCTTTTCTGCCTTCCTCTCTGCCACGTTCCTCTCCGATTTGGATGCCTTCTTCTCTACCTTCTTCTCTACCTTCTTCTCTACCTTTTTCTTCGCCTTCTTTTTTCACATCATCAAGTCGTTGCTCCCAAATT
>JAUEMM010000005.1 GCA_030441635.1 Wolbachia endosymbiont of Tyrophagus putrescentiae
ATGAAATTTCATACATGTAAGTAAAAACAGATTTGTCTTTACAAGATAATCTATTGATTGTCTTGTATTTTTTGTTGTTATTTTATTCTGGTGTGGTATTATGAACTTTATCAATCCAAAGGTTTCAGACGATCAAATTACAGCAGCTAGTCATAGTGTTATTTGGCAAAAAATCCAAGCTTGTCTCCATAATCTTTACGGAGAAGCAACATATAATAGTTGGCTGAGCTCACTCAAGTGTATAGGTGGCAAAAATGGTGAAGTTTTGTTATCTGCACCAACTAGATTTATAAAAGAGTGGGTTATCGCTCACTATATAGAAAAAATATTATCATTGTGGCAGTATGAAGATAATAGTATACATTCTGTAGATATTCGAGTAGTGGAAGATAGCCCTAGTATAGTACTTAAAAACAGAACAGAGATTAATCATAACCTTGGTTCCCCGTTAGATTCTAGGTTTACATTTGATAATTTCGTAGTAGGAAAACCAAACGAGCTAGCCTTTACAGCAGCAAAGCGTGTGGCAGAATCTATAGACCCTATTTCAGGTAGCAACCCTTTATTTTTATATGGTGGTGTGGGGTTAGGTAAAACACATTTGATGCATGCTATAGCTTGGTACATAGTCAATTCTCCATCAGCAAAGAGAAAAGTAGTGTATTTATCGGCGGAAAAATTTATGTACCAGTATATCACAGCATTACGAAGTAAAGATATCATGTTATTTAAGGAGCAGTTTAGGTCAGTGGATGTGCTGATGGTCGATGATGTGCAGTTTATTAGTGGTAAAGACAGCACACAAGAAGAATTTTTCCATACCTTTAATGCATTGATTGACCAAAATAAGCAATTGGTTATATCTGCTGATAGATCTCCAAGTGATCTTGATGGTGTTGAAGAAAGAATTAGATCTCGTTTAGGCTGGGGATTAGTAGCGGATATTAACGAAACAACTTTTGAATTAAGACTTGGTATACTACAGTCTAAGATAGAGCAAATGAATATCCATATTCCCCAAGATGTTCTAGAATTTTTAGCAAGAAATATAAAATCTAATATAAGGGAGCTAGAGGGGGCATTAAATAAAGTAGCTCACACTACATCACTTGGAAGAAGTTTGACGGTGGAGTCAGCTAGTGAAACTTTAGTTGATCTACTCAGATCAAACTATAAGTCAATTACTATAGAGGAAATACAAAAAAAAGTTGCCGATTTTTTCAATATAAGGGTTGCAGATATGCATTCTAACAGAAGACTTCGCAGCCTTGCAAGACCAAGACAAGTAGCTATGTATTTTGCTAAAAAATTTACACAAAAGAGTTTACCAGACATTGGAAGAAGCTTTGGTGGTAGAGATCACGCTACCGTTATACATGCAGTAAAGCAAGTAAGTAATTTTATTCAGAGTGATCCCAAATTTGCAGAAGAAATAGGTTTATTAACCAAGACATTAAAGTAAGGTAATGCCAACTCAATAAAATTTGGGTATTATTTTATTTATTTACGAAAATCAAGGTGTTAGAAAAATTTAAAATTAAACCTCTAGTAAAAGGTAAATCCCCTTCTCAAACAAAAGCTGTTGTTGCTATGTCAGGTGGCGTTGATAGTTCTGTTGCTGCAGCTTTATTGCATAATCTTGGATATCAAGTAATAGGTGTAACTCTTCAATTATATAGTGGCAGTAGTGCCCGTAAGGGAGCGTGCTGTGCTGGGCAAGATATTTACGATGCTAAGCGTGTGGCTGAAAGTGTTGGTTTTCCGCATTATATTTTAAATTACGAAGAAATATTTAAAAAAGAAGTAATAGAAGATTTTGTAAATACTTATGTACATGGAGAAACTCCTATACCTTGCGTAAAATGTAACCAAACAGTAAAGTTTCGTGATCTATTGCAGGTAGCAAAAAACTTGGGTGCAGATGTACTAGTAACTGGTCACTATGTCAGAAGATTAGAAGAAAATGGAAAAGTAATGCTGTATGCGAGTATTGATAAAAGTAAGGACCAAAGCTATTTCCTTTTTTCAACAACTCTAGAGCAGTTAGAATTTCTGAGATTTCCGTTGGGAGAATTTTATAAAAGTAGTATCAGAGAGCTTGCAAAGTACTTCAACTTAAAAATCTCTGAGAAGCCAGACAGCCAAGACATCTGTTTTGTTTCTGAGAGTTACAATAAAACAATCACTAAATTGGCTCCTGGTACCGTACAAAAGGGAAAGATAGTTAACATAGATGGAAAAGTGTTAGGGGAACATAACGGTATCGTCAATTTCACTGTTGGGCAAAGAAGAGGCATAGGAATTGCTCACAGCGAACCTCTTTATGTTGTAAAAATCAATGCGGGAAATAATGAAGTAGTTGTAGGACCACTTAGTGCATTGATGCAAAGAAAGATATTCATAAGAAATTTGAATTGGCTGGAACAACTAACAGAAGGCCAAGAAGTAACCGTTAAACTTAGATCATCGCATAAAGGAAGCTCAGCAACAATATATTCCACCGAAAAAAAAGATAAAGTTTGTGTTGTTTTAAACGATGATTATTTTGGCGTTAGCCCTGGTCAAGCCTGTGTGGCTTATAAAGGAGAGCAAGTTATTGGTGGTGGATGGATAGCATATTGAATTTGTAATTTGACTATCTTGTTATATACTATAGTTATTGTTAAATAGTGATATATGGCGAGAGAACTTGAAAAACTAATCCAGACTGTTGGTAGAGGTAACTTATTAGAGAGTTTATTTATCTTTTTGGGTGGGTTTCAGAATTCTTGTTCATCTGGATCTCGTATAGATCACAGAAATCATATCAACCTATCTGAGTTTGTAAAAAAGGAGAAAAGTGAGTGGTTAGATCACTATTTTAATCTACAATTCAGTCTACAAGGGTTGTGTTTAGTCTTCGCCAGAGCTTATAAAACCCTTCAAGAAAATAAGAACTCACAAGAAAATAAGGACTTAAGTACAGAGGAAGTAATTGAGCAAATATACCAAGATGTGCTTAAAAACAAGGAAATGGAAAAGATGTTAGGAGAGATTATAGACCGAACACAGGGAGAAAGTGATAAAAGACTGAAACTACTCAATATCCTAAGCAATCCAAAAGGTAAAGCCATATTTGAAAACGAGCATGATTTTGAAGAAAAAGTTGTTAAGAAGACCAGAGAATTACTAAATATAAATTACAATAACAATATTGATAAAGAGTTTAATATATACGAGAAAGTAATAGAACTTTATTATTCTATTCATATTCCAAAATTAAAAAAAGATGTTGCACTGCTGATATTGATTGGCTCGGGATATATAAAGCTTTCAGAAGAGAACAAGAAAAAGATATCAGTCAAATCTATAAACTGGTTACTCATGACCGATCTTGTTAGGATGTTACGAAGCATTGAAATCCACAATGAAAATGGGTCAATAAAATATACACTTGACTCTCAACACATAGGTTCATTACATCATATAAGAAATATGCGTCTCTCAGAATGTTTTACCCCTAAAAAGATTAAATCACCACTAAAGGCATTATTAAAAAATCCAGATAGTGATAAATTTGAAGAGATGTTAAAAAAGGACGACAACATAATTTTAAATGGGAGTGTGTTAAACTCTCGTGAGAAAAAAGAAAATAAAATAGCTTATAAAATTATTTTAGGTACATGTGCACTGTGTACAACATTAGTTGCTGTCGACTATTTTTGTTTAGAAGGACGATTGATAATGAATACTCTACTGCAGAATGATATTACGACAAATCTAGCAATATTAACACTAACTGTAGTGATAGTACCTGCTGCATTTTATTTATCTTCTTCTTCAGAATTGTCACTTCCCCCGAAAAGTGAAATGAATGGTTTAGTTATTACAAATGGGCAGTACGGATCAATACAAAAAGGCTGACTAAAAAAACTTAAGCATATCTTTAATTTTTTTTATTGAATTTAATTTATAATCACTTAAGCTTAAGCTTATGTCATGGAAGATAAATTATTAGAATCAAAAAGTTATTTTAAAAAAGGAATAGAGTGGTATTGCTATAGGTATTTATTCTGCTTGTGATAAAGTTTCAAGATCATTGTCCGTCGCCTCTCTTATAACATCTTCTTGATCCATGTAATTTAGATTATTACTATTTACAAAAAAACACTCTTGTGAGCGCACACGCACTATATCAGTAAAAGAAAAAAAATAAAGCTTAAGATGCATGCGGTAAAGAATACTTTTGCAGCTAAAATCATTTATGACCTTTAAAATTTACGGCTTTATTATATTAATAAACATCTGGTAAAGGAATATTTTCTGCAATACCCCATATAAATTTTTTTTCTACCCATACCTTACGCCTTGAGACAAGTAGTAAGCACCAATCTTTATTGCATTTTTCTACTGCTGTTATGACAAATTTATCTAGTTTTACAATTATCTTACTATCTATATTTTGTTTTTTATAACCAAAAGTATTTTCTTTTATCATTGCGTAAGATTTTTTACTCAGTAGAGAACTTTTTACCCAGCCACAATCTTCATTGATATCGCAGACTCTTTTCCAATTTTCAAATTCTTCTATCACTTTAAGAGGTACATTTTTTTTTGTATATATCCATTTCACAGGATAGTGTACTCCAGGTCCTGTTCTCATGTTGATCTTATTTGATTTTGTTGAAACAAAATCACTAGCGGATGCGCTATTATTGCATAGTAGAAACAGCAAAATAATCATGAAAACTGTATGCATATGAACATTATTTAAAGTAATACTTTAGGAAAATTTTATAATATTTAACCCACTTACTTTTCTATTTTCTATGTCTCGGTGAGCTTGAATGATCTCATCAAATTTATATTTTTTATTAATTTTTACAATTAGAAGCTTCTTTTTTAACATTTCAAAAATTTCCATTGCTGTCAGTACAAGAGTAAATCTATCTCTTTTGTAATGATAGATTGAGGTGCCAGTTACAAATAACGAACGTGAACTGAGTAAAGGGATATTAATGGGAACAGTGCCAGATATTTGCCCGTATGCAATATATATACCGAACCTTCTTAATGATTCAAAAGAAACTTTGCTAAGGGTGTAACCTATGGAGTCATATACTGCACCCACACCCTTACCATTTGTGATTTCCATAACTTCAGACACTGCATCTTTGTTGTTATAATTTATTACGTGCGTACATCCGTTTTTCAGTGCAGCATTGACCTTGTCATCTGAACTCACAGATCCTATGACAACGCCTTGTTTTTCTTTTGCCCATTGGCATATTAATTGTCCCAAACCACCATTTGCGCCATGGACTAATACAAAAGCACCAGGTCTTATTTTATAGGATTGGTTGACCAAATAATGAGCTGCCATGCCTTTAAATAATACTGCGGCTGCCATGTCGTCTGGTATAATATCAGGGATTCTTATTAGATACTTTTGGTGTATAATGCGTTTTTCACAGTATGCTCCAGGTGGTGCTGTGCAATATCCAACTCTATCTCCGATCTTAAGTCCTTCGTTTGTTTTATTACCAAGACCTTCAATTATTCCAACTGCTTCCACTCCTAAGATGGCTGGCAAGTTTTTAATTCTACGCGTACCGTTTCTATGCTCGGCGTCGTAACGATTCAAGCCAATAGCTGTATGTCGTATTAAAACCTCTTCACCCTTCGGTGTTCCAATATTTCTATCAATGAACTCTAGTACTTCTGGTCCTCCGGTTTTTTTGATTTGTACAGCTTTAACCATAATTAATAAAATTTTCTATCATATTATCCAATAATACAGACCTTGCAAGATTTTAGTTAATATTAGGCCTCTTAGGAAACTCAATTCCTAATAGTAATTTTATTTGTTAAATACATCCAAGTGTAATTCTTCTAAAAACTTCCTACCATAAACAGAGTTTTGAAGGAGATCTATTCATTAAAACTAAGACAAATTCTCATTTTTATGACATATTTATTTTAGGTTTAGTAAGCGATATGTCCAAATATAATGACTTAAGAGACTTTATTAAGGCTTTAGAAGAAAAGAAAGATTTAATTAGGGTCGAGGAAGAAGTATCAACAATGCTGGAGATTACAGAGATTCACCGTAGAATGATTTCACAAAGTGGGCCTGCTATTCTCTTTGAAAATGTTGTTACAGAGCATGGAAAAAGCTCAATTCCTGTTTTAGTAAATTTATTTGGTACCGTTGATAGAATAGCTTTAGGGCTAGATATTAGCTCAGAACAGTTGAGAGAACTTGGTAAACTTTTAGCGTTTTTGCAATCTCCTGAACCTCCAAGAAATTTTAAGGATGTAATAAAGATGTTTCCCTTATTGAAGGTTGTATTGTCGATGAGAAGTAAGGTTGTAAAAAATGCTCCTTGTCAAGAATTAGTGTTGACCGGCGATGAAGTTGATTTGAATATATTGCCTATTCAAACATGCTGGCCTAATGAACCTGCACCGTTGATCACCTGGCCAGTGATAGTTACAAAAGGTCCAACCAGGGAGAAACAAGATAATTTCAATCTTGGAATATACCGCATGCAAGTGATAGATGAAAAAACAACATTAATGCGTTGGCTAGCACACCGTGGAGGTGCAAGCCATTATCAACGTTGGAAAGAAAAAGGGTGTGATGTTAAGTTTCCTGCGGCTGCTGTAATTGGAGTAGATCCTGCAACAATCATTGCTGCTGTTACTCCTGTACCTGAAACATTGTCGGAATATCAATTTGCTGGTCTATTGCGTAAAAAGCCTCTTGAGCTTGTTAATTGTAAAACTGTTCCTCTGCAAGTTCCAGCTCACGCTGAAATCATTCTAGAGGGCTATGTCAGCCTGGATAAATATCGAGATGAAGGTCCGTATGGTGATCACACTGGCTATTACAACTCTGTTGAGCAGTTTCCTGAGTTTCATATTACTGCAATTACTATGCGTAAAAATCCAATTTATCTCAGCACTTTTACTGGTAAACCACCGGATGAGCCATCGATTCTTGGTGAGGCTTTAAACGAGATTTTTATTCCTATGTTAATTAATCAGTTCCCTGAAATAACAGATTTTTATTTACCGCCAGAGGGCTGTTCATATAGAATAGCAATTGTATCGATAAAAAAATCCTATCCTGGGCACGCAAGGAGAATAGTTATGGGTATACTGTCATTTTTAAAGCAATTCTTATACACGAAGTTTATAATAGTTGTAGATGATGATATAAACATACGCGACTGGAAGGAGGTAATGTGGGCAATATCAACAAGAATGGATCCTGTTCGTGACATAGTTACAATAGAAAATGCTCCCATTGATTACTTGGATTTTGCTTCTCCTGAAAGCGGGTTAGGTGGTAAAATTGGTTTTGATGCAACAAATAAAATGCCCCCTGAGACAAAACGAGAATGGGGAAGAAAAATTGATATGAATAAAGAAATAGTAAAAAAAGTTACAGAAAAGTGGAAAAAATATGGCTTTTCTGAGTAGAATATTTATTTTGAGTTTAATATGCTACGTATAATTGCTGGTAAATATCGTGGAAGAAAAATAACAACTGGTAAGAATTTGTCTGCTAGGCCAACAATGGGTATTGCAAGAGAGGCCATATTTAGTATACTGCTTGCAAGAAAGTCTATCCACGATGCGAATATACTTGATTTGTTTTGTGGCAGTGGAGCACTGTCTTTTGAAGCGATTTCTAGAGGTGCTAAACATGCATTTATGGTGGATTCAGATTACTATAATTTGCAGTTACCTAAAAAAACGGCGGAGGATTTTGGTATCACGGATAATATTACACTGATTTGTTGTAGTGCTGATAAGTTGCCACAGCCTACTTCTAAATGTGATATAGTTTTTATTGATCCACCATATAATAGTAATTTGATTGAACCTACTTTAAATGGGTTGGCTAATTCAGGTTGGTTAAGAGATGATGCATTGGTTGTTCTAGAGATTAAAAAAGACGAAGATTTTCAGCGTAATGAAAATTTCGATGTGATTTTAGAGCGTACATATGGCATAGCAAAAATCATTTTTCTTGCCAGCAATAAGTGAAAAAAATGAGCTGTTTTCTATAGTTTTTAGGTATGAAAAAAATAAAATTAGGAATATTAATTTCTGGTAGAGGATCGAACATGCAAGCTCTAATAGAGGCTTGCAAAAGGGATGTATTTCCCGCTGAAGTTGCATGTATTATAACAAATAATGATAAAGCTATGGGGTTAAAATTTGCAGCACACGAAAGAATTCCCACATTTATTGTGCGGAATAAACCACTAGATGCCAATAGCATTGATATGATACTTACTCAGAATAAAGTTGATCTAGTTTGTCTTGCAGGATTTATGAGAATTTTGAAATCTGATTTTTTAAGTAAATGGAATAATAAAGTAATAAACATTCATCCTTCTTTGCTTCCGTCTTTTAAGGGATTAAATGCGCAGGAGCAAGCATTAAAGGCGGGTGTAAAGATCACTGGCTGTACTGTACATTATGTTACTCCTGAAGTTGATGATGGAGAGATAATTGTTCAGTCCGCTGTGCCAGTGCTTTCAACTGATGATGTTCAGACTCTTTCAGAGCGTATTCTTGCTGAAGAACATAAATGCTACGTGCGAGCTGTGGAGTTAATAGCAAATCAAAAAGAAAGCTAAGAGCAGGGAGAAAAAATATTGCTTTCACTGCGAATTTGCGTTTTAATCCTGTATTCTAGATTATTTTAAGGAACAATTATGGCAGTGATGCCGGATAAGTGGATAAGAGAGCAAGCTAAAAATTCAGGAATGATAGAACCTTTTATTGATTATAAAAACAGTAAAGGTGTTATATCTTTTGGACTTTCATCTTATGGGTATGATGCAAGAGTGGATAATAAATTTAAAATCTTCACTAATGTAAACTCAGCCATAGTGGATCCTAAAAATTTTTCTGAGAACAGCTTTATAGATAAAGAAACAGATGTGTGTATCATTCCACCAAATAGTTTTGCACTTGCAAGCACAGTTGAGTATTTTCGCATACCAAGAGGTATACTGGTTATTTGTGTTGGTAAATCAACTTATGCAAGGTGTGGTATTATAGTTAATGTTACGCCATTGGAACCTGGATGGGAAGGCCACGTTACACTAGAATTTTCCAATACTACTCCTCTGCCAGCAAAAATTTACGCTAATGAAGGTGCATGTCAATTTGTATTTCTTGGTGGTGAAAGTGAATGTGAAAAATCCTATGATGATATGAAAGGCAAATATATGAATCAGCGTGGTATAACTTTACCGTTAGTAGAGTAAATTCGGTCTATAGTTGGTAATTAGGGTTTTAATTACTTGCTTGAAATTATATAAAGCTATATAGTTATAGTCCATGTTAAATTTTTTATGATAAAGTTTTTTAATTTCCTGTTCTATATTGTATTATTGATATTTTTTGCAAGTTCTTTAGCTGAAGCAAGGTGGAGTGAATATCAGGACGCCTCTGTTGAAGTCAAGCTTTCTAATACCAATGTTGATATTAATCAAGATGGTACCTATGAAGTAGTTAAAGAGCTTAGAGTAAAAATACTTAAAGAGGAGGGACGCAGTAAATTCTCCCTATATAATTTTACCTATAATGAAAACAGTTCAGAGTTTGCTATATTAGAAGCTAAAACGATTTTTAATGGGAAGGAATATATAATTACTCAAGATATGATAGAGGATAAACCGTTAGCTAGCCTTGGTAATGGTTTTGACCAGCTAAGGCAGGTAATTATACCATTTCCTAAAATAGAAGTTGGTTCGGAAGTGTATTTTAAATATAGATATATTGAAAAGAAAGTTCCTGTTGATAATTTCTATGGTAATAATATCTTTTATAGCTTGGATGGTTATTCATATGTAGAAAATACTAAGATACGCTCTGAATTACCTTTGAAAGTTAAAGTAAATGATCCAAGAAACTCTCTAAGAGTAGTTGAGAAAAAGAAGGGTAATATACACTACATAGATGTGAGTTTAAAAAAAACATTGTACGAATACTTAACTAACGAACCAGGTAATGGAGTATTTAATATTAAACATGCCACTTGGTTATCATTATCCAGTTTATCTAAATGGGAAGATTTAGCTGAAAAATTAGCTCCTGGTTACAATAACGTGATTAACCAACAACTTCCTTCAGTATTTAAAGCTATTAAAAAAATTGCTGCTAACAAGGATACCGATGAAGATAAAATTAACTCAGTTACTTCTTTGTTAAGCGAGAAAATTCAATATATGGGGGATTGGCGTACAGTATCAGGACGTTATTTTCCAAGAGATTTAAAAAAAATAGCTGATTCTCGTGTTGGAGATTGTAAAGATTTTTCTGCTAGCTCTGCTGCTATTTTACGGGAGCTTGGTTATAAAGCTCAACCCATTCTCGTTATGAGAGGGACTACTAGAATATCTAATTCTGAAGCTCTACCTTATGTTGGTAACTTTAATCATGCGATGCTAAAGGTGACAAATGAAAAAAGTGGAAAAGTATATTGGATTGATCCTACTAATGTAATCAGTATGGCGCAAGGTATCTTTCCAGATATTGCTAATAAGGCTGCTCTACTGTTGGATTCTGAAGAAGGTGGGTACATAAAAATTCCTAACATACAAGCTGAAAATTCAAAATACGTATATCATACTCAACTTACTATGCAGAATGGTATTGTAAATGAATCTGGTGAAATTTACATTCAAGGGGAGTCTGCTATAAGTTTAGCTGGTGCTGGACTATATTATTCAAATGAACAATTAAGAGACATAGCTTTTCATGCGATTAGTGGAGTACACCTCAGTAAGGAAGAAAAATTATCTTTAAAGTTACCAGACCTTACTTCACGTATTGTAAAAGATCTTGTAATCCAGTATGAAATTCAGCAAAAGAATAGGATTTTTAAAACTAACCTTGGGCCTGCTTTAACTTTGGTAGGCAGTAGTGGTTGGCTTAGTAATGTTTTAAATGCAGTTCCAGATCAGGTATCAGGCCTTTTTATAGATGTTCCTCATACTATTGAAAAGTACATGTTAGTGAAAGATATTGAAGTTCAAGATTGTCAAAAATTGGATTTTGAAATAAATTCTCCATGGCTGCGTGTAAAAAAATCATGTAAATATCAAGATAATGGGACTGAGTTTATAGATATAGTCTCTCTTAGGAAGAGTTTTATTACTAATGAAGAATTGAAATCAGCTGAATATAAAAAGCTGAAGAATGAGTTGGAAAACTATTATTATGGAACTGCTGTAATAATAAGAGAATAAAGTTATGGATCTTTTTGTAAAAAGTATAATTTGTTTGACTTACTCTACTAGATGTATAGAATAATAATTTAATATATAAATAAAGACTAGCATGGCAGTTAAGATAAGATTAGCGAGATTTGGAGCAAAAAAGCGTCCTTTTTATAGGATTGTTGTTGCTGATTCGAGGTCGCCACGGGATGGGCGTTTCATAGAAAGAATAGGGCATTATAACCCGATGTTGCCGAAAGAAAGTAAAGATCGTGTTGTAATCAAATCTGATAGATTAAAATATTGGTTGAGTGTAGGTGCACAGGCCACAGATAGAGTGCTGTGGTTTATAAAAAAGGATGTAGACGTAAAGGCTTAAAGGAACTTAATGTTCATGTATGAACATTTTGTATCTTCTGATTTGCTAATGATGGAGAATTTTATCTCTAGAAATATTAACATTGATAGTGGGAATATTGCTGTTGATGTTATCTCTCATCTTATGCAGTCAGGTGGAAAGAAAATGAGGCCGAGGCTTATTTTCATAATATGCAAAATGTTAAGTTATTCAGGTGAGAATAGAATTAATATTGCTGCTGCTGTCGAGTTTATACATAATGCAACTCTATTGCACGATGATGTATTAGACGAAAGTGAAGCACGTCACGGGGTGAAGACAACTAATAAAATATGGGGAAATAAACTAAGTATTTTAGTTGGTGATTTGTTATTGACTGTTGCTTTTAGATGGCTAATAGAATGTGAAAATTTGAATATTTTATCTATTTTATCTAAGGCTTCATATTCACTTGTTGATGGTGAAATAAAGCAGATGAGTACAGAATTTAGTCCTAAAACGATGAAGCAGAATTATTTATATATTATCGAAAAAAAAACGGCGTCTTTATTTGCTGCATGCTGTGAAGCTGCATCTGTTATTTCTGGGGCAACAAACAGTGAAACGGAGAAGTTAAAAAATTTTGGCTTTAATTATGGTATGGCATTTCAAATAATTGATGATGTGCTGGATTATGTTGCAGGTGATACTTCTGGAAAGCAAAAAGGAAAAGATTTTTTCGATGGAAAAATGACGCTTCCAGCAATTATAGCCTATGAGCAAGGCAGCTCAGAAGAGCAGGAGTTTTGGCAGAGTTCTTTTTCTTCATCTGAGCGTAATTTTGATCAAGCATTGTATTACATTAAAAAGCACAACGCTGTTCAACTTTCTATAGAAACGGCAAGGCGTTATGCTGATGAAGCAAAGGCTAACATAAGTACGTTTGCTGATTCTCTCTGTAAAAATATTTTGATTGATTTGTTGGATGCAAGCATAGAGAGGCTAGTGTAGTTGATATTTTGAAATTAATTGCTATATATTTATTAGGTTCTTAAGGGGATGATATGTCAGAGAATGAAACGAGGAAAAAGTTCACTAATATGGTAAATAAGAGAAAGAGTGATGATTTATCAAATAAAGATGAAATGAAAAATGAAGGAGCTGTTGATTTAAATCAGGAACTGAACATGTTGAAGGAACGTTCAGTTCATCTTGAAGATCATTTACGTCGCGCAGTTGCAGATAATGAAAATATCAAGCGTATAATGCAAAAGCAGATAAAAGATGCGAGTGATTACTCTGTAACAAGTTTTGCACGTGATATGATTGATTCATGTGATAATTTGAAAAGAGCAATAGATAACTTAAAAGATGGAGATCCTGTCCACGAAGGTATCAAAGTAGCTTATCAAAAAATTGTCAACGATTTAAGAAAGCATGAAATAGAAGAAATAGATCCACTGGGTAAATGTTTTGACAGCAGTTTTCACCAGGCAGTGATAGAAAAAGAAGATAATGAAAAAGAACCTGGTACGATAGTAGAGGTTTTACAGACTGGTTACACAATAAAAAGTAGATTGCTTCGTCCTGCGATGGTGATTATTTCTAAAAAATCTGAGGAAAATAAATAATGAACGAAACTGTTTTTTCAGGTATTCAGCCTAGTGGAGTAATACAATTAGGAAATTATCTTGGTGCGATTAAACAATGGGTAGAGCTGCAAAATAAGTATAGGTCTCTTTTCTGTGTTGTTGATCTGCATGCGATCACAGCTAATAAGCTACCTGCAATCGAGTTAAGGAGTAATATTCTTAAAACAGTGGCTGCTTATATTGCATGTGGAGTAGATCCAAAACAAGCTATTATTTTTAATCAATCTGCAGTTAGTGGTCATGCTGAATTGTGCTGGTTACTCGGCTGTTATACACCTATCGGCTGGCTTAATCGTATGACTCAGTTCAAAGATAAGGCTGGCAGTGATAAGCAAAAAGCCTCTCTTGGATTATATAGTTACCCAGTGCTGATGGCTGCGGATATTTTGCTTTATAAAGCTAGATATGTGCCTGTTGGCGACGATCAAAGGCAGCATATAGAAATCACGCGTGATATTGCTTCGGCTTTTAACAACTACTATGAGCAGGATTACTTCATTTTACCTGAAGCTTTAACTTCAAATAACGCGGTAAGGATAATGAGCTTAAGGGATGGCACGAAAAAAATGAGTAAGTCTGATCCTTCTGATTATTCACGTATTAACCTTGATGATTCAAATGATTCTATTGTTAGCAAAATCAAAAGAGCAAAAACAGATACAATTTCTGGCTTTACCCTTCCGGATCGTCCGGAAATAAGTAATATGGTTAATATTTACTCAACACTGAGTGGTATGGAAGTAAATAAAGTATGTGAAAAGATGAATGGGTATAGTATGGAGCACTTCAAAAAGGAGCTCTCTGAATTAATCATAAGTGTTTTATCACCTATTCGTGAAAAAATGAACTATCTGCTTGAAAGTGAGCACTACCTATATGAAGTGCTGGAAGCAGGTGCTGAAAAAGCAGAAGAAATTGCTGCTCAAAATATAAAAGAAGTTAAAAACATCATAGGGTTCGTCCAGTAGCTGTATTGTATTTTCTGTGTTGCTCGATGAAGCTTTGTACAATGCTGCTATTTGATTTTGTTGGTGCTTGTGAATAAGAAAGATTTGTGTTTAGTGGCCTATGTTCGGCAATGTACTGATCTCCTGCTTTGATAAATTCAAGAGTTAACTCTGGAAAAGAAAGGCCAGAAGATTTTGACTTTAAGCAAGTTATAGGTAATTTGTGAATGTCTTTATTCCTTCTTTTTGGGTCTATAAGCTTGTCATCTTTTACAAGTATTGTATTTTGTTTGAAAAATTCTGTGTCAAACCCCGTGAAGGTTTCTTTTTTCTGATAATCCTTTTTTCTTCCACTTTCTTCTATTTTCTCTATTTTTGTTGCCAATTGTGCTTGCTTTTTAATTGTTTTATCGTCTTCTCTATTGAAATACATAGTGTAGGGGGTAATTGAATTTATAATTTTGTATGTCTTCCAGTGACACCCAAAAATCTTTAATACCAATTTAAATATCGGAGCGAGGATGATTTTTAATTTTCCGATAAACCCAAAGTAGTAGAGAGATGCTTGTTCGAGTGAACTAGCAGCATTACTGATTATGCACCTTAAATGTGTACCTTTATCTTTAAACCTTTTATAAACTTCTGCAGCTACATGCCCACCAGAACAGTCTCCAAATAATATTATATTGTCTGGCTTTATCTTTGTGCTCAATAAGTGATCTACAACTGAAATGCCTGCTCTTACTCTGTGGCTGCGTATTATTGATTTGGATTTACTGAGTCCAAACCCAGGATAATTAAATAAATGGACCGTAATACCTTGCTTAGTAGCCCAATCCCAGTTTTTAGAGTAGTCTTTAGTAGAGTGTAACACTCTGCTACCGCCGATGAAATATACTAAGTGCTTTGAATTTTTGTCTGTATTTTGCCCATGAATTGTTAATAACTGAACTACTGTCCCATCTTTAGCTGTAATTTGCTCTTCTTTAGTATTAGCTTTAGTGTTTGTTGTTTTTGCCATATTTGCCTACCTCTACTAGTAATCTAACACGTTTTTGTATATAAAATCAATAATTATGAGCAAAATTAGCTTTCTAAAATTCATCGAATTGTGCTTTCAAACGGTGGTACCGGGATGTGAATATTATGACTACCAATACATAAAGGTTGTAGCTGATAGATTAGAAGCTGCCAGTATTGGTGAGGTAAAACGTATAATATTCAACATGCCACCGCGCTCGATGAAATCGATCTGTGTAAGCGTTGCATGGCCTGCATGGATACTTGGAAATAAACCAACTGCAAGGATAATAGTAGCAAGTTATTCTCAATTGCTCAGCGAGAAACATTCGCTTGATACAAGGTGCATAATGCAATCTGATTGGTACAAAAAGTTATTTCCGGAGGTAAAAATTTCGAAAGATCAAAACACTAAATACAAATTTCAAACAGTGCAGAGAGGATTCAGAATAGCAACATCTGTTGGAGGGACATTGACAGGAGAGGGTGGTGATTTCATTGTTGTAGATGACCCATTGAACCCTGCTCAAGCTCTCAGTAGAACGTTTAGAAGACGTGCTATAAATTGGTTTGACCAAACTTTAGTAACTAGACTTAATGATCGAAAAAGGGGGATGATTGTTCTGGTAATGCATAGATTGCATCAGGAAGATCTAACAGGGCATCTTCTCTCTAAGCCGAAAAATATATGGCATCACGTTTGCTTACCAATGATCTGTGAAAAGGCGCAAATTGTTAACTCAGTTTGGGGAGAAAAAAAAGAAAAGGTGTTGTATTCAAGAAAAGAAGGGCAGATGTTATATCCTTTAGATAAAGAAGAGATTGAGATGATTAAAGTAGAATTGGGAAGTTATGCCTTTGCTGCTCAGTACCAACAAAATCCTTTACCGCTTTCAGGTGGTATAATTAAACAAGAGTGGTTAAAACGTTATAAAAATTTTCCTGATACTTTACCTCATGTTGCACAGAGTTGGGACACTGCGATTGCAGCAAATGATTCTAATGACTTCAGCGTTTGCACTACCTGGGCAAAGCTGGATAATAAATTCTATTTACTTGACGTGTATCGAGCAAAGCTTGAGTATCCAGAATTAAAAGAACAGCTTCTATCTTTGGCAGAAAGATGGAACCCACATGCAATTTTGATTGAGGCAAAAGCCAGTGGGCAACAATTAGTGCAAGAACTAAAAATAAGTAGTGATTTGCCTGTTATTGCGATAGTGCCGCATCACGATAAACTCACCAGATTTTATCAGATTGCTTCATTGATAGAATCAGGTAGGGTTTTTTTGCCGCATCATTCAGTGTGGTTAAATGATTTTGAGTATGAGATACTCATGTTTCCAGAATCTAGTCATGACGATCAAGTAGACAGCACTGTTCAATATTTACAATGGGCAAAAAAAACTAGTGATAACGTGATGAATATCAGCGCATTGTGAAATTTGAGGGTCTTTCTTTTACTTTTTCAGTTTGCTCTTTTCTCCATTTTTGTAATCTATTGGCAATTTTGTTATTAGAAAGTGATAAAATGGATGTAGCAATAACTGCAGCATTGTAAGCACCGCTTTCTCCTATGGACATTGTTGCAACAGGAACACCTTTTGGCATTTGCACTATAGAAAGTAAACTATCTATGCCGTTTAGTTGTTTGCTGTGTACGGGTACTCCTATAACAGGTAAGTAAGTTAAAGAAGCAACCATACCTGGGAGATGTGCGGCTCCGCCTGCACCTGCTATTATCACTTTAAAACCTTTTTCCTGAGCAGACTTTGCAAAGGTAAAAAGCCTTTCTGGTGTTCTATGTGCAGAGATTATAAATACATCATAGGAAATTTCTAATGCTTCTAATATCTCGATAGTGTGAGCCATAGTGCTGTAGTCTGACTCACTACCCATAATTATAGCGATATCTTTTTTTATTTCTTGCATAATTTAAGGTCTTTATTTCTTGAAATCTATGGAAAAGAACGTGCCCGGAGGGATTCGAACCCACGACCCGCAGCTTAGAAGGCTGCTGCTCTATCCAGCTGAGCTACGGGCACAACATATAATATATACAATGCTTATGAATGAGCATAAAGTCAAGCTTTTCGTGGACAACCTTTTCTATTGCTATGGGTTTAATTTGATAGTGAGTTTTGGAAGAAATTCAGTATTGCATCAAGTATATAATTTCATTATAATATTAAAAATAAATAGAGAATTCTTATCTTTAATGATAAAATGCTTAATTTATTATATAATAATTATTAAGGAAATAAGTATGAACAATAATGATAATAACAATAAGAATCCCGGTTATGCTGGTAATGGATGCTACGATAATCTGGGCTATAAAAGTAGTGAGCTTCAAGATAGTTACGCTTACAGAGTATCTCCAGAAAGTTTCAAAGAGACATCTTCTTCATGTATGGATAACATTACATTACATAATCAATACGACCAAGCAAAGCGCAAATAGAAACCATCCTTAAATTTATATTTTCATCTAATAAATTAAGAAGGGTTAGCTAAATATATGAAAATGTAGCCTCTTTGGAACAAAAAGAGGCTATGTAAAAGATCTATCTGTTAATGTTTTCTGAGCCGCTACCAACTTTGCAATCGGTACTCTGTAAGGAGAGCATGATACATAGTCTAAACCTAACTCAATAAAGAATCCTATAGATTCTGGATTTGCTCCGTGTTCTCCGCATATTCCTACCTTAAGATCCTGCCGAGTTTTTTTACCTCTTTCAATGGCTATTTTTATTAACTCTCCCACTCCCTCAAAATCAAGCATTTCGAATGGATCGTTCGCAAATATGTTATTTTTTCTATAAGAATCAAGAAAGTTAACTGAATCATCTCTTGAGAGTCCCATGGTTGTCTGAGTTAAGTCATTGGTACCGAAGCTGAAAAACTCAGCATGCTTTGCTAATTTATCAGCGATCAATGCTGCTCTTGGCAACTCTATCATAGTTCCAATAGAATACTCCACATCAAGTTTTTTAGCTTCCTCTTGTGCTAGCTGACACATCAATACTAATTCCTGTTCATTCATAATGAAAGGTATCATAATTTCAGGTTTTATCTTTAAATTTTTCTCTCTCAATAGCTCATTTGCAGTACTTAATATTGCTCTAATCTGCATTCCATATATTTCAGGGTAAGAAATTGCAAGCCTACAACCACGATGGCCTAACATTGGATTTTTCTCTGATAAATGTGCTATTTTATCTTCTACTGACTGAATTGACTTGTTTAGTGATTTAGCTACTTTCGCTATAGCAGATTGATTATTAGGCAAAAATTCATGTAAAGGTGGATCAAGCAAGCGTATAGTAACCTCTTTAGTGCCCATAGTAGAAAATATTTTCCTAAAATCTGACTTCTGCATTTCTTCCAACTTATTTAATGCGTCTACTCTTTCATCCTGATCATCGGCCATAATCAATTTTTGAATAGATTTAATTCTATCATGAGCAAAGAACATGTGCTCTGTACGGCATAAACCTATACCATCTGCACCAAATTTCTCGGCAATCTTTGCATCTTGTGGAGTGTCAGCATTTGCCCTGATTTTTATTGTTCTTATTTCATCTGTCCAACTCATTACAGTTTCAAACTCCCGTGATAATTCTGGAGAAATGGTAGGGAGAATTCCTATCATTACTTCTCCCGTGCTGCCATTGATAGTAATGGGGTCATTTTTGTTCACCTTAGTTTCACCTAGTGAAAAGGAAGTTTCATCTTTATCAATATAAAGTCCACCTATGCTACATATACAAGGTTTTCCCATTCCGCGGGTGACAACTGCTGCATGAGAAGTCATTCCTCCTCTTGCTGTTATTATTCCACTTGCAACGTTCATTCCATTAATGTCTTCAGGGCTCGTTTCTGATCGCACCAAAATTACTTTTTTGCCCTGTTCCACTTCTTTTTCAGCATCCTGCGTATTAAAGACTACATATCCAGACGCAACTCCAGGGGAAGCAGGAAGGCCTTTTCCTACCACTTTTTGATCACTTTTAATGTCGAGTATCGGATGCAGTAAATTATCAATGGTCTTTGGATCAATTCTCAGAACTCCTTGCTCTTTTGTAATTATTCCCTCGCTTATCATGTCAACTATTATACGAATAGTAGCTTCAGCAGTGCGTTTACCTGATCTAGTTTGTAAAATCCATAATTTGCCGTCTTGTACAGTAAACTCTATGTCCTGCATATCTTTATAGTGTGCCTCAAGGTCCTCACATAACTTGCACAACTCTTGGTAAATACTTGGCATTAGTTTTTCCATGGTGTTTTCTTGATTTCCATTAACTGGTAAAGGAGTATAAACACCAGAGACCACATCTTCTCCTTGAGCATTTATTAAAAATTCACCAAAGCATTTTTTTTCTCCTGCTGAAGGATTACGTGTAAATATCACACCAGTAGCAGAGTTATTGTTTAAATTACCAAAAACCATGGCTTGCACGTTTACTGCAGTACCGAGATCTTCCGAAATATTGTGTATTTTTCTATAAGAAACTGCCCGGTCATTTTGCCAAGATGCGAACACTGCATTTATCGAATTCAACAACTGCTCTTCAACACTTTGTGGAAAATGCTGTCCGGTGTTTTCATATACTATCTTTTTAAAGTCACTAATGATTTTTTTTAGAATATCAGCACTTAAATCAGCTAGACTTTTTACATTATTTTTACGTTGTTCATCATCAATAACACTTTGGAATAGGTGATGATCTAGCTGTAATACAACATTGGAATACATACTAATAAAGCGGCAATAGCTGTCATAAGCAAAACGCTCACCGCTCTTTTTTGCGAGCCCAACAACAGTCTCATCGTTGAGCCCAACATTTAAAATAGTGTCGAGCATGCCTGGCATTGAATTTACACTGCCGGAACGTATAGAAACCAATAATGGATTTTGTGAGTTACCAAATCCGCAACCAATATCTTCTTCGAGCATTTTCATATAGCTTCTGATTTCATTATCAGGCAGCTTATTGCTCTTGTAGTACATTTTGCAAGCAGAGGTAGAAATTGTAAAACCAGGAGGAACAGGTACACCTATATTACACATCTCTGCTAAATTTGCTCCTTTTCCTCCTAAGATGTCTTTCATCTCTGCATTGCCTTCACATTTATTTTTACTGAAGTAGTATATTAATTTTCCTTCCATGGTTCTTTCTAGATTTTTTATAACTTTACCTGTTAGATTAAATTTGAACAACTGAAAATTATCAGAAAATTTCTCGCTTTATGACAAAGAAAGAATTATAATATTAATATTATGAGTTTCTTATTATTTAAAAAAGCTAAAAATTTTATATTTCCAAACGTATGTATATGTTGTGAATGCATTATTGACGAGAGTCTTAATTTATGTAGTAAGTGTAGTAAAAAAATTAATTTTTTAACTAAGCATTATTGCAATGTGTGTGGTTCAGTTATTTCAAATAACATCTATACCTGCGGTAAGTGTATTACTGACTCTCCACAATTTAAGCTATTGAAGTCAGTTTTTGCTTACGATGAGCATAGTAAAAATATGATTATAAATTTTAAATTTTTTGATAATTTAAATTATACAAAAGTTTTTGCAAAGCTAATATACCAAGCTCATAAAGATGTATTCCGTGATGCAGAGGTAATCATTCCTGTGCCACTACATAGGTTGCGTCTGTTCAAACGTAAATATAATCAAGCAGCTTTACTTGCAAAGGAGTTGAGCAGACTATCAGGTGTGTGTTATGAACCTTTTGCACTAAAACGTTTTCGCAATACCAAAGCTCAAGCTGGTCTTTCATTAAAACAGCGTGAGAAAAACTTAAGAAAAGCTTTTACTATTCGTGATAAGAGTGTTGTTAAAAATAAAATTGCCATATTAATTGACGATGTAGTAACAACTGGAGCAACCGTAAGATCTTGCTCTCAGGAGATTTTAAACTCTGGTGCCAGAGAGATTAGGGTACTTTCTATTGCTAGAACAGTAAACGAACCTGAAAGCTGTGCAACCTAATTTTGACATATTTCACAAAAGTAAGTACTGCGACCGTTCTGCCGTATTAGCTTAATAGTATTATGACAAGTTTTACAAGGCTTTTTATCTCTACCGTACACATAGAAATTGTTCTGAAAATGCCCTATAGACCCAGAGGGTTGCATATAATCTCTAAACGTTGAACCGCCGGCGGTAATTGCATCTTTTAAAGTATTTTTTACCTCGTCAGTAAGTTTTACACATTCACTATAACCCAAGTCTTTTGCTTGCCTTAATGGAGATATACGAGCTCTAAATAAACTTTCAGAAGCATATATATTTCCCACTCCAACAATTAATTTGTTATCCATTAACACTGACTTTATATTTGCTTTTCTACTTTTTAATAATTCATGTAAATAGCCTGCATTAAACTTGTCAGTAAGAGGTTCTACTCCAAGATTACTGAAAAAATTTATTACTTGCTCCCTATTTAAAACAATAATTAATCCAAATCTTCTTGGGTCATTAAAAACTATTGAGTTATGGTCAGAAAAGAAAAAAACTACATGATCATGCTTACCCTGGCGTTTATTATATACTAGCTTTCCGCTCATCCCTAGATGTATTATCACAGACATCTCACTATTTGTACTCCAGATTATGTATTTCCCTCGACGTGTAATTTCAGTTATGATCTTGCCTTGCAGTATTTCATTAATGCCTTCTGTTACTGGTGCACGCAGATTACAGCAATTTACTACTACACCACTGATTTGCTTATTCTTGATCTCATTGCGCAAAAAATTACATATTACTTCTACTTCCGGGAGCTCTGGCATTTTGTCTACCTTGTTGTTGCTTTTTTCTTTTTAAGATATTTTGCCTTAAAGCCTGAACCAATCTTTCTTTTTTTGCTTCTTTTTCTCTATTTTTTTTTGTATTATTCATTATCATCACAATACATAATTGCCGTTGTAGCTCAGGTGGTAGAGTACGTCATTGGTAATGACGAGGTCCCAAGTTCGAGTCTTGGTAACGGCACCACAAGGTATCTTAAACCTTTCCAAAAATAAGTGATGCATTTGTTCCACCAAAACCAAATGAGTTAGAGAGAGCATACTCCACTTTATGTTCTTGGGCTTTAAACGGCACGAAATTTAAGTCACATCCTTCTGATGGGTCATGCAGATTTAAAGTTGGAGGAACAATCCCACTATTTAATGCAAGAATACTAAATATTGCTTCCACACTGCCTGCAGCTCCAAGTAGATGACCAATAGATGACTTAGTTGAAGAAACTGGTACCTTGTATGCGTAATCACCAAACAACTGTTTTATTGCTATCACTTCAATTTGATCTCCAAGCAGCGTTGAGGTTCCATGAGCGTTTATATATCCAACCTTATCAGAATGAATCTGTGCACTTTTTAGAGCAAGTTGCATCGCCTGTAGAGCACCTCTTCCCTCTGGGTGCGGTGCAGTGATGTGATATGCATCTCCCGTTACTCCATACCCTACGAGTTCAGCATATATTTTTGCATTTCTATTTTTTGCATGCTCATATTCTTCTAATACTAAAACTCCGGCTCCTTCACCCATAACAAATCCATCACGTTCCTTGTCCCAGGGCCTTGAAGCTTTTTCAGGATAGTCGTTAAACTTAGTTGATAATGCTTTCATGGATGCAAAACCTGCAATACCAATTCTGCAAAGTGCGCTTTCTGCTCCACCTGCAATCATGACATCTGCTTCGCCAAGTTTTATGGTCCTTGCAGAATTTATAATTGCGTGTGCACCTGTTGCGCATGCTGTAACTGCTGAGTCATTTGGACCAGTAAACTCATATTTAATAGAAATATGCCCAGATATTAAATTTATTAGACTTGCAGGTACAAAAAATGGACTAACACGTCTTGGACCTTTCTCCTGCATAGTTATAACATTTTCTTGAATAACTGGTAGACCACCTATACCAGAGCCAATGATCACACCTATGCGACTTTTGTCAACATGTGGTATAATTGCTGAATCCTCCACAGCTTGTGTTGCCGCAGCAACACCATAGTGAATAAAACGATCTGTTCTTTTTAGATCTTTCTCAGGCATACCACACTCGCCATCTAGTTGCACTTGCCCTGCAATCTTGCAAGAGAGGTCGGAAACATCAAACCTACCGTGATCAATTGCTTTTATACCAGACTCACCGGCTATCAACCTGAGCCAAGTACTTTCAACACCTGCTGCTAGCGGAGTAATAAGACCAATTCCAGTGACTACTACTCTTCTGCTCATTTAATACTAAGCTTTTTTTGCAATTATATATTCAACTATGTCATCCATAGTTTCCATTTTTTGCGCATCTTCATCTGAAATTTCTATTCCAAATTCATCCTCTGCTGCCATAATTATTTCAACTGCATCTAAACTATCAGTACCATAATCTGATAACTTTGAAGAGCTGCTGAACTTCTCTACATCCTTACTAATATGATCTAGTATAATTTTCTTTACTTTTACTTCTATGTCTTCTCTGCTACTTGCTGCCAAATCGCTACTCATTGTTTATTAAAAAATAATCTTTTTTGATGTTATAAAGAAATTCTCATGTTTGCAATATCTTTTATAATTAATATTAATAAACTTAAAAATGTTAGATGAAACAGTTGATTATTGCAGAAATAGATAGGCTTTTGCCTGAAAATAACCAAGATAGGCTTGTGTCAGCTATGCGCTATGTGTTGCTTGCTTCTGCAAAATATATACGTCCATCTTTGGTGATCGCTTCATCTCAAGTGTTTGACGTCGCAGTTGAAAGGATATTGCCAGTTGCTGTTGCAGTCGAATTTGTTCACACTTATTCCCTTATTCATGACGATTTACCTTGTATGGACAATAGTGACACTCGTAGAGGTCAACCAAGTTGCCACAAGAAGTTTGACGAAGCAACGGCAGTACTTGCAGGAGATGCGTTACTTACCCTTGCTTTTGAAATCCTATCTTCATTAGACGATGAAAAATGTTGTGAGATTATAAAAATTCTCTCTCAAGGAGTTGGTTATAAAGGTATGGTGGGAGGACAAGTTTTAGATATTGAAAATAGAAACTGTAGTAATACTGATATGAAAGATATTCATCTGTTAAAGACTGCTAAGTTATTTGCAGTATCTTGTGAAATAGGGGCTATAGCAGGAAAAGCAACAAATGATGAACGAGAAGCCTTGCATAATTACGGAATAAATTTAGGACTCATATTTCAAGCCAAGGATGATATTGCAGATGGCGAGCAGAACAATTTACCTGCAAACTATATAGACAATCTTTACAGACAAGCTTTGGAGAAGCTCAATGTGCTTTCAGGAAATGCAAATTATCTATATAACATATTAGATCAGGTAAAAAATAATGATTAAGAAAGTTACACTACAGTTATTGCTCTCTATAGTAATTATCTTTGTTTTGATAGGAGCTTTTACCATAGTTATAGTGAATATTAATAAGGTACAAGATAGAACTTATGAAATAAAAGCTGTGCATGAAGGCTTAGTGCAGACTATAGCATACTATCTAGTTAAGCCAATACTTGAGTCCACACTCGATCGTTATATTGAAAAAAACGGCTTAACCGAATATCTAAAAGAAATGCAACAGCAAGAAGAGGATCCTATTCAAACGCATAATATTACTGAAGGCAGCGGAAACAAAGCCTTTTGTGGGCAAGAAGTTTTCCTACAAATTTATAAACTATCTCAGAGTAACATAGCAGTACCTCAATCTTTTCAAACTACTGATGTTACTTTGAAAATAGGCGATGCAAATCCATACAAGGAAGTAGGAATGGGAGTAATGGAAATGAAAGAAGGAGGAGAACGTGTAGTGTTAGTTGATAATAACCCGTATTACGTGAAATTAGTTGAAGTAAAAGATGCATACCCTGAGTCAGTTAATAATCTTATGATTTTTGATAACTTAACTAGTAAAATTGGAAAAAAAGTAAAGTGTGGTGATGAAGTATCAGTCAAATATAGTGTCAGAAAATATAATGGCGAATTTCAAGTAAAAAACCAAACAGTACAATTTAAAGTAGGTGACAGAAAGGTACCACTTGCTATGGAAGTAGGAGTTGTCGGCATGAAAGTAGGTAATAACAGAACTATTATCTCTCCTCCTGAAACTATCAATGACACGTATGTAAATTTTGATAGAGAAAATATCTCAATAATTGACATGACCGTGGAGTAGAGTAAACAGTTCATGGCTATTTTAAGAGATTTTTCAACTTCTTTGATGTTCTATATTATGACTAACAACATTTTCAAGCGCAATTTGCGTACTCACTCTACCTTCTTCTTTACATACTTTTTCGTAGAATTTTACAATACTAGAACCAATTATAGCTCCAAGTATAGGAGCAATGATAAGTACAGCAATAGGGGCTTCTGCAAAATATGCTATACTCATGATTATAGCTGCACCAACAACTCCTGAGAATAATTTGTCGTGTGATGTCTCTTCTTCATGAATGTATTCTATAGCCCTATTTTCTTCGCTAATCTCATTACTTACTATACTTATTTCTATTTCACGAGCATTACTACTTAGGTCGTTAAAAGTAACCGATTTTTTATGAGCACTAGAGCTTGATTGATCAGTATCAACAGTGTTTTCATCTTTAGTCATAATACCCCTTCTTAAAACCTCTATTACAAGAATAGCCTTAAATGGGAAAAATATCAACAAATTATAGCAACTGTAGCCAATGTATGAATTAAAAGTTATGTTAAAAGTCCTATATATTCTTGCGTTAAAGGGGATTTAGCATTTTCAAATATTTCCTGAGTATTGCCATGTTCGATAATTTTCCCGTTGTAGAAAAAAACTATGTCATCAGATAGCTTTCTAGCTTGCTTCATCGAGTGAGTCACTATAATTATAGTGAACTTTAACTTTAATTCTTGTATAAGATTTTCAATTGCATTAGTAGCTACCGGGTCAAGGGCTGAACAAGGCTCATCCATTAGAAGAATAGTAGGCTTTACAGCAATCGCTCGAGCGATGCATAACCTCTGCTGTTGACCACCTGATAAATTTAATGCACTTTCATGCAATCTATCTTTCAACTCTTCCCATAGACCAACTTTAACTAGGCTATTTTCTACTATTTCACTATGCTTCCTTTTTGCAATGCCGTGCAGTTTAGGCCCGTAGGCAACATTATCATATATTGATTTTGGAAAAGGATTTGGTTTCTGAAATACCATACCAACTTTTGCTCTGAGTAAAACGACATCCATATCCCTTGAATATATGTTCCCTAATTTATCAATATTTAATTCACCAGAAACCTTACACCCAGGAACATAATCATTCATTCGATTAAAACAACGTAAAAATGTTGATTTCCCACATCCAGATGGCCCTATCAATGCAGTAATCTTTTTCTTATAAATATTCAAATTTATATCAAATAGAGCTTGTTTAGCGCCGTACCAAAGATTCAAGTCTTTAACAGAAGCGTGTATTTCGTTCATATTACCTCTTGCATTGAATAGAGACCTGCATCTCTTCTTTTGTTATCATATAACCATAATGCTGCCTGAACGGCACCTTTAGCAAATACCTTGCGGTTAATAGCTTTGTGACTTAGTTCTACACGTTCATCGGCACCAGCAAACATTACCATATGATCACCAACCACTCCACCACCACGAGATACTGCAAAACCTATACTTTTTTTCTTTCGTGTACCAGATAAATGCTGATCGACATGTAAATCAATTTTTAAAGCATCAGCAATTGTTTTACCTAGTTCTATTGCAGTTCCAGATGGTGCATCCTTTTTTAGGTTGTGATGCATTTCCCAAATCTCCGCATCGTATTCACTACCTAAAAGCTCAGCAGCTTTTTTTACTAACTTTAGCAATACGTTTGCTCCTATGCTCATATTTGCCGACCACAATATTGGAACTTTTGTAGCATATAGTTTTAAATCAATATCCTCTATTCCTGTTGTTCCGCTAACTAACGGTTTTTTAAATTCTACAGCCGCTTCAAGGCATTTTAACATACATTCTTTATCTGTAAAATCTATTACAACATCGGAAAGCTCAAATACCTCGTCAATAGAATCTGTAATTCTAGCTCCTACATTAAACCCGCATCCTATAATCTTTCCAATATCTTCACCTAAATTTGAACGTGCAGCAACACCAATTATTTTTACTCTCTGATTGGCAATCAATTCATTAATTACTGCTCTACCAGTTCTACCAAGACAACCTATTACTCCAACTCTGATTTTCATGAAACTTTTTTGGTAAATAAAAAAGACTCCTTACTTATAGCGTGAAAGGAGTCAATTATAAATTAATTACTTATTTTCCTCTTTATTATTCATATCTTGATAATCGGAGTCTACTACCTTTTCTTCTTCGCTACTTGTTGATGATGAAGCAGTGCTCTGTTTGTACATTGCTTCTCCAAGCTTCATGGATAATTCGGAAAGGTTAGTAATTTTCTGCTGTATCAAATCAGCATCATCAATGTTACCAGACTTGTTAGCTTCCTTCAGTTCATTTAACGCATTTTCAATTGCAGATTTTTCCTCAGGTGAAACTTTGTCCCCATATTCTTTTAACGACTTCTCTGTAGAATGAATTAAACTGTCAGCGTTGTTTTTGACCTCTATAAACTTTTTACGCTTTTCATCATCTTGAGCCTTTTCTTCAGCTTCTTTTACCATCCGATTTATTTCGTCATCAGATAAACCACCAGAAGACTGAATACGTATTTTCTGCTCTTTTCCAGTAGCTTTATCTTTTGCAGAAACATGCACTATTCCATTTGCATCTATATCAAAGGTGACCTCAATTTGTGGTATTCCACGAGGAGCAGGTGGTATTCCTTCTAGGCTAAATTGACCAAGTGACTTGTTGTCAACTGCCATTTTTCTTTCGCCTTGATATACTTTAATTGTAACGGCCGTTTGATTATCTTCTGCAGTCGAGAATACTTGAGACTTTTTAGTTGGAATTGTAGTATTACGTTCAATAAGAGAAGTAAATATTCCCCCTAAGGTTTCAATACCAAGAGATAATGGAGTTACATCTAGTAATAACACATCTCTTACGTCACCTTGAATTATTCCTGCCTGTATTGCAGCTCCAACTGCCACAACTTCATCTGGGTTAACCCCTCTGTGTGGATCCTTTTTAAAGAACTCTTTCACTTTTTCTATTACTTTTGGCATGCGTGTCATACCACCAACAAGCACTACTTCACCAATTTGATCAGGAGATAAGCCAGAATCTTCCAGGGCTTTTTTACAAGGAATCATAGTTCTTTCAATTAAATCACTTACCAAACTTTCAAGTTTTGCTCTTGTTAACTTCATATTTAAGTGCTTTGGACCACTTGCATCAGCTGTAATAAAAGGTAAGTTTATTTCTGTTTCCATCGTACTCGACAATTCTATTTTTGCTTTTTCAGCAGCCTCTTTAACACGCTGCATAGCCATTGGATCGCTACTTAAGTCAATGCCATTACTCTTTTTGAACTCGTCAAGTAAGTACTTTACTATTGTATTATCAAAATCTTCACCGCCAAGATGGGTATCACCATTTGTAGCTTTTACTTCAAAAACACCATCACCTATCTCAAGTACTGAAACATCAAATGTACCACCACCAAGGTCATATACCACTATTGTATGCCCATGTTTTTTATCGAGTCCGTAAGCAAGTGCAGCAGCGGTTGGTTCATTTATTATTCTCAATACATTTAACCCAGCAATTTTTCCTGCATCCTTTGTTGCTTGGCGTTGAGAATCATTGAAATACGCAGGCACTGTTATTACGGCGTCTTTTACTTCTTCTCCAAGGTAAGCTTCTGCTGCCTCTTTTAGGTTTTGTAATATAAATGCACCAATTTGACTAGGGGAGTACTCTTTATTGTCGCTTGTTTTTACCCATGCATCACCATTTTTTGCAGCAAAAACTTTATACGGAACATTCAAATCTTTTGTCTCAGAGTCACCATATTGACGTCCTATTAATCTCTTAGTAGCAAAAAAGGTGTTATTTGCATTTGTTGTTGCTTGCCTTTTTGCTGGCGCGCCAACTAGCCTCTCACCTGATGAGGTAAATGCCACTATAGACGGGGTAGTTCTTGCTCCCTCCTTATTTTCTATTACTTTTGTGTCTTTACCCTGCATTATTGAAACACAAGAGTTTGTTGTTCCTAAATCTATACCTATTGCTCTTGCCATAACAAATACTCCCTTTATAAATATTACCGATATGTAGGAATATATAAGTATACAATTAACTAATTACAAGTGGTGTTGTAATAAAATTACTAGTGACTTTGATGAAATTTCCCACTCACGAGCTCAGTAAAATAGATTTTTTTCAAAAACTATTGTGAATTTTAAAAAGAAGCACACTGCATAATGCTTAACTCTGCATTAATGAACATGAATTTTTAGCAAACAATACAGGTAAGAAGTTGGGATGATACAGCAAAGTATATGATGACCGTCACAATTCATGGCATGACATTAATGGTATGGTCTGGAGGTAATAATTTGAAGTCACAGAATAAATTAGAAAATAGCAACAAGGTAATGCATTACCCTGCAGCTTGTGGAAAAACTAAAATTAAAAAGATAGTTGTCCAGGTTGGACGTGCGGGAATTTTGACACCGATGGCTGAGTTGGAACCCATTAATGTCGAGGGAGTATTGGTCCGTAGGGCAAATTTGTATAACGAGAATGAAATTAAGCGTAAAGATATACGTGAAGGTGATTCAGTCATAGTTGAACGTGCAGGTGACGTTATTCCTCATATAGTGGAAGTAGATAAAAGTACTCGCCCTAAGAATTTGCCTAGATTCAAGTTCCCTGATACTTGTCCCGAGTGTGGAAGTGAAATAGATGAAACAGAAAAGGAAGGTGTGTTCAAGTGTGCTGGAGAAGGTTTTTGCGGAGCACAGGCGATAAAAAAATTAAAATATTTCGCTTCATGCTTTGATATCACTGATTTTGACAACAAGCAAATAGAGCTCTTCTATGACCTTGTCTTGATAAGAAAGGGCATTGACATATTTGCTCTAGAGGAAAAGTTAGAAAATTTTGGCTTAGGTAAAGAGTGGGGGGCAGTTGCTGATTTATTGGACTCCATTAACAATAGCAGAGCTGTGCCCTTGAGCAAGTTTATATGCTCCTTGGAAATTGATCATATCGGGCCAGGTATGGCGAAGCTACTTGCAAATCACTATAAGAGTTATGAAAATTGGTATGAAGCTATGGTTGGACTTCCATCTAAAGCAGAGTGCTGAAACTTATAAAAGAGCAATAGTTGTGAATTCTTGTAATACTGCTGGCATCAACTACATTGGAGAACTGATGACTTATACCCTAATATGGTACTTTTCTGAGGAAGATAACATTAAAATTATAGATGAACTTGCCTCCGTGCTAACCTGTCAGTGCTCCCGCTACTAATTCTATCTTTAGCGGTAAAACTGTAGTCTTCACTGGAACATTATCAACGATGGAGAGAAAGGAAGCACAAGAAAAAGCTGAATCTTTAGGTGCAAAGGTAAATTCTAATGTTAGCGGCAATACAAATTTTCTAGTTGTTGGAGATAAATCTGGATCAAAGTACAAAAGAGCATTGAAGCTGAAAACTAGGATGATTACTGAAGAAGAGTGGATTGCTTGTACCTTGTAAAAAGCACCTCATGTTTTAAGCTTGAGCATGAGATGGAGAAGGAAAAAATTCTGTCTCAGATTTTACTCAAATAGGTTTCAAAAGGGGTCTGCTCATAATTGGGATATCAGGGAATTGAGCTTCGAAAGAAATCTAATTATCAGTGATCTATGGTGTGTATGCACAAACATTCCAGTTGAAAAATTAATCTCTTATGTGTATAATTATTAGTAGCTTTTTTCCTGCTGGCCATGGCTTTTTCCAAATTCCTCGATCCTAAGTGTGATTTGACCTTTAAACGCATCTTCGGCACCGAGAAAAATAAAAATATTTTAATTCACTTTTTAAATGATGTTTTAGGCTTCACTGGCAGAAATTCTATACGGGAAGTCGAATTCCTTTCTACAATCATGGACCCAGAAATTGCCTCCGACAAACAAAGCATCGTTGATATTCTTTGCAAAGATTCTTCCAATAACAGGTATGTGGTCGAAATGCAGGTCGCAAGGGATAAAGGCTTCGAAAAACGTGCCCAACTTTACGCCGCTAAGGCCTACTCCCGGCAGTCTTGCCACTACTTCGACTTGCAAAAAGTCTACTTCATCGCCATCTCTAATTGTAACCTATTTTCGCCAGATGTCAATTATATTTCCACCCATAATATACGCGATATCGAAACCAATGGCCACCACTTAAAGGATTTTCAGTTTGTTTTCATCGAGCTGCCTAAGTTCCCTAAGAACGCAGTAAATCAACTGGAGAACACCGTAGAGCGCTGGTGTTTTTTCTTCAAGTATGCGGAAGAAACTACGGATGAGGACCTAAAAAAAATCGCGGAGCAGGAACCGATAATCAAGCTGGCATATGACGAATTGGACAAGTTTCACTGGAATGAGAAAGATTTAATAGCGTACGAAGAGAGAATTATGGACATACAGAAAGAGCAGGCTATTTGGGAGCAACGACTTGATGATGTGAAAAAAGAAGGCGAAGAAAAAGGTAGAGAAAAAGGTAGAGAAGAAGGTAGAAAAACAGAGAAAATTGCAGTGGCAAAAAACCTTCTAAAAGCTGGCGTTTCAATTGATGTTATATCAGAGTCTACAGGCTTATCTGTAGATGAAATTCAAAAACTACGAAGTAACTAGTTTGCTTTCTTCTTTCTTATGTAAAAATGCGCTTCTTCCTTCTTCTGAGTTTTATCTGAAAATAACAGTCCTATACATATTAAGCTTGCCAACGTTATACTACCACCGTAAGATAGAAATGGTAATGGGTCTCCTATTATAGGCAAGATTCCTATATTCATTCCTATGTTTATAAAAAAGTTAGCACTGAAAAAAGCGAAAACTCCTATAGATACAAATTTGGAAAAATAATCTTTTGATCTGATAGCAACTATAAATATAGTACCTAATAATAAGGTATAAAGTAGGATAAAAGTCATACTGCCACAAAATCCCCATTCTTCACTCAGCACAGCAAAAGCAAAATCTGTACGCCTTTCTGGTAAAAAGTGTAGTTGAGTTTGACTTCCGCTTATAAAACCTTTGCCTAATAAACCTCCAGAACCGATCGCTATTTGAGATTGATGAGCATTATAGCCTATGCCTAAAGGATCCGCTGATGGGTTGAGAAATGATAAAATTCTTTGTTTGTGATAATTACGCAAGAATGGCCAAAGAGCAGGTGCTGCACAAACACTTAATATTCCACAAATTGCTAAATGAAGCCTCTTTATTGTTGCAGTAAATATAATTGATGCACCTATGAATAACATGATTATAGCAGTGCCCAAATTAGGTTGCTTCAGTACCAGAACTATAGGTAAAAGTGTAATTATTAATGCTGTAAGCAATTTCCTAAACTCTCTCATTTTATATACACTTTGATTGTGGAAGTAGCGAGCAAGAGCTAATATTAATCCAACTTTAGTAAACTCTGAAGGCTGGAAGGTAAAGAAACCTACTTTTATCCACCTTGTTGCACCCATTATTTGTAGACCGAAGTAATTTACTGCTATTAGTAGTGCTATTGTTGCTGTGTAAATGAGATAAGCATAGGACTCTATTTCTATGAATTGTACAGCTATTATTACTAACGGCAGAGAAATGCAGAATACTGCTAACTGTTGTATTAAAAAGTGTGACCACTTTCCTCCAACAGATGAATATTGGACAGTTATACCAATAGCAAACAGGGCAATTACATTAATAATTAATAACCAACAAATGTTTTTCAATTTTTATCTGTAATAAAATTTTCTACCTTGTAGTATAATAAAAAAATCAGGAAAAAGGGATCATTGAAATAGCAAGAAATTTCTAATTCAAAAATTTTAGTCTATTAGTAAATAAAAGGTGATATAATAATATGTTGACTTGATATAAGTAATATTTAAAAGTTAATATACTATTGTTTATTTAATGGAGGTGATTATGAGTTTAGGGCCATGGCAATTATTTTTAGTCTTAATAATAATCCTAGTCCTTTTTGGCGCAGGCAGGTTGCCACAAGTTCTGTCTGATTTGGGCAAAGGTATAAAAAATCTTAAGCAGGAGCTTAAGGATTCAGAGAAGTTATCATCAAATGAACCAGATCGTTAGCTTCTCTTCTGTTCTATGACACGTACTTCTAGGAGTACGTGTTGTACAATCATTTTTAGCTATTAACACAATTATATATGTATAGAGTATTAATTTTATTATTCGTAGTATTTTCATTTAAGGTATTTGCAGCCAATATCAAAATTGTTGCTGATGTAAATAATACACCAATTTCAAGTTTAGATATTCAAAAACGCATTAAATTAACAACTGCGTTATTTGGAGCTCCTTCAAAAGACTTAGAATCTCAGGTCCTAAAACAGCTAGTAGATGAAGTAATTATTGTCAATGAATCGGAGAGGTTAAATATAAAACTAGATAATAAAGAGTTAAGCAAAGCTGTTACGTCATTTTTTACTCAGGGTCTTGGAGTAAAAGAAAATGACATTGATCAATATGTTAAAAAGCATGGCATAGGTCTCACTTCCTTAACCCAACAAATAAAATGCGAACTGCTGTGGAATAAAATTATAGGAATTAGAGTTGTACCGTTTATTAATGGAATCAGTGATAGAGAAGTAGATGATAAAAAAGCGCAAATAGAAAAATCTGATTATCTTATTACATTTATAGAAGAGGGTAATCATACTCCAAAAAAGACAACTGTTAGCTTAAATCAGCTTCAAGGTGATTTAAAAAGGGTTTTAGAAAAATTAAATATAGGGGAGGTTGCTAATTTTGGTAAAGGCACTATAAAAGTGCTTGATAAGGTGCAAGTTAGCTACGAATTATTAAATAGTACTTTAAGTTTAAAACATGCTACAGTTAAAGATTTAGAAAAAAAACAACGCTTGGATTTTAGTACATTATCAAATGTCAAAGAACTTACTGTTAAAATGAGAGATCTTAGCCCTGGGCTACAAATTCTACTTAGTAAAACCAATATAAATGAAATAGTGGAGTTTAGAGAAAGTGATGTTGTGAACTTAATTATGTTATGTGATGTCAAAAGCAATCCTGTTGATACAGAGGCAATCAAACAACAGATATACGAGCAGAAAATTATTGCACAAAGTAATTTACTGTTTGATGAAATGCGTAAAAATGCAGTTATCAATTATTTGAAAGCAAATTAATCCCTGACGATTTACTTATAATAAAAATTTCTACCATTGAAATTACAATCTACCACTGCTCACTTGATGCTTAGAAAAAAAGTAGCCTACTACAAGAGAAGAATTAGCCTATAGCTAATAACAATTATAAGTTTGTCATTACCTCAAGCACTTTTCTACCGATTACTGCAGGAGTTTCTGCAATTACGATGCCGCTGCTTTGCATGACCTCAAGCTTTGCGCCAGCGCTTCCACCACTGGAAGAAATAATTGCTCCAGCGTGACCCATGCGTCTTCCAGGAGGTGCTGTCTGCCCTGCTACAAATCCAACAATTGGTTTCTTAACTTTTTCTGTCTTTATAAAATGCGCCACATCCTCTTCTTCACTTCCACCTATTTCTCCAATAATTACTATACCATGAGTGTCGTCATCTTTGAGGAATAGTTCCATGCAGTCAACAAAGGTCATGCCATGAACAGGATCTCCTCCTATTCCTATACACGTAGACTGACCAAGACCAACAGCGGTTGTCTGAGCAACTGCTTCATAAGTCAAAGTTCCAGAACGAGACATGATCCCTATATGCCCGCGTTTATGAATATGTCCAGGCATAATTCCTATTTTACATTCTTCGGGCGTAATAATTCCTGGACAGTTTGGACCAATTAATCGACTTTTTGAGCCAGTAAGTGCACGCTTAACTTTCACCATGTCCAATATAGGAATGCCTTCTGTGATGCAAACTATTAGTTCTATTTTTGCATCTATCGCTTCAAGTATTGCATCTGCAGCAAATTTAGCTGGAACATATATCACAGTTGCATTTGCTGCCGTTTTTTCTTTAGCTTCCGCTACAGTATTAAAAACCGGCAAATTGAGGTGAGTGCTTCCACCTTTTCCAGGGGTTACTCCTCCAACCATTTTAGTGCCATATGCAATTGCTTGCTCTGAGTGAAATGTACCTTGTGCACCAGTAAAACCCTGGCATATTAGTCTCGTATCTTTATTTACTAAAACTGACATATTTATTTCACCTCTCTTACTATCTTCTGTGCTGCTTCACCTAGCTCATCTGCAGCAATGATATTCAATCCTGATTTTTCTAAAATTTCCTTTCCTTCTTCAAAATTAGTGCCAGACAATCTAACTACTAAAGGAACATTGACGCTCATTTCCTTTGCGGCTTCAACAATGCCGTTTGCAATTATATCACAACGCATTATTCCACCAAATATGTTCACTAATATACCTTTTACTTTATTATCAGATAATATAATTTTAAATGCCTCAGTGACAGTTTCTTTACTTGCTCCACCACCAACATCTAAAAAATTAGCCGGCTCTGCTCCATAATATTTGATTATATCCATCGTAGCCATAGCAAGACCTGCTCCGTTTACCATACAGCCGATGTTGCCGTCCATTTTAATATAACTTAATCCGTATTTTGAAGCTTCTATTTCCTCTTTTACCTCTTCATTATAGTCACGTAATTCCGTGATTTCTGGGTGACGATACAAAGCATTATCATCAAAGTTCATTTTTGCATCTAGCGCAATAAAATCTCCAGATTCCGTCTCAACTAGCGGATTAATTTCAATTTGACTCGCATCAGTTGCAATGAATGCTTCATAAATGTTTTTTGCAACGCTTGCTATCTTCTCTATTTGCTCTGCACTTAAATTAAAATTTTTTAGGCTCGCAGAGAAATCGGCATCCGCATCTACTTTTACAATTTTGTCAGGGGAGTTTTTTGCTACTTCTTCAATATCCATCCCACCTTCTGAGGAAAATATGAATGTTGGTTTACTTAGCTTTGGGTCAACCACTAAGCTAAGATAATACTCCTTTTTTATATTTGAGCCCTCTTCGATGTATATTCTTCTCACTTGTTGTCCTTGTGGACCGGTTTGATGTGTTACTAAAGTAGAGCCAAGCATACCCTGTGCAAATTGTTTAGCTTCTTCAACAGATCTTGCAAGCTTAACTCCACCGGCCTTTCCTCTACCACCTGCATGAATTTGAGCTTTAACTACAAGTACGCCAGGTTTTAATTGACTCACTTGCGACTCTATTTCTTCCGCAGATACAGTAGAAAAGCCCATCGGTACTGGAACATTAAATTTACGCAGAACTTCCTTTGCTTGATATTCGTGAATATTCATAAAAACCTACAAACCATAACGCTGTCTTCTACATTCTTGCTGATATCTCTTTTTCCTTGCTTCAGCTTTCTTTTTAGTCCTTTTCTCGGATTTTTTTTCATGATACTGCTTTTTCATTTTGATTGCTCTTCCTTCCTTTTGAAGTGTTTTCTTTAATACCGGAAGTGCTCGGTCTACATCACCATAATGAACTGATACTTCTATCAAATTTCAACCTCCATAATTTAGTTAATTAAAAAACTTACTACTAAGTTAGATCTTATAAATTAGTAATTGTCAATAAATTTATAGCTACAATATTAACTATAATTCCTTAAAAAGATATGAAACACCAACTAATTTAAGAAAATCGGGGCGGAGAGATTTGAACTCCCGACCCCTTGGACCCAAACCAAGTGCGCTACCCAGGCTGCGCTACGCCCCGACCTTTATTATCACAATATCAAGAATTCACAAAAATGCAAGATTCATTTCAGAATTTTTGACTTAATACTACTATAAGTTTATATTCCATTTAATAACAAAATGCTTAGGCAAACTTCAAATGCGATAAATCTGAAAAGATGTTTACTGACGCAAACTTTTGTTAGTTATAACCACTGTGTTAGCAATCTTATCATGCCAAGTTTGACAGCGCTTACTAAAATGTGCCCACATAAAACCTAAAAATAGTGGAGCTATTGACAATATACAAGCAAAGAATCTCTTAATTGCCTGCTTTACGGTCATCTTTTCAAGAGTATCTGCATCAACTACCCTAAGCCCAAAGAGCCACTTTCCAGGTGTGGCAGCAAATCTTGACCACATATATACTACATAGCTGATAAGAGCAACAAGTTGAAGTATCTGATTCACAATAAGTAGTACCAAAAACTTCTGTTGCGCTTTTTCCTCTTCTGGAGATAAAGGTACCTGAATTGAGTACTTTGCAGCAACTTGATTGAGTATTTTACTATTTTCAGAATTGAAAAAGAAGTAACGTGCAATTTGATCAAAAAATAGTAAAAATATGACAACAATTATCATATCTATTAATATAGACATATAGCGTCTCATTCCTGTAACATAGCATATTCCTTTTTCATCTTTTTTTATTTTCTGAATACAACTTGAAGCAGAAAGGATAGAAAATAAGCGGTTAAAGAATCGATTTAACATAGACATACTTATTTAAATAGTTAAAAGTGCCCCTGGCCGGACTTGAACCAGCATGCTTTTGCAAGCAACAGATTTTGAGTCTGCCGTGTCTACCATTCCACCACAGGGGCTAAGATTTTAATGTATAAGTAACGCAAAATTAGTCAAGCTTTTTAAGACTTCCGGCTTATTATGAAACACAATATTATTATAAACGAAATAGATACGAGGTTAGTATGAATCTAAACATTTTTCGCAAAAAAGAAAAGACAAAATACTCTGCTCTACAGTTAATAACAGAGCCAAATTGGAGCAGACGTGACTATGCAAGTTTTGCCGATGAGGGATACATTAAAAATGTTATTGCTTTTCGTGCTATCAATATAATAGCAAGTGCTGCGTCTTCGGTTCCTTTTATTCTTCATCAGGAGGGGAAATCACAACTAAAAACTCATCCATTACTGAAGTTGCTTTATTCTCCAAATCCGATCACATCTAAATCTGAATTTATTGAAGGTATTGTAACTTATAGGCTTATTAGCGGCAATTCCTATGTATTAATGATTGAATCCAGTAATAACAAAAAACCGCCAACAGAGCTTTATCTTCTACGTCCAGATAGAGTTCAGATTGTTCCAGGAAAAGATAATGTTCCTTATATTTATCGCTACATTGTGAATAACAATAATTATGACTTTAAAGTAAATAAGTTAACAGGACGCTCAGCAGTGCTGCACTTAAAGGCTTTTAACCCTCTTAATGATTGGTATGGACTTTCACCAATAGAAGCAGCAGCGTATAGTATAGACCAGCACAATCAAGCCGGAGCGTGGAATCAAGCAATGCTGCAAAACGGAGCGCGTCCAAGCGGAGCAATAGTTGTTAAATCAGCAAAAGACGGAAGTGGTGGAAACTTGAGTCACGATCAGTATCAACGTTTGAAAATGCAGATAGATCAATATTACTCTGGTCCAGTAAATGCTGGGAGACCGATACTGCTCGAAGGCGGTTTAGAATGGAAGGAAATGAGCTTATCGCCAAGAGACATGGATTTTATTGATTCTAAACATAGCTCAGCACGTGATATTGCTTTAGCTTTCGGAGTACCTCCTCAATTGCTTGGTATACCAGGCGATAATACCTATAGTAACTTGGTTGAAGCACGCTTGTCTCTATGGGAGCAGACAGTTTTGCCTATATTGGAAAATATTATTTGTCACCTTAACTCCTGGCTTGTACCAAAGTTTGGTCAAGATTTACGTTTATCATATGATAAAGATGCAATAGAAATTTTGATGGAAAAGAGACAAAAACTCTGGAAATATGTAGAAAATGCAAGCTTTATGACGTTGAACGAAAAAAGAGAAGCATTTGGCCTGCCACCATTACCAAATGGTGAACTAGATCGAACTTTATAAAATTAACGCTAACGTTCAAAAACTTGACTTATCATCATTATATTGCTATACTTTTATGTAAACACTGAAAGACAGTTGTATTATATGTAAGACTTATACTAGAGGGGCAAATCTATGATAGGTGATCAAAAAAGTGGGAGTTTTAGTTCTACAGATTCAGGCTATGACAGTGATACAAATTTAGAAACTTCTAAGTCGAAAAATCACAACTATCTTGTTGCTTTCCTACGCGGCAATAAGCTACCTGATGGACGGGATAATGAAAGTGCGCTTAGCGGTAGGACTATGGCTCTTGATTTACCTAGAATGGGAGACGATCTTTTTGTGAATGGTAAAAAGTTAAACACAATCTATACATCAGAAGAATTAGAGATAAATACTGAAAATAGTAATTTACGTGAAATACTAGTAGAAAAATGGAAAAAAATATTCGAAAAATCCGGGTCACAAGTTCCAACAAGTGCTATTTTAGAAGAGCTGACCACCAGTTGTAATCAAGCAGGTTGGGTATCTTGCTTCCATTTGTTACTTTTCGGAATGTTCCATTCGCATGAACTAATATTCGGAATGTTCCATTCGCATGAACTAATATTATGTAAAAACGAAAGAGAAACAAAAATTACACTTAAAGATCCTAAAATTTTAGAGGTAACCCATATTTTTGATATACCGGTGTCAAAAGAAGGGAAAAGCCTAGTATGTCAACTTCATTGTGAGGTGACATTTACTATTAGTTCTGACGATCAAAATATGAATGTAAAATACGAAAATATTAAAACTTCAATTGAGATACCCGAAGAATTAAAGAAGTACAAAACCAGGGATGGAGGAAGATTAGCTGATGATCTTAAGGAATACTTTGATTATCCATTGCATGTAGCTGCAAGATATGGCGATGTGAATGTAATAAAAAGCTTACTTGAGAGTGAGGTCAATGTTAATGAAACTATCATAACAGAGGAGGGTAGAGATACTAAAGTTACTCCACTATACGAAGCAGCTAACAGTAATTACATAGAAGTTGCTGAGCTTTTAATAGGCAGAGATGCAGATGTTAACCGTTGCACTGCATATGGAAGTCCTTTAACGATTGCTATTTCAAAAGGAAATGGAGAAATGAGTAAGCTATTTTTAAGTAGCGGAGCAGATCCTTGGGTGGAAAATGACTTTCATGTAAATGCATTACATCTTGCAGCATATCATGGTCACTATAAAATAGCTTGTGACTTACTGAGTAAAATAGACAATGGTAGCAAAAAAAAGTATATTGAATCACAAAGTGACGATGGTGATACCCCTCTACGTTTTATAGCTGGCCTGGGGAAAATCAATGAAGGTCATAAAAAGCTTATAGAGTTGCTCATAAAAAGTGGAGCAGACCCATACTCAAGGGCAAATGGTGAATCAAAAAATCCTTCCTTTAATAGAAAGAGTGCAATAGAAATGGCAAAAGGAAAGGGAAACCAAGAATTTATAAGATGCATAAAGTCACTACAAATGATAGAAGCTGTAAAATGTAATGATTTAGAAAAAGTTAATAAGTTGATAAAAGGAGGAGCGGACCCACAGTTCCGAAATATAAATGGTGAAACAGCCTTGCATTATGCTGCTTATTATATTAATCCTAATATGATTTCTACTTTAATAGAAGCTGTACCAAAAAGGAAAAGAAAATCTTATGTTAACACACAGGATCAAAAAGGAGATACTCCATTACACTGTCTTGCTTGCTATATACCAACAGAAGGAGAATTTGAAAAGTATGCTAATGCTATTAGAATGCTACTTCAAAATGGAGCAGATCTATACGACTTATGCAATCATGAAAACGAATTTGCTCTCAATACTGCATTAAATCATAATAATTTAAAGTTTGCAGATTGTATAGGTTCATTTGAGCAAGAGCAAAAATACGAACGAAATAAGCTGATTAAAACTACTTGTTTATCAGTAGCTGGAACAATATTGTTGGGAGTTGCACTATCTGCACCATTATTTGTACCATTGCTAACAGCCAATACGATAATACTACCGACTTTTGTAGCTTGTTGTGCATTAGTTGGTATAGCGTGCATTTGCTGTGCTATCAGCACGAAATATTTTAACAAAAGTCCTGACACTTTACTGCAGAATCAGTTGCTTGATGCTAAATATAACAATAATCAGGCTCCAAGTTGATTTCTTAATTTATATATATACTATATAATAATAATTATTTACTATTAACATGAAGAGGCATACTTTAAATCGACAGGAATATAAAGATTTTGCTGCATTGTTTGCCCAATTTGGAATTGAGAAAGGCGATGTTGTTGATAAAGGTATTGAAGAAATCAACAAGATCTTTAATCAAAGACGCCGTAAATTGTTACTCGAGTGTCACCCAGACAAAACTGCTAATAAGAAAAGTAACGCAAAGATGTACGAAATTAATCCTGCTAAAAGCCATTTTGAAGCATTTATACTACGTCCATTGCAAGATGGTTTGAATGGCGTGAATAATTTGAGAAAAGAATTGCGGAAGACACTATGGAGTTTAAATTTTGAAGAATTACAGGAATATTTCTCTGAAAGTAGCAGAGTAAAGTTTTTACAAAAGGAGCAGTCAATAAGCACTGCCATAAGGTATTCTACGTACTCCAGTTCAGTTGGAGGGTGTTTAAGGTTAATATTTACCATTGCGTTTTTTGTTCAAAATGGTCTCTTAAGTAATATACCTATAGCACTAGGCTTTTTTCTTCCATTTATTTCAGAGATTATACTTGATAAAATTGCTACTGTTATTGAGAAAAATAACAAGCCACCTACTCAACAGTGCAAGGATTTTTCAGAAAAGGATAAAACTAAATTAAAGTGGGTGAAAAATATTCTTATAGTGCAAGATGTAATTGCCTACTCTTTAATGAGTTGTGGTATAGGACTTGATATAGCAGTTAATGGTTTTAGGGTGGTGAATTCTATGCTATTATGCAGTTCATTGCTTATGTTACCGCATCTGTTTTTATTTGTTGCTTCACCTGTCACTGAGTATTATCTAAAGAAAACAGCTATAGATTTAATTCAAGACCAATTTAAAGATGAAAGTAAGATTAAAGAAGGTGAAATCAATTATAGCACTCCATTAATAGGTCATAGAGCTATAGGGTGGGTAATCTAATCCATTTATTTTTGCGTACAGCAAGCTTTACAACTGTAGCCTAGAAAAGAGGGCTACAGTGGATTAAAGTGAAAAATTACTTCTTGTTATTTGTGCTATACTGAGTTAGCATTTGAGTATTAACCTAAAAAATTTATAATGAGTAACACTGTAGTTGTTGGTTTGCAATGGGGAGATGAAGGTAAGGGTAAAATAGTAGATTACCTTTCTGAAGATGCAGATGTGGTTGTTAGGTTCCAAGGTGGGAATAATGCTGGGCACACAATTGTGGTTGGTGATGAAGTATATAAGTTAAATCTCTTGCCTTCTGCTGTTCTGAGACCCAGCAAAATTTCCATTATAGGGAATGGGGTTGCTCTTGATCCATATGCTTTAGTTTCAGAAATTGAATCGTTACAGAGCAGAGGAATAAGCATAAATCCTGGCAATTTAATAATATCTGAAAATTGTCCTCTGATATTGAGTATACATAAATATAAGGAAAAGGCGTTTGAAGATCTAAATGGAAATCACAAAATTGGAACAACAAACAAGGGTATAGGTCCATGTTATGAAGACAAAGTAGGCAGAAGGGCAATACGTTTCTGTGACCTTGAAGATCAGAACGAGTTGAGCAAAAGAGTGGAAGTTCTTTTAAATTATCATAACATAATTAGGAAAGGGCTGGGTTATCCATTGATAACAAAAGAAGATATAATGAGAGAAATTCAAGAAATCGCAGAAAAAGTTCTCCCTTATAAAAAACCGGTGTGGAAGGTACTAAATGATTTAGTGAGACAGGGTAAAAAAATAATATTTGAAGGTGCGCAAGGTACGTTTTTAGATATTGATTATGGAACATATCCATTTGTTACTTCGAGTAATACCATAGCAGCACAAGCGATAATAGGTTCGGGGTTGTCTTCTAGTATTGATGTTATCGGTGTAGCAAAAGCATACACAACAAGAGTTGGAAATGGATCGTTTCCTACTGAACAAAATAATGAAATAGGAGATAGTTTATTTACTGTTGGTAAAGAGTTGGGCACAGTTAGCAATAGAAGAAGAAGGTGTGGATGGTTTGATGCAGTTTTAGTACACCAAGCAGTAATGCTTTCTGGAGTTTCAAGTGTTATACTAACTAAATTAGATGTTCTTGACTCTTTTGATACAATCAAAATATGTACTGGGTATTATCATGACGGTAAAGAGTATGATTATTTACCAGCATCATGTGCAATACAAGAAAAGCTAGAGCCGATATATGAAGTGTTGCCTGGCTGGAAGGAGAACACTAAGGGCAAGCAAAATGCTGATGAATTACCTATTAATTTAATGAAGTATATAAATAGAATAGAAGAGTTTATAGGTGTACCCGTTCATTCAATTTCTACAGGTCCTAAAAGGGAAGACATTATTATACTTAAATGAAAAAGGTATCTAATAAACAACTTTTGGTATTTTAAACTCCACGTTTTCATTTATATCATTCTGCATAATTGAAACCTTGACGTCTGTAGTTGCTTTTAAGTTATTTATCAATTCATTAACTAATATATCAGGAGCAGAGGCTCCCGCAGTAATTCCTAATTTTTTTACGTCTTTTAACCAATTTCTATCTACACAACTGTGGTTATCAATTAAGTAAGCTCTTTTGCCTTGAGCGATACATAAATCTAACAAACGGTTTGAATTTGAGCTATTTTTACTGCCCATAATTAATACCATATCTACGATCTCAGCTAATTTTTTAACAGCATTTTGCCTATTCTGTGTTGCATAACATATATCCTTTAAATCAGGGCCTGAGATATTAGGAAATCTTGATTTTAGAACAGCTATAATTTCACGTGTATCATCGACACTCAGTGTAGTTTGTGTAACATAAGATAAATTATTCGGGTCTTTGACTTTACAAGCATATGCATCATGAACATTTTGCACTAAAACCACAGGATTATCTACCCTACCAATAATTCCTTTTATTTCTGGGTGATTTTCGTGTCCAATTAATATTAGTTCTTTTCCACTATCCTCATACTTTTTAGCTTCTCTATGTACTTTACTAACTAGTGGGCATGTTGCATCTATCACGTGAATATTCTTCCTTTTTGCTTCCTCTTCTACATTTTTTGGTATTCCATGAGCACTAAATACTAGTATTCCTCCATTATCTTTAATTTCGTCAATGCTATTGACAAAAATTACTCCTTGTTTCTTGAAATCTTCCACTATATACTTATTGTGCACAATTTCGTGTAATACATATACCTGACGCTTATTTTCGTGTTTTTTTAAGGTGATAGCTAATATGTCTACAGCTCTTTTTACTCCTGCACAAAAACCACGTGGTTCAGCTAAAATAATTTCCATTTTTTTAATTGTACTCCATTATTAAATATGCGAAAAAATAAACTTCGCTCACTATATTTTATAGTACCATTATTTATATTTTATATAATAATCATTTTTCGAGTTTCTTCCTTAACATTTGAACATCAAGAGACTTCAGAAAGCCTGGAAAAGAGTAATATAGCTCATAAACAACCTGATATTCTTGATAGGAACGGAGTAGTAATAGCAACAAATGTGCCGACGACTTCTCTTTATGTCAATCCGATAAAGATAAAAGATCCAAAAAGCATAGCAGAACAACTGTGTTACATATTCTACGATCTAAAATACGAAAAGTTATATAAGTTACTTACCTCAAGAAGAAAGTTTGTGTGGATAAAAAGACATTTAACTCCAAAGGAACTACTAGCAATTAAAAATACTGGTGTACCGGGAATAAATTTCTATGATGATGTAAAACGCATATATCCTTATAGCAACTTGTTTGCACATGTGCTTGGCTATACTGATGTAGATGGTAACGGTATTGCGGGAATGGAGGCATATATCAGTAGAAAACAAGAACGAGAGCCTGTAAAGTTGTCCCTAGATTTAAGAGTACAAGGCGTAGTACATGACGAGTTAACTAAAGTTATTGATAAGTACAACGCACTCGGTGGAGTTGGAATTGTTTTGAATGTGAAAAACAGTGAAGTAATTTCAATGGTGAGCCTTCCTGATTTCAATCCTAATATGATGAGTAAAGCAACAGGTATGCAAAAATTTAACCGGTCAACTCTTGGGGTATATGAAATGGGATCCGTGTTAAAGTTTTTTACAATGGCAGCAGCAATTGATGCAAAAGCTGTGACAATAAATAGTATATATGATGTATCACAACCTATTATTATCGGAAAGTACAAAATTTATGACTTTCATAAATCTGAGGCTGCGAAAATTACTGTGCAGGATATATTCGTTAGATCATCTAACATTGGTGCAGCAAAAATTGCTCTTGATTTAGGTATTGAAAAACAAGTTGAGTACTTTAGAGCAATGAAGTTTTTCTCTCCTTTAAAAATTGAGGTGCCAGAAAAGTCTTCACCAATAGTACCAAATAAATGGCGTGAAAGCACATTAATCACAGCTTCTTATGGATATGGGATTGCTCTTACTCCTATGCACATATTGCAAGCTGCGGCTGCGCTGGTCAATGATGGAATTTTTCATGATGCAACTTTAATTCAAAATAAAAAAAGTATAGGAGAACAAATAATTACTAGTAAAACTTCAAGTGAAATAATAAAGCTTCTACGTAAAGCAGTGACACATGGAACAGGGAGAAGAGCAAATATAAAAGCATATTCAGTGGGAGGTAAAACTGGATCAGCAGAAAAAGTTGTAAACGGTCAGTATAATAAAAATAGAAACATAGTATCATTTATAGGGCTACCAACTACATTAGACCCTAAGTATATCATATTAATTACTATTGATGATCCACAAGGCCTGCAATCCCACACAGGTGGAATAATTGCAGCCCCAGCAGTCAGAAACATTATCAACAGAATAGTATCAATACTAAATATTGCTCCAGAAATGTGACTTTACGCTTTCTTTATAAGGATTTCAAACGTGTGAGTTTGATTACTGTCTTGTACACTTTTATTTATAACAAGAGAACCTTCTTCTGTGATTTTACAATTCTCAGGATTCACATCCAAAAATACTTTACCATCTATGTTAAAGCGAACTGTTGAATTACAGAAATCCAATATACTAGTTTCAACTTTTTGTGTAACTTTCCCATCTTGCGAGGTCAAATAAAATGTCCAAATATTATTTGGATCGATATTTCCTTCGTAGATACTACATTCATTCTCGGTGCAGTGAGAACCTATAACTTCATAACCCTCGCTAGGTATTTCACAAAAAAAATTCCAAAAGTCATCCATATAAAACTCCCTAATACTTAATTTGAATAGAATATATATTACGTTAAAAAACTATTAAATTTAATAATGATTTTAGTAAGAAGATACAGATTATTAATAATTTGTCAAGAAGTTACTTGCGTAAGACTTAGGTAGCTTTTTAGCATCTTTTGGCATTTCAATTATATATTTAGCATTGCGTTTTTTTGCATAAGATATTGCTTTTTCAAGGGAATCAAACTTTAATATGATCTGTTTTCTTGGATCTTTTGAACCAATCCAACCCATTTTGGGATCAGTATAATAACAATTAGAGCCTTCAACTTCAAGGTGCCATAACTTTGTATTACCTAAACCAGATTGTGTTGCAGTTTTTACTGGCTTGTAAATCTTAAATATGTCAGTGCCCATAATTTCAAAAAATGGTTGCGGAGGTAGGATTCGAACCTACGACCTTCAGGTTATGAGCCTGACGAGCTACCGGACTGCTCCACCCCGCGTCATTATTTATTTAGTTATTATATATATAATTATACTAAAACACAAGAGTAATATGCGTACAAATTTATTAACCTTTTTTGGTGCTTATGTACGTGATAATATACGTGATGAGAAACACAACTTAATATTGTGGTTCCCTGTACTCCAATGTGTAGGAATCCTAATCTATTTTTCGTTAAATTCCGAGCCAAGTCTTGCAGTTACTATGCTAATCGTTTTTTCGGGGCTCTATTTATTCTTCATTTCATATAAAAAATACACAATATTAAGCATTATGTTGGTTGCATTGCTGATGGGCTTTACAGCCAGCAAATTCAAAACAGTTTGGGTAGATACTAAAGTTCTTGATAAGGAGATATATTTAAAAAATATCACTGCAACGATAAAAGATGTCAACGACAAGGGCACGTACAAACAATTTTTGCTGTATGAAATAAAAGGTACAAAATTCCAGCTAGATAACATAAGAATATCAGTTAGAACTCGGGTAGAACAAAATATTAAAATAGGTGATCATGTGAGATTATCAGCAAAGCTTTTTCCACTAAAAACTGCCCCTTCAGAATATGCATATGACTTTGCAAGAATAGCATATTATCAAAGAATTAGTGCTACAGGCTTTGCAACAAGCAAGGTAACTTTATACAAAAAAACTAAAATCAAAAAGTTGCAAGAATATATAGAGTCTTTTCGTCAATATATTTATGAAAATCTACAATATAATATTAAGAGACCCAATGCAGATATTGTTTCCGCATTACTGATTGGAAAAAAAGATGGTATTGATCAAAAAACAATGGATGCAATACGTAATTCAGGTATAGCTCATTTATTTGCGATATCTGGCTTGCATTTATCTTTTATTGCGGGTTTGTTTTTTATGACGTTTCGTAATCTATTTGCGGTGTCTGAAACCTTGACTCTTAAATATAACACTAAAAAAATATCAGCATTTCTTACCATTCTGCCCACTACATTTTATTTATTGATTACAGGTGCACAAATCTCCGCTCAACGTGCTTATATCATGGTAATTTTAGTGCTGATTTCCGTAATGATAGAGAGAAAATACAGAGGTTTAATTGCGATAGCATTTGCTGCTTCGGTGATATTAATTATAGAGCCCGAATCAATTTTAAAGCCTGGCTTTCAGATGTCATTTTCTGCTGTACTGGCACTAATTTCCAGCTATCAGATTAATGCTAATAAGTTATTTAAGATAAAAATTCTCAGGTATTTTATATCAATAATGATTAGTTCAATAATAGCCAGCCTAGCAACCGTGCCGTATACTATGTACAATTTTAATTACTTTTCAATCAGTGGCATTATTACGAATTTAGTTGCAATACCAGTTGTAACTTTAGTCATAATTCCTTTAGGGATAATTTATATTATATTTATACCATTAGGCATTGAGAAGCTAGTAGTACCGCTAATAGAATATCCTATAGACGGTGTTTTGCAGGTAGTAAATGCAATTGCTGATCTAAAATATTTAGTAATTCCCATTCACACTTTTCCTGCTTTATCAATTATTGTGATAACATTTGGACTATTATGGCTTTGCCTATGGGAGCAAAATTGGCGCTTCTTTGGAATCTTTTTTATTGCATCTGGTGTTTTTTTAGGGGTGATACACAAAACCCCTGATATTTTAGTAAATGCTGACAATATTGCTATTAAAGAAAATAATAATTTATTATATTCTCTCACCAGAAAAACTAGAAACTTTGTTGTCAAGACATGGGCAAAGCAAAATGGGCAGAATGAAATTACAAGTCATACAAAATATAACAATAGAAATAAAAGATTAGAGTGTGGCAGTTATGGTTGTATATATAGCAAGGAAAATAGTGGGTTAGTGCTTCTAGCCTATCAGAATAAAGATATTGTAAAAAACTGTGATAGTGTTGATCTGATAATTCAGTTGAATAAATTTGACTATTCAGTTTGTGATTCTAAAATTATTAATTATACTGACTTAAAAGCTTATGGTACACATTTAATTTGGTTGGGGTATGATAATATCAAAATTAAAAAGACACGCTCCAATAGACCTTGGCATAAAAAGCTTGTATAATAGTAATAATTTAATATATAATAAATTAAGATTTAACATCTAGGTAAAATATGCTATCATCAAATAATACTAATACAATTCAGTTTAACCATAATTTTTTGGGTCTTAAAGATTTAACTGAAAAGCCTAGTGGAATCTTACGCTCTATAAGAAAGTATTCTGTAAACGGCACATTACCTGCTGCGTCTATTAGCTTATTAACAAATTTTGCTTTGGCTTCTATTGCTGCATTTATGATTACCACTGATGTTGGTATCGTAAATATTTTATTTTTGCCAAATATAAAATTGCCTTTTTTTATTGTTTTTAGTGTTTTTGCAGGAATTTGTGCTGTCGCTTTTGCTCTACAGTATATGAATACACAAAAGGTGGATAAAGCAAGAATAGATGAAAAAATTAGAGGTGGACAGGATAAAATAAGTCAAATTGCTAGTGAAGCAGAGAAGATTGAGATTATTATTCCTGGCAGTAAGCATTCAATATTTGTTCCGATTTCTGGAACACAATTAGGATCATTAGAAGATATAAAGCAAGAGAACACAACTAAAGTTGTTTTGCTTACTGCACCATATGCATTAAGTACATTGGTTGTAATGGGAGCATTGGTAAGTGCTGGCTTTGTTAATATTCAAAGTGGGGAAATATTTTTTGTTTTTTTTGTGCTAGCTATTAATGTTATTGGAGCATGTGTAACGTTAAACCAGCTGAAAAATAATGAAACAAATCATAAAAGTAACTCTATACAAAACCTTGGTGAATCGGATGCTATACCTTTTGCTAATATTTTTCTTCCGTTTTTTGGAAAAGGAGTTGTATTAGTAATGAAAGAAAGGTGTGTAAATAAGGCAAATGATCCGGTATCAAAAGCGCTGAAGATTTTAAATAATTTCACGGACAAAATTTGTGATATACTTGACAGACAATTAACTCAGGTTAATACATCGTTAGATGGAAAACTTTTAGGCCCTATGAGTGAAAAAATTGATGAAACGCTTGAACACTTAAAGGGCATTAAAGAAGGTTTAGTAGGTAGTATAGATGGATTATGTAAAGAGGTTTCAGTTATTTTAAGTAATGCTAAAAAACTTACGGAAGAAGTGAATGGGTTAAATATTAAAGGTATTGCAGAAAAAGTGCACTCTACTCTAGATACCTTAAAAAAGAAAGTAGAAAACTTTGAAGTTAATAGGCTCATAGGTTACTTTAATAGTAATAAGCAAACTACTAGCAGTAACAGTGAACCAAAAGAATTTTTAGGTATACTAGGAAATTTAACAAAACAACTAGAAAAAGTAAAAGAAGAGGTAAAAGAAGAGATCATGATGTTAAAGGGAGAGTTGCAAAATCAATCTGAGAGTGGGTATAACTCTTCTTATGATGATAATAATGATGATGAAAATCTAAAAAAATTGAGAGTAAATAGAGATAATCTATCTAAGGAAAACGAAAAATTAAAGCTGGAAAAGCAAATAAAGATACTTGAAAAAGAGAATAAAGAATTAAAGGAGGGCCATGTTGAACAAAAAGAACAGGATGGATGGATCAAAGCAATCAACGGTGAAGCAAGTAAGTTTCTAGGTTATTTATTACAGTCTATTGAACTTCAAATAAAGAATACTCAGGCAGAAACTAAAACAACATTGGATGCATTTAACAGTCAAGTAATAATTCATTGGAAAGATGGTTCTCAAACAATTTGCGATCTTAACAAGAAAGTAGATCCCCAAACTAGATTTAACGATGTAACGGAAATTATTCCAACATGGAAGGAAGTTACCGTGTTGGCTTAAATGTCTATAAGGCTAGATAGCTACATAGCACAGAAATGTAATATATCGCGCAGTAAGGCTCAGAAACTGATACAGAACAAACAAGTAAAATTGTTTGGTGAGTCCGTAATTGATAATGATCATGTGGTGAAGCCGGATCAGGAGTATACAGTACATTTTATTCAGCCTGAAGTATCTACATCTATTGAGCCAAATCTTGATATAAAACTCAATATTGTCTATGAAGATGAAGATATAATAATTCTCAATAAGCAAAGTGGATTAACTGTACATCCTGGTGCAGGGACAAATAATGATACTCTTTTAAATGCAGTAGTAGCTTATCTTCCCCACAATAATCCATATATTGTACACCGCCTTGATAAAGACACTAGCGGGCTGATGGTGGTTGCAAAAAATGAAAAATCTCATAGTTTTTTATCTGCATCGTTAGCAAAGCGCGAGATAAAGCGTGAATATTTGGCTGTAGTGTGGGGAACATTGTCCGTGCAGCAGGGAACAATAAAGACCAATATTGCTCCAAAACGCGGCAATAGAGAAATGATGTGCGTTACAAAAACTGTAGGCAAATTAGCAGTCACTCATTACTCAGTACAAAAATCTATCAAGCGAGCAAGTTTAGTCAAATGTATTTTAGAAACTGGGAGAACACACCAAATTCGCTTGCACATGAGTCATTTAGGTCATTCCATAGTTGGTGATCAAGTTTATGGCAAAAACAACAGTAAAAGTGTAAAATATGCTAAAGATTCTGATTTTATTTGTAATTTCAATAGGCAAGCTTTACATGCTTATAAATTGGGATTATATCATCCAATAAATAAGACATACATGGAATTTGAGTCTGACCTGCCACCGGATATGAAAACTCTGATTTGTGAATTTGAAAATATGTGTTAATTGTAAAATTTTATATTTTTTAAATAAAATTTCTTAACCTCTTGAATATTCCACAGTATTATATTCAATAATGTAATATTTAGGCCTATGCTCAATTTAGCTATTGAAACAAGTTGTGATGAAACTGCTGTAGCAATTGTAAGCAGTGATAAGCAAGTTCTTGCTCATGAAATTCTTTCCCAAACAGAACATAAAATGCGTGGTGGTGTGATACCTGAGTTAGCTTCACGTGCACATATGAATCATTTAAGTGGTTTAGTTAAAAGTGCTATGGAAAAATCTGGTCTTACTTTCAGTGATTTAGATGCAATCGCAGCAACCTCAGGACCTGGTCTTATAGGAGGGCTAATAGTCGGCACAATGATGGCCAAAGCGATTGCTCATGCAACAAAGAAACCGTTTATTGCTGTGAACCACTTGGAAGCACATATTTTGGTAATTAGATTAATACATGAAGTAAAGTTTCCTTTTTTGACCTTATTGATATCTGGTGGGCATTGTCAATTTTTGATAGCACAAGATGTAGGCAAATATATCAAGCTTGGAGAGACACTTGATGATTCAGTGGGAGAAGCATTTGATAAAGTTGCTAAAATGTTGGGTATGGATTATCCGGGAGGACCGTTAATAGAAAAACTTGCTGAAAAAGGAGATGGGACGAGGTTTAAATTTCCAAGAGCGATGATAAAACGCTCTGGATGTGATTTTTCGTTTTCTGGAATTAAAACTTCAGTTAAAAATTTGTTACAGAAGCTTGATATGAATGAGCAAGATATGTGTGATATATGTGCTTCATTTCAGGAGTGTATTAGTGATATAATATTACATAAGGTAAATAATGCGATTGCGATGGCAGAGTCCCTCGATATCAAAGTACATAACTTTATTGTCACTGGAGGAGTTGCAGCAAATAAATTTTTGAGAGGAAGGTTGGAGAAATATATAGACCTAAATGTATTTTTTCCTCCTCATCATCTGTGTACAGACAACGCAATTATGGTAGGATGGGCAGGTATTGAGAGATTACAGAGAAATTATACGGACTCACTTGACTTTTCACCAAGGTCGAGGTGGGATTTGTAATTTTGCCACTTACTTTAATTTTGGTAGAAACTTCTTGAGTTTGCGCTCTTAATAACCTAGAATACCTTTGTCTTTTTAGGAAGTACTACATTTTTATGGCTATTCGCTATTTAAAATCAGGATGTATGTAGATGTTTATAGTATATAGAAAAACAGTAATTTACTTTTCCGTTTTTTTTGTTTTTATGCCAGAAAGCAACTTATGTGTGATATTAGATCCACATCTTGAGATTATTGTGTTTGCAGCCAACACTGTTTCCATTTTTGATATTAGAGAGATAATAAAAAAAAGCCAGCTTAATCATAAGAAAGAAAGAATATTTCAAGTATTTATTGAATACTGTTGCATGTATTTATCTTGGAAGAAAGTATAAATTATCCGTTGTAAAATCTGACTTGGATTGTGTGAAACTTTGTCATGGAACAGTTCATATATATAGCAAAAGTAATACAACAGCAAAGACCGTGATAGAAAATTGGTATAAGCGGCGTGCACAGTTAAAATTTAAAGAAAGACTGAACGAATGTTTATTGCATTTAACAGCAATAAAGAAAATGAAGGTTCCTAGCATCATTATTAAGTTTAGTTTATCAAAAAATAAGATTTTTCACTATGATGATACGTACTGCACGCTGCTATTGAACGTTGACCTTATCAAAGCACCAATTTTCTTTATTGATTACGTGATATATTACTCAATATTTCGCTTCATACTGAAAAACAAATGTATCAGCTTTAACTTTATTGGCATGTTGCCAGAGAATGTAAAGAAAAATATGTCAATTTTTTAATCCTATATTGTAAGATTTTGGCATAATAATTTTTATATAGTAGCCACAAGTTTTGAGCGAAATTATGAGTATATTAAAGATCATGTCTCTACAAAATCGACTGCCATTAAGCAAGTAGCTATTTTTTCCTGCTTCATTAAAATATATACTACGGTAATTATTGAAAATATGTGGCGTTTTTTTTTGCTGTGTATCACAGTTGTGGGTTGTGGTTTACAAAAACCAGCACTTGTATTGCTAAAAGGTGAAGAATTTTATGGCAGGCGAGATCTAGAAAATATACAGGAGTATCGTTTAATCAAGAATGACGTTGTTGTAAAGGATAAAAATAAAAAGATCACTATCAAGATATACAAAAACACGCAGAATTCTGAGCATAAGTTCATAATGCCAATAAGGGGTGAGGTTGTATCGAAATTCAAATCCAAAACTGCAGATGAAGTGTGTAAAGACGGCATAAAAATTATTTCCTACAATGGAAGTAATGTATTAGCTTCTGCGCATGGAAAAGTAATATACGTCGGTAAAGGAGTGAGATGGTACGGCAATCTAATCGTGATGGAACATGAAGATAGCTACATTACTGCGTATTCATACTTAAAAGACATAGATGTTGGAATTGGTGATGAAGTACATCAAGGGCAGGTGATAGGATCTGCTGGTAAATCAAGCACTCAGGACAGAAATCCGCAGATATGTTTTACTATGCGCAATAATGGCAAGGCAGTTGACCCATTGCTGCATATGAATTAAACTACCATTCTGGGTTGCAGTACTTAATATGAAATACGACTTTAAAAGCATTGAAAAGTTTTATCAGGATAAATGGAATTTTTCTGTCTGCATGGGTGATGAAAAAAAGTGTTATGTTTTGGAAATGTTTCCATATCCGTCTGGCAAAATCCATATGGGACATCTACGGAATTATGTAATAGGAGATGTAATAGCACGTTACAAGAGAGCTAATGGATTTGATGTTCTTCATCCTATGGGATGGGATGCATTTGGGTTGCCGGCTGAAAATGCAGCCAGAGATAACAATATTAATCCAGCAGTGTGGACAAAAGAAAATATAGATAACATGCGGGCACAATTAAAATCCATAGGCCTTTCATACAATTGGGACCGGGAACTGTCTACTTGTGACCATGAGTATTATAAACATGAGCAAAAATTTTTTTTAGACTTCTTAAAACATAGGCTTGCCTATAGGAAAGAATCGTGGGTAAATTGGGATCCGGTTGATCAAACAGTGTTAGCGAATGAGCAGGTTATTGATGGTAAAGGATGGAGATCAGGGGTAGCAGTAGAGAAACGAAAATTATTTCAGTGGTTTCTGAAGATTACTGATTTTGCAGATGATTTGCTGGAAGATCTGAAGAGCTTAAAAAGCTGGCCAGAAAAAGTTAAAGTAATGCAAGAACGCTGGATAGGCAAATCTGAAGGAGTAGCTTTAGAATTTGATGTAGTTGGTTTAGATAAAAAACTAAAAGTTTTTACGACCTATCCTCACACTTTATTTGGTGCATCATTTTGCGCAGTTGCACCAGAGCATCCAATAGTAAAAGATATTGCAAGTAAAGAGACAAGTAGTTTCATAAAAATTAGTAATGAAAATGATGAGAAAGTAGGAGTTTATACTGGAGTAAATGTAAAACATCCATTTCTTGATAAGGAATTGCCACTTTATATGGCAAATTTTGTGCTGATGGAATATGGAGAAGGTGCAATTTTTGGTTGCCCTGCACACGATCAGCGTGATTTTGAATTTGCACAGAAGTACGAATTACCAATTATCCAGGTAGTTTCTTCAAGTGGTGCACAGGAAAAGCTAGAAGAAGCTTATACTGGTGATGGAATAATGATCAACTCTGAGTTTCTCAATGGGTTGACAGTCAGTGAAGCCAAGGAGGTGATAGTAAAGAAACTAGAAGAGATAGACATTGGTAGAAAAACTATAAATTATCGTCTCCATGATTGGGGAATCTCAAGACAGCGTTACTGGGGATGTCCGATACCGATCATATACTGTGGAAGTTGTGGTGTTGTGCCAGTTCCAGAAAAGGACCTTCCGGTAATTCTGCCAGCAGATGTAAACTTTAGCACTGGTGGAAATCCTCTCGATAAACACCCAACTTGGAAAGTCGTAGATTGTCCTCAATGTGGAAAACAAGCTGAGCGTGAAACTGATACATTTGATACTTTTTTTGAGTCTTCTTGGTACTTTGCTGCATTTTGTAGCCAAGATAGGTCAGTGGACCAAAATGCTTGCAACCATTTTATGCCTGTTGATTATTACATAGGAGGAGTAGAACACGCGATTTTGCATTTACTTTACTCTCGCTTTTTTTGCCGTGCTTTAACAAAGTGTGGTTATTTTAATATCAAAGAGCCTTTTTCTACATTGATTACCCAAGGGATGGTGTGCCAGGTTACTTATAAGGATGAGAATGGTAAGTGGTTATTTCCTGAAGAGGCAAAAGAGCTGATAGCACAAGGTGCAAGTGTGCAAACAGGAAAAGTGGAAAAGATGAGTAAATCAAAGAAAAATGTTGTTGATCCAACCTTTATTATAGAAAAGTATGGAGCAGATACTGCACGTTTATTTGTTCTCTCTGATACTCCTCCAGAGAAAGATATGGAATGGTCGGACAGTGGAGTGGAAGGATGCTCACGCTATATAAATAAGCTATTGCGCATGGCGAAGCCTATAGATATGAGCTATGACAATAGTAATCTTACAGGTAAACTTTTAGAATATAGGAAAAGGATGCACAAACTTTTGTATGGTTTAACTAATGATTTAGAGAATTGCCGATTAAACTGCGCAGTAGCAAAATTCCGTGAGCTGACAAATCTGATAACTGAAATAGATCCTAAAACTGGGCGGTCTCTGATTGATGAAGGTATGCACATACTCATTAGGGTTATAGAGCCATTCATACCACACTTAGCTGAATTTTTATGGAAGGAAATAGGAGGTGAGGGGATGTTGTACTTACAGCCTTGGCCACGAGTTGATGAGAAGCTAGTGATTGATCAAACGGTAACAGTAGCTGTGCAGGTTAATGGAAAGTTGCGTGCTACAATTAATGTAGCAGTTGATTTGCCAGAAGAAGAATTGAAAAAAATTGCAATAGATGCAGTTTCAAGTAAAATTAGTAAAGATAAAATTCGTTCTATATATGCGGTGCCAAATAGGGTAGTCAACATAGTAATATAGTGTCTACTACTATTTCTCAATCAACATCGGTCAATAAATCATGAGCTTGTTTTAGTATTTCAATGGAAGGCAAATCCTCTGCACTGAGTGGTAGTCTAACAGTTTTATGATCTATAAGGCCAATATCGCATAAAAGAGCTTTAACTGGTATCGGATTACTTGCTGTAAAGAGAGATTTGCAGGCTTTCCACCAGGAGTCTATTGGCAATTTTTCACCTTGTAAACATTTTTGAACATATTTACGAGTTATGTGCGGCCAGCAATTAGAAGCAACAGAAACCAAACCTGTTGCACCCATGGCGGCTGTAGCCTGTATCATGTTATCGTCTCCACAAAATACTTCAATGTTTGGAGCTATGGACTTATATTCAACTAAAGTTTCAACAGTGCCACTTGAGTCTTTAATAGCCCAGAATTTTTCGTGATTGAATAGATTACGTACAGTTTCTGGATAAAGGCTTGTTCCTGCCCTTGATGGAATATTGTAAAGCATGGCTGGCACATGAGCTTTTTCAAGCAGTTTTTCAAACCACATGGTCTGCCCAATTATTCCAGGCTTTGTGTAAATGGGTGTAGTGATAAGATAGCCATGTATAGGCATATCTTTGCAAAAGTCAAGCCATTCTAGTGCCTCATGTAAATTAACTCCCGGCACGCCAACTATGATTTTTATGTTCAACTTGAGTTGACATACAAACTCAACCAATGTGCGTTTTTCAGTATTAGTAAGTGATAAACTCTCACCTGTACTGCCAAGCAATACTATTCCATTTTCAGAATCAGCTTGTGCTATAAGTAAACGGTGCAAGCTTTCATAATCTATGTCGTCTCCATTCCAATTAAATGGAGTCACACAGGCAGTCCATAAGAAGTTAGAAAGCATATTCTTCAATATTCTAATTTAAAATAAGCACCTTAACAATAACAGGCAAGTGTTTTATATGCTAATAAATATGTTATATCAAAAAATCAAACCCCACGTTTTTTAAACTTTGCCCCCTTGAAATACAATTTACAATTATTATATAAGCTTATAGATTAGTTTGAGGAGAAACAAATGACTGTAAACCTAAAAGTATTAGATGATAGCGTGTTAATTAAGCCCACTACTGAAGAAAAGCAAGGTGGTATTATGCTTCCATCGAGTGCTGAAAAGAAGCCAACTAAAGGTGAAGTTATAGCAATCGGTGAAGGTGCACGCACTTCAAATGGTGAACGTACTGCTCTTACTGTTAAAGTTGGTGATAAGGTGTTTTATCGTCAATGGGCTGGTACAGAAATAGAACATAATGATGAGAAATTTATTGTCATGAAAGAATCTGACATAATTGCCGTCATTAAATAATTTTTACAATAAACAAAAGTGTTTTTTTATTAATAAAATGAGAGGTGATAAAAATGGCAAATAAAGTAATATCAGGAGAACAGCTACAAAAGGCTGTTGGTGGAGTTGCAGCAATAGTAGACTCAACAGTAGGAATAACAGGTGGACCAAAAGGGTTAACAGTAGGGATTAGCAAGCCTTATGGTGCACCAGAGGTGACAAAAGATGGTTATAAGGTAATGAAAAACATTAAACCTGAAGAACCACTAGATGCTGCAATAGCAAGCATTTTTGCTCAAAGTTGTTCTCAGTGTAATGATAAAGTTGGTGATGGTACAACAACGTGTTCAATACTTACTAGTAACATGGTTATGGAAGCCTTAAAGCCAATTGCTGCTGGTAGCGATCGTGTTGGTATTAAGAATGGAATTCTTAAAGCGAAAGAAGTTGTCTTGAAAGAAATTACTTCTATGTCCCGCACAATTTCTCTAGAGAAAATGGATGAAGTAGCACAAGTTGCGATTATTTCTGCAAATGGTGATAGAGATATAGGAAACAGCATTGCTGACTCTGTTAAAAAGGTTGGAAAAGAAGGTGTAATTACTGTTGAAGAAAGTAAAGGCTCTAAGGAACTAGAGGTTGAACTTACTACTGGTATGCAGTTTGATCGTGGTTATCTTTCACCATACTTTGTAACTAATAATGAAAAGATGATTGCTGAACTTGATGATGCATATCTCTTGATCACAGAGAAGAAACTAAACATTATACAACCGTTACTTCCTATTCTTGAGGCTATTGTTAAATCTGGTAGACCTTTACTTATTATCGCAGAGGATGTTGAAGGTGAAGCATTAACTACTCTTGTTTTCAACAAATTGCGTGGTGGTTTAAAAGTTGCAGCAGTAAAAGCTCCAGGTTTTGGAGATAGAAGAAAGGAAATGCTTGAAGATATAGCAACTTTAACTGGTGCTAAATATGTCATCAAAGATGAGCTTGGCATTAAAATGGAAGATCTCACTCTTGAAGATCTTGGTACTGCTAAAAACGTTAAAATCACTAAAGATAACACTACGATCGTTAGTGAAAATAGCGATTCTGATAAAGTAAAAGCTAGAATTGAGCAAATTAAATCTCAAATTGAAGCTTCAACTTCTGACTATGATAAAGAGAAATTAAGAGAACGTTTAGCTAAATTATCAGGTGGCGTTGCTGTACTGAAGGTTGGTGGTGCGACTGAAGTGGAGGTTAAAGAACGCAGAGACAGAGTTGAAGATGCATTACATGCAACTAGAGCTGCCATCGAAGAAGGCATAGTACCTGGTGGTGGAGTTGCTCTTTTATATGCTGCATCTGCTCTTGAAAAATTAAAGGGTGCAAACGATGAAGAGCAAATAGGTATCAACATCATCAAAAAGATTCTCAGTGCTCCAATTAGAAGATTGGTTAAAAATGCTGGTCTTGAGCCTGCTGTTATAGCTGATCACCTAAATAAGCAGAATGATAAGGAGCTTATCTACAATGTTGAAGCTATGAACTATGCTAATGCATTCACAGCCGGTGTGATCGATCCAGCAAAAGTAGTGCGTGTTGCTTTTGAAACAGCAATATCTGTTGCAGGTGTACTAATTACTACTGAATCTATGATAGTAGATGTGCCAAGCAAGGATGATAATTCCTCATCTCCTATGGGTAGAGGCGGCATGGGTGACTTCTAAATAAATAAAATTATGGAGCAAGTTAACCGCTTGCTCCATGTAAATATATGCCTATTTAATGATAAGTTAAACAATTTATATTAAAATAATAATGATTTGATTAGCTTATGGTGGTGATATATGAGTAAAAAGCATATCTTTAAAATAGAAAAAGGCGAACCATTCTATATTGAAAATGATAAATGTTTTAAGCTAAAATTAGCAAGCAATGACCCAGATGAAGAAATATCCCTTGCTCACCCATACATATTTGCATATAGATTAGATAATGAAGGTAAAAATTTATATATAGCAAGCGAAAATAATGGTAAGATAGAAAAGTATAAGCTCCCGTTTGAAAATAATAAAAATCCATCATCTGCGGAGTTTTCAGGCCACTTATTAAGTGTAAAAGTAATAGAAAATGGTGGCGAACATAGATTTGCTTTATATGATAGAGCAGTGGATGGTTCTAGTGAAAAATTTATAACGGTTTTACCTTCTTCTTCATTGCTTTTTAATGGTGATATGGACGTTTCAAAGTATAAAGATGAAGAGTTACATCTTACTTTAAAGAGTTGTGATATTGGCGAGTACGGGAAAGAATATCTTCCTATTATTAAAAACAGTGATGGAAGTGAAATATGCGAATTACATGGATATTCTATTTTCTTCTGGAAGGATGGTACACCATATGCGTTTGAACCAAAAGATAATGATAGTGACCAAGGTTATTATTGGTGGAATAAGAGCTCTTATGGTGGTTTTAAGTATGTTACTTTAGATTCCGATGGAAATGGTAATAGTAAATTATATGTTTCAGATGAAAATGGAACACCATCTACTCACTTATCTGTATCTGGTTACAATCAATTTTTAAATACAGCATTTCGTGAAGTAAATGGATCATTTTTAAATCACCTTGGTAACCTTATCTTAACATTATCAAATAGCCAGTTAGAAGCTCTGGCAAGACACCTAACAGACTATCAGATAGAAACTCTGGTAGATCATTTAACCAAACACCAGTTGGAAAGCTTAGCACATGACTTGAGTGACATAAGGCTAAAAATTATTATCCCTGCTTTAAGTGAAACTCAACTTAAAGATTTTATGGATAATCTCAAGCCAGAGCAAATAAAAGACGTTTTGCCACATATGAACGATGAGCAATTGCGTTTAGTTGCACAAGACTTAAACAATAAGCAATTTGAGGATATTTTAGCTAATCTTGATTCACATAGACTTAGTGATGTCATTCATCACATGCCTTATGATAAGGTGAAAGACGTTATTGAAGGGACTAATGATAAAGCGAAAATAAAAATTGTACTTGATACAATTAACACATTAGTGGCTAAAAGCGATGAGGAAAGTAAACAGCTAAAGAAATTAGCAGAGATGCTTGAAAAGCGCCATAGCGGTCATGGGACGGAGGATGATTGGGGGTTTTCTTCCACCAATGCGGATACTCAACCAGCGTTAGAGTATGTAGATTACGGAATTTAGACTTTCTACTATATTTTAAGTCAATTTATTTAAGGAGCAAATATGGAAAATGAAGTTGCGGGTAACCTTAATTATCCACTACAAAGTGGTGAAATAGTAATAATAAATGATCTCATCGAGCTTGGCATTCCTAATAACTATGAAGAGACTAAAAAAGATCCAGCATCAATAGCGTTTGTAAAAGGTCTTGGAGATAAGTTGGTAAAGAAAGTCAATGGTGAATTAATTAAAGGGTTAAATACTGAATTTAATGGCATAAGGAATAACATAGATAGTACGAACAAATCTTTAGAGGAAAAAACAACGGAGTTACACAAAACTTTGCAGGAGTTACAGAACTCACTTAACACTAATGATAGTAATGATTGGGATTTTTTTTTAACAATAGTGCAAGGAAATAACTATATTTTAAGTTAACTTATCTTATCTAAGAGGTAAACACATGGTAAATGAAATTACAAATCCAAGTATAATAAATAATATTAGGCCTACTAATCCTGATAATTATGAAAAAGGTAAAGAGAAACGTCTAGCACCAAAAGAGTTCGTTAAAGATTTTGTAGATAAATTGACAGGTAACATTAACGATACATTAATTTGTGAGTTGAATGCTGAACTTAAGAATGTATGGGATGCGAACAAACTTTTGAAGGACAGAATACAAAAGTTAGAAGAAGACTCATTTAACACTAATGATAGTAATGAGTGGAATTTTTTTTTAAACATAAGAAATAACTATAAAGTGACTAATTTACTTTTTTAGTAATTTTACTACATTTTAAATTAATTTATATTTAAGGAGTAAATATGGTAGATAGAACTGAAAATAATCGTGATGATTCTTCACAAGATAGTGATAAAACAGTAAAGATAAGTAATATAAGGCATGGTTCTCCTAAGAATTATGGTGGTACTGAAAAACATCCAGCACAAAGAGAGCTTGTTAAAAATCTTGGAGATCAGTTAGTAGAGGAAATCAATAGTAATTTAATTGGCCAGTTAAATACTGGATTTCAGACTATAAGTAGTAATATAGATAGCACGAACAAAAATTTAGAGAAAAAAATAACGGAATTACAAAACTCACTTAATACGGATGATGATAATGGTTGGAATTTTTTTTAACCATAACACAAGGAAATAATTATGGTGAAATCAGCAATGCTAAGGTGGTTGATAAAAAAGGTAAAAGTATCGCCGCCTTTTCAGATATTGGGTACTTTTTTCAGGGTGATGAGTTATATATAAGAAATCATATCACCAATACAAATATAAGGATACCACAGGAGTTTAATTTTCTTAGAGCTGTGGAAAACGATGCAGGAGAATATAAATTTGCACTGTGTAATAGTTTGGGAAATCTGCTTTCTGTGTATAAAAAATACGACCCAGAATATGCACAACTTCCAAAATTTGTTGAAACTAGCCATATATCTTTAGAAAGGGGTGGAGTGTTTAATAAGTGCTGCCATTGTCATAACTGGAGGCCATTATTTCAGTTGAGAAAGGACTTTGTAGGAGAGGGTGTTGATGTTTATGAAATAGTAACAAATGAGAAAGTAGGGCAACTTATTGATGAATTTATTTACTACAAAAATGGTAGCCTACATTATAAAAATTACCACAATATAGCAGAAAAAGAATGCTGTTATGGTAAAGGTTTGTATGTGAGTCTTGATAATAATCTATCAATGAAAAGAAGTGATGGTGAATTTATTGAACTTGAACAAAGTTTTAGCTTTTCAGAATTTTTATAGGCGTAATAACATTTCTAATTAACTGCTTAAAAATTTTAACTCTACTAGAGGGATATTATTGCAGCTATTGCTACCGTAATTATCGAGTGATGCACTTAAGTAATCTGTGTCGAAGCGTACTGGCACATCGAACTCAAAGCTTGCAGCAATGATAGAACCTTTTTCCGGTGGAGTTAGAAATGTTATTTTTCCGTTGGTATAATCTAGCGAATACTCATTATTGTCTTTTCCATTGATGCAGATTTTGACCGTATCGTGCACTGGTTTTGTGATTGTGCGTGTATATTTATCTTGACCGCTTACGTAAGTTCTAATTAGCTGAAATATTGCTTGTTCACCATTACCTACTCCAATTTCCTGATTGTGCACTGTGAAATCTGACCAATCTTTAAAACGGAATCCTACTGCTCTGCCCCTTCGTGCACGGAAAAACGCTATTAATTCTAATAGTTGCTCATCGGTTCTTACTCCATACACTATGTTATATCTAGCACGTGCTTTGGACCAATTAACATTACGTTGTTCGCACCCGTTGTGGATTGTAACAATATCAGTAGAGAATTCTGGTCCTCCAGTGGAACCATAAGATATATTCTCTGGTAACCTAACTTCTATAAATGACATATATCCTCCTGAATTTTTTTGGAACTGTGGCTTTTTTCAAATCCCTGCCAATAAGTAGTTTTTAGAGTGCTTTTAAATATGCAAGATTTGTTACATTTATAAATTTAATCTCATATTGAGGGAAGTAGAAATATTTATGGAGAAAGGTTATCAATTTCTTTTTCTCTACTTTTAATGACAGTTATATTATGCTTAGATTTTACCGTCAGAATTTCAAACCTTAGTTTATTATTTATAAATGCTTCAATAGATCTACCAAAAAAATTATACCTCCAGCCCTTAAATAAATCATTTGTTTGTCCTGATATCGATTTAGCTAGATCATCCTTTGATGCAACTAGCTTGCGTGATATATTATTTTCTTTACATTTGCTGTCTAAGATAATAGATAGCATATCAAATATATGTTTGTCATAGTTATTTTGCAAAGCATTGCCATTTTGCTCTGCATCATCCTGGGTATTATTAAAAATATCCATAAACTCTAATAAATCTTCTTCTGTGACATTTTTTGCTTTTTGTTTTAATACATCTAAAACTTCATCTATACGCTCTAAATTTTGCTCGATCAGATAATTTATTATAGCGTTGTTAACAACTTTATTACGATTTAAATTGTAACGCTGTGCTAATGTTTCTTGCCACTCACTAACTGCCTTAACTATCAATATCAATTGTGGGTTTATTTCATAACTAAATTTTATCCTTTTCCATGCATTTTTTGGATTATGGGTATATTTATTTATATCACAAATTGCACATATTTCTTCCTTAAACCAATCAGTTCTATTATTTCTTTCAAGTTCATCTTGCAATACTTGATATAGGTCATATAAATAAGTGACATCATTTATGGCATAATCTAATTGTTCTTGCGATAATGGACGTTTTAACCAATCCGACTTCTTAGCTTTAACTTTATCTAATACTACTCCTGTATATTGCTCTACTAACTTCGAGTAACCAATAAAGTCATGGTAATAATTGCAAAACATGGCAGCAATTTGAGTGTCGAAAATAGGAGATGGAATGTCCTTAAACACAGTCAATAGAGATTCCATATCTTGTCTGCAGCTATGGAACATTTTCGTTATTTCTTGGTTCAGCAATATTTTTTCAATCGGTGATAAATTGATATCAGTAGCCAAAGCGTCTACGATAAAACTTTTATCTCCATATGAGATTTGAACTAATGATAATTTCGGATAATAGGTTAAATTATTTCTAATAAATTCTGTATCAACTGCTATAAATGCAGGTTTTTTTGCAATTAATTCTTCACACTTATCTTCAAGTTCTACTGTTGTGTTTACTGCATGCATATTAAAACGGTAATATTATTTATTATATGGTTAAGTCTTTTTTTTATGTTTCTCAATTATATCCCTTAAAATAGTTGCTTTTTCAAATTCTAAATTTTCTGCACATTTCAACATTTCTTCTTTCAGTTGTTTTACATTCTTATAGTCTATATCTTTACTTACTAAATTTTCCTCAAGTGATGTTCCTTTCTGTAGAGAATTTGTGAGAGCTTTTATGATAGTCTTTGGAGTAATTCCATGTCTTTTGTTGTATTCTTCTTGTTTTTTTCTCCTACGGTTGGTCTCATTTAATGCGCGCTCAAGAGACCCTGTTATTTTATCTGCGTATAGAATAACTTTTCCCTCACTGTTTCTTGCAGCACGCCCAATAGTTTGAATTAATGATGTTTCAGAGCGTAAAAATCCTTCTTTATCAGCATCTAAAATTGCAACCAAGCCACATTCAGGTATATCTAATCCTTCTCGCAACAGGTTAACCCCAACTAAGACATTAATTTTACCAGATCGTAGACTATATAGAACCTCAACTCTATCTAGTGTATCAACATCTGAGTGAATGTAGTTTGCATTAATGCCAACTTCACACATATAGTCAGCTAGCTTTTCTGCTGTTTCTTTAGTTAGTGTAGTTATTATTGCGCAGAACCCTTGTTTTATCACCTCCTGTGTTTCAGCAACTACATCATCTACTTGGTACTCTGTGGGTTTTACAACGCACAGTGGATCCAAAAGTCCAGTTGGGCGAATAACCTGTTCAATAAATACGCCTCCTGTTTTTTCCAATTCATATTTACCAGGAGTGGCTGATATATACATCGTTTGTGGTCGTCTTTCTTCCCATTCCTCAAACTTTAACGGGCGGTTATCGAAAGCAGAAGGCAACCTAAACCCATGATCAACTAAACGTTGTTTACGCGCTTGATTACTTTTGTACATTGCACCAATTTGCGGAATAGTAACATGGCTTTCATCAACAAATAAGATTACATCTTTAGGTAAATACTCAAACAAAGTAGGTGGTGCTTCTCCTGCTTCCATTCCATAGAGATAACGCGAGTAATTTTCAATACTGTTACACGTTCCTGTTTCTTTCATCATCTCAATGTCGTAATTGATACGTTGTTCTAGGCGTTGTGCTTCAGTAATTTTTCCACGTGAGTAGTAATCCTTTAGACATTCATGCAACTCTTTCTTGATTAGCTCCGCTGCTTGCAGCACAGTTGCCCGTGGTGTTACGTAATGATTATTTGCAAAGATAGTGATTTTGTTTAACTTTGCAATAATATTGCCAGTTAGAGGATCGATCTCAAAAATTTCCTCTATTTCATTACCAAATAATGATAGACGCCAAGCTTTACTCTCATAGTGAGGTGGAAATATATCTATATTATCACCACGTACTCTGAAATACCCTTGCAGAAATCGTGTATCAGAGCGTTTATATTGAAGACTGATTAAATTATTTAAGAAATCATCTACATGAATTTTATCTCCTAAACTTAGGGATATAGCCATATTACGGTAGCTTTCAGGTGAACCGAGCCCATATATACAGGAAACGCTTGCGATGGTTATTACATCTTTCCTCTCAAAAAGGGAACAGACAGTGGAATAACGATACAGATAAAGCTTGTCATTTATGAGAACTTCTTTTCCAATATAAGTATCAGTTTGCGGAATATATGCTTCCGGCTGATAGTAGTCATAATATGAAACAAAATACTCAACGGCGTTATATGGAAAGAATGCTTTCATTTCTTCGTAAAGTTGTGCAGCTAATGTTTTGTTATGGGCAATGATAAGAGCTGGACGACCAGTCCTTTCAATAACACTTGCCATAGTAAATGTCTTTCCAGAGCCAGTGACACCTAGTAAAACTTGATCATTTTCACCGTTATTCAGACCTTCTACTAGTTTATCAATGGCTTGTGGTTGATCTCCTGCTGGTTTAAAATTGGAAATAAGGCGAAAGGACATACGCTACCTTAAGATGTATTTCACTGCATAGTTATTTTTACTAAAGGTGTCAATGTTTTTCTGTGAAAAAAGGTTTCTCCTGTAATGTTTTTACAATATAATTAAGTTTATTTCTTGCAAAATATGTATCAGTACGATGTGATTATAGTAGGTGGTGGACACGCAGGGTGTGAGGCGGCTGCAGCTTCTGCACGCCTTGGTGCTAAAACTTTACTCATAACTCACAAGATTACAACTATCGGAGAAATGTCATGCAATCCAGCTATTGGAGGAATTGCAAAAGGTGTGGTTGTACGGGAAGTTGATGCTCTTGATGGCGTAATGGGTAGGGCAATCGACCAGGCGAGTATACATTCTATTATGCTGAACAAAAGTAAAGGTGCAGCGGTGTGGGGGCCTCGAGCTCAGGCGGATCGTAAGCTGTATAAAAAAGCAATGCAAGGGATTATCTTGAATTATAGCAACTTAACAGTCAAAGAGGAGTCTGTTGATGATTTTCTCATAGAAACTGATAGTAATGGCAAATCATATATAAAGGCGGTAGTGACAAGCTCGGGAGAGCAGATATTTGCTTGTAGAGTGATTCTTACTACGGGAACTTTCTTGCAAGGAATAATCCATATAGGAGAAAAAACAACACCAGCAGGAAGGATGGGAGATAAGCCTGCAATAAAACTTGCTGAAACATTGAAGAAGTATAACTTTAGGCTAGGTAGATTGCGTACTGGTACCCCACCCAGATTAAACGGTAACACTATAAACTGGTCAGTATTGAATGAACAAGTAGGTGACCATCCACCGGTGCCATTTTCATACTTAACGAAGAAGATTGATCTTCCACAAGTTTCGTGCTTTATGACTCACACCAATGAAAGCACTCACAGGATAATTAGAGAGAACTTACATAGATCTGCTTCTTCATATCTAGATGATGTAATAGCACCGCGATATTGCCCTTCAATTGAAGTTAAAGTTAAGAAGTTTGCAGAGAAAAATAGCCATCAGATATTTTTAGAACCGGAAGGACTTGATGATCACACCATATATCCAAATGGGATCTCAAATTCACTCCCTGTTGAGGTACAGTATGAGATGATGAGAAGCATAAAGGGTCTTGAAAATGTAGAAATACTAAAGCCTGGGTACGCAGTTGAATATAACTACATTGACCCAAGGGAGTTGTACCATACGCTTGAAACTAAAAAGGTAAAGGGTCTTTATTTTGCAGGACAAATTAATGGTACTACGGGATATGAGGAAGCAGCAGGACAGGGAATTATCGCAGGAATTAATGCAGCACTTTCTGCTTCGAGCAAAAAAGATGAATTTGTCCTTTACCGCACCGATTCGTATATTGGTGTCATGATAGATGATCTCGTTACTAAAGGAGTATCAGAACCATATAGGTTGTTTACATCTCGTGCAGAATATAGACTTTCAATCAGAGCAGATAATGCTGATAGAAGATTAACACAAAAAGGTTATGATATTTCTCTTGTCTCGCATGAGAGGTATTCTATTTTAAAAGACAAGCTTAAATCTATTGAACAACTTGAAGAAAAATTGGCGAGTTTAATTATTACTCCTGAGCAGCTTGCATACTATGGAATTAAGATATCTTATGACGGAATAAAAAGAACTGCATTGGACCTGCTTAGTTACCCTAATATAAGCTTAGATAAGCTGGAAAAAATATGGCCGGAACTAAATGTGGTCAAAGGTGAATCACGTGAAATAGTTGAGACTGAAGCAAAGTATAGGCCGTATCTCGTAAGACAAGAAGCAGATATAAAGTTTCTGCAAGAAGAAGCTAATACTCGTATACCTATAGACTTCGACTACTCGCAAATTAAGGGATTATCAAGTGAAGTGATAGAAAAACTACAGACAACTAAACCATCTACTATCGGGATTGCAAAACAGATTCAAGGTATTACCCCAGCGGCAATAGTGAGTATATTAATATATTTAAAAAATAAAAGAACTAACAGATCTTACGAGGCTATTTTAAACTAATTACTTAAGAATAATGGAGTGCTTTCTTGCTGCCAATTTAGAGAATATATCCAAGTTTCATGCTGCAATATTAACCAAACTGTGCAGTGGAATAAGGATAATAGATCTGTTGTTTTATAAGCCAGTTAGTTATATAGACAGAAGAAAATCCTTATTAGACGCTAGGGTAGGGGAGTTTACAACTTTTATTGCAAAAGTCTGCGAACATAAGCCTCCTACTGCAAAAGGTAGACCATATAAAATCGTTGTTGAAAGTGAAGGTAGGAATGTATCTATTATTTTTTTCAACTATTCAATTAAGTACTTATATAAGACATTTTTTATCGGTACCCGATTAGTAATTAGTGGTAAGCTTGAAGAATTTTTTGAGCAACTACAGATTACTCATCCTGACTATTTATTGCTTGATCTAAAGCAATTTGGAGAAATTGCATGCATAGAACCAATATATCGATTAAGCCGCGGCATTACTAATAAAGGTATTAGAAATATAATAAATTCTTGTCTTAAAGAATTACCTGAACTTCCAGAGTGGACATTGATCAAACAAAAGGATTGGTACACTTGGAAAAAAAGTATTATTGGACTACATAAACCAAACTCATTGGATGAAGCAGAAAAGTGCAGAAAAAGGCTTGCTTATGATGAATTGCTTGCGCATCAGCTTGCATTAAAATTAGCGAGAAGGGATCATGCTAAAGAAAGAAGTCGTGAATTTATAATATCTGGAAAATACACAAAACAGGTTTTGAATGAACTTTCATTTCAATTAACGGATGACCAAATCAAAGCGATAGAAGAAATCTCAGAGAAGCAAAAATCTAGATATCGCATGGTAAACTTATTGCAGGGTGACGTGGGTAGTGGAAAAACTGTAGTTGCACTCTTTGCGATGTTAAATGCAGTGGAGAATGGTATGCAAGCAGCCATAATGGCACCAACAACTATTCTAGCTGAACAACATTATGACTGGATTGAGGAAGCTTTATCTGCCACTAATATAAAGATTGCGCTTCTTACAGGTAAAACAGCACGCAAAGAAAAAAAACTTATTATAAATGAGCTTGCAAGTGGTATGTTAAATATAGTGGTTGGCACTCATGCACTGTTTCAAGATAAAGTAGCATTCAAAGATCTAGGACTTGTAGTAATAGACGAGCAGCAAAGATTTGGGGTAATGCAACGCAATCGTTTAATAGAAAAAGGTAATAATACTGACATACTTTTTGTCACTGCAACACCGATTCCAAGAACACTACAGCAAGCTATATATGGTGATATTGAGTGCTCTGTTTTGAAGGAAAAGCCAAAATGTAGGTTGCCAGTCAAAACTGTAGCTATCAGTATGAAAAAGTTGGAAAGTGTTATTGAAAGGTTGAAAAATGCAGTAAATAGAGGTGAAAAGGTATATTGGATTTGCCCATATATAGAAGAGAGTGAAGATCTTAATATCGCTGCAGCGGAAATACGTTTCCAAGTATTACAGAAAATATTTCACGACAAGGTTGGCATCGCACATGGAAGACTAGCTCAGGATCAGAAGGACCAAGTCATGTTTTCCTTTAAAAGAGATGAAATTTCTTTGCTTGTTGCAACAACAGTGATAGAAGTTGGTGTAGATATACCAGATGCAACTATTATGATTGTGGAGAATGCAGAGCAATTTGGATTATCGCAATTGCATCAGTTAAGAGGTAGAGTAGGGCGGGGAAGTAAGCAATCTTTTTGTATATTACTGTACGATAATTTGAGTAGGAGTGCATATTCAAAATTAAAAATTATGCGTGAATCGCAAGATGGATTTTATATTGCCGAAAAGGATATGGAGCTTAGGGGAAGTGGAGATATTTTAGGTGTAAGGCAGTCCGGATACACAGGGTTTAAATTTACTGATTTATATAAAGATAAAGAGCTGCTTAACCTTGCATATAATGAAGCACAAAACATATCTTCTATAGATGACCAATTGAAAGTATTGATGAAAATATTTGGATATGAAGAAAAGTTAAGTTTTTTATAACTTACCAATATAAAGTTGCCTTGGTCTGCAAATTTTTGTCTCTTTATCGTGTGCCATCTCATACCACTGGGCAACCCAACCTGTTGTTCTTGCAAGTGCAAAAATAGGTGTAAACATTCTTGAAGGTATTCCAATAGCATTCATTATTATACCCGAATAAAAATCGACATTAGGGTACAGTTTCCGCTCAATAAAATACTCGTCCTTTAAAGCTATTTCCTCAAGTTCTATTGCAATTTCCAGCAACTTGTCATTTTGTGTGAGTTCACTTAAAACTTCATGGCAGACATCTTTCATTATCCGTGCACGTGGATCATAGTTTTTATAAACACGGTGCCCAAATCCCATTAACTTAAACGGGTCTTTATCGTCCTTGGCTTTTGCAACAAATTTATCTACATTGCCACTCTGCTCTATTTCTTTTAACATGTTTATTACTGCCTCGTTAGCACCGCCATGTGCTGGGCCCCAAAGTGTTGCAACTCCCGCAGCGAGACACGCAAATAAGTTAGAACCTGCTGAACCTGAAAGCCTTACAGAAGCTGTAGAAGCGTTTTGTTCATGATCGGCATGCAGGATAAATATTTTATCCAAAGCTTTCGTGAGTAGAGCAATGTTCTCGTGATTACCAAACATCATTCTCACAAAACCTTCGCTATAGCTCAATTCACTATCTATGCTATTTACAAATTCTTGGTTATTAATATGCCTATAGATCATTGCAACAATAGCAGGAACTTGTGCTATTGCAGAGATTCCAAAATTTAAGTCTTGACCATTGACGTTATTTCCATGCTGCTCATAATAAGATGCAGCTAAACTTGCATAGCACGCAATAAGAATTGACATAGGGTGAGCACTGCTCGGAAACGCCTTAACAATATTTATAATTTGCTCTGATACTTTTATCTTCGGCAAAAATTGCTTATGCTCTTCTGAAGTTGGTAATTTACCGTAGAGTAGTAAATAAATTACTGATGTAAAATCATAATCTTCTGCTAGATGATTGACATCATATCCTCTGTATTTTAATATCCCCGCATCTCCATCAATAAATGTAATTGAAGAAGAGCATGATGCTGTTGACACGAACCCAGGGTCGTATGTAAATAAACCAGTAGTCCTATATAAATCTTTTACGGCCAATACTCTGGGACCTATTGTACCATCTAATACAGGTAACTCAATTTCTATACCATCCTCTAATTTTAAAAATACCTTTTGACTCATAACATTTAGCTTTTATATAGGTACACGAGATAAATAGTATACATTTATCAGATTAACTTTATATTACTAATGCTTTTAGCCTTACATTTAAACGGCTTATTTTACGTGCAACAGTATTTTTATGCATTACACCTTTGCTAACACACTTACATAATTGAGACTCGGCATTACGAAATGCTAAAATAGCATTCTCTTTGTCACCGGACTTAATGATATCCATTAATCTTCTAACTGCAGTGCGAGCTTTACTCTTACGCATTTTATTGATTAAAGTACGTTTTGCTATCACTTTTATCATTTTTTTAGCACTTTTATGATTTGCCATATATCCAATCCTAACACTAAATTTAGTTTTTATTATAAGATGTTTTCACAAATTTGCAATATCCATGCTTTTATTTTCAATGGCTTGCTCTAAAGTTTTTAAGAAATCGTCTTTATTCAATCCAGGATATATCGGAGATAGTATCTCGATCACTGCTGTTCCAGGCTTTCTTCTCATAGATAAAATACTTTTTGGCCAAAATAAACCAGTATTTAAAGCTACTGGGAGTACTGGAACAGATAGTGCTTTATATAAGGCGGCGATACCAGGTTGATATTTTATATTGCGTTGTACGCCTGTTCTTGTGCCTTCTGGAAATATTATTATACTTCTATTTTCTCTAATATGGATTTTTGCTAACTTGATTATATCACGCAAAGAACCTATCCCATTTGAACGATCAATAAAGATCATTTTTAATGCCATGAGATGCAGACCAATAAACGGAATCCATTTTAACTCTCGCTTTAACACAAAGACTGCTCCTTTAAATAAAACAATAAAAATAAATGTTTCAAAAGGAGACTGATGTTTAGAAGCTATTATGTAAGGTTGCTTTGGAACATTTTCCATGCCTCTCACTTCGTACTTAATACCACACAATAAATGTAGGGAAAATAGTACAACCTTTACTGCACATATAAGAAAAAAAGTTATTACACAAGTAGGAAGAATGATTATTGGAAGAGTAATAAGGGTGTATAATAACTCCCATAATATTAGAAACAGGTTAAACAATAAGTTAACGTTCACGAAATTTATCTTAATATTATATATATTAGCCTAATTTCTATTTCAAATACAGACCTAATTGCTTGTTATTTGATTTATAGGATGTGACTCAACTACCTTATTCTTTAGCTTCTCATTTGCAACGTGAGTGTATATTTGCGTTGTAGAAAGGTTTGCATGGCCAAGTACTTTTTGTATTAACACAATATTCGCTCCACTATCCAACAGGTGTGTAGCCAGGGAATGTCTGATCACATGTGGTGACACTTTTGCTGTGTCAATATTACATTTTCTTGCTAAATCTTTCATCAACTGACCAATTCTCTGCCTAGTGATCGGAAGTTGATGCCTATTACCAGGAAATAACCACTCAGAAGTTTTCCCAGTAGGGATAAAATGGTCACGTACATGAAGATAGCGTTTGAGGCTCCTTACCGCATCTTCACTGAAAAAAACCTGCCTTTCTCTACCACTTTTACCTTTTATTATTATATAATACTCTTGACTATTTTTGTTACTATCACTCACTAATTTTAATACTTCATTTAACTTTATATTAATAAGCTCGGAAATACGCATACCGGAAGAATAAAGAACATCTAAAATAGCGCATAGTCTTATGCTATTTACTTCTTTATTAGACTTATTCGCTAACTCTTTCAATGTGTTAACCATGTAAAGTATTTCTTCAGTGCTTAAATATTTGGGCAAAGAACGTGAAACTTTGGGATTTTTAAATGCATCATCACTGGGTAAAGCAGGGTTGAAGTCTATTATTCCGTCATTGAACAGAAATTTATAGAAATGTTTTACAGCGGATATCTTCCTTGATGCAGAAGTGTTTTTATATTCTCTTTGTAAGCACTTCTCAACAAATTCCTTAAGATCACTCTTATCTGCAGCAATTAAAGTAGTATCACGCTCCTCCAATAAAAATTTTTCAAGTTGGTACAAATCTGAGCTGTAGCTTTCGAGAGTGTTCCATGTAAAAGACCTTTCAGCAGCCAAAGCATCTAAAAAATAGGTGATATAAAAATTCTCTTTCCTATTTTTACTTCCTATCCCCACTTTATTTTTATTACTTATCTCCATTCTCATCTCCTATAGTTATTTCTTTCACTAAAACGTGATTAGCAACATTATTTACATTTACGTTTCTTACTAAAAAATAGAACGCAAGCAAGATTATTACTAGTATAATAGATATAGTAAGAGACTTTTTTAATCCTTTTTGTGTATGTTGCCTCATTTTTATCATTATCCTACACTATAACATAATAAATATTCATTATAACCTTGATTTCCTTAAAAGAAAGTAAGTTTTTGGTTCTATGAACATTAACAAAGCTTTAATCTTAAAAAAAAATTATTTCTATTACAAATTGTGTTTTGTAAGTAGGGAACTCACAAAAGGAATAGTAATATTTTTTCCCATCGATTTGTGATCTATTTTTTCTATTACGTCGCTAATACTATTAAAAGAACGTTCTATTCTCATTAAAATATAATCGATGACTTTCAAATCAACCTTTAATTGCTTATCAGAAAATTTTTTGATCAGCATAATTCTTAATAACTCTTCATTTGCTGGTGGAATTTTTACACTCATTGTTGACAATATTCTGGAGTGTAGATCTTTTAATTTAAAGCTAAGGTCCTTCGGCAAGAATGAAGAAGTCATCAATAATCTTTTTCTGTTCTCTTGCAGGTAGTTATAACAATGTAGCAATGTTGCTTCATCCTGAATATTGTGTATATCCTCCAAGATGAAAGCATTGCTGTACCGAATATCACTTATAAAGTTATGGGGATTAATAAAGATAGCATCGTTTGTTGACCGCCAAATATGAGCAAGATGAGTTTTTCCAGAATTTCTAGGTCCACATAAAATTAGACATTGCCAAGACAGGTTATTAATCACTGTGTTATACACACTTCTATTTTCTTCTAGCACAATGTAGTTTTTATGGCTATAGTCAGTCTTGTTATTATCAAATAAACTTAACTGCATATTACTTTCCTTTGTAAAATTGACTTCTACAGTATTTTACAGCTATTAGCTCCATTGATACTTTAAACACCGCTATTATTGGAATGAAGAGTAATATGCCTATAAAACCAAAATAGTAAGCACATACAGTTACACCAAGAAGAATAATAATTGGATGTATATGAACTTTCTTTCCGATTAATAGCGGAACAAGGATATTCGAATCTATTAACTGGCCAACTAAAAATAGTAATAAGACAGCAAAGCTTTGAAACCATTCACTAAATTGAACAATAGCACTCAGAAAACCAATCGTAGAATATAATAACGCCCCTATGTAAGGTATAAATGTCAGAATCCCTGATAAAATTCCTAAAGTTATGGAATGCTTTACCCCCAGTATACTTAAGCCGATGGAGTAAAATATTGCCATAGCAAAACACACATTCATCTGCCCTGTAAGGTAATTGGAAATTATAAAATCTACTTTTGAAAAGTAATCTATAACTCTTTCTCTATATGAAACAGGTATAAGTTGATTAACTTTTTTCATAATTATTGGTAAGTCACGTAGCACATAGAAAAATGTTACTATGGTGATTACCATTAGTGACATCATATGAATTAAGTTAAAGCTTGAATTTAACATCTGGAGCATAAAATTCGCTATAATCTTTAAAGCTTCTATAAAATATGCTGCATAATCACCGTAATTTTCCGTTAGATGCTGAGATAGATCATTTAATAAATTATCATTCATCTTAACATTAAAAAACGCCAATAAAGGTGGAATTATTTTAGGCTGCAATGATGGTATTTTACTGATTAGAAAATTTAAGATTAAAGTAGCTTGGGTATATACAATTGGTAAAACTAAAGTTATAATTAATATGGAAATTGTAAGCAAAATCAGTATTATTAAAATTACAGAAAGTAAGCGCGGTACTTTATATTTCTCAAGCTTTACTACTAATGGATTTAAGAAATATGCAGCAATAACAGATGTTAAGCATGGAAAAAGTACGGGTCGTATTAAAAATAGAATACCAACCATAAAAAGCAGTATAGAACAGAAAATTAAATAACGTCCTTGCATACCTTATCTGCTTGCTAAACTTAAGAGTATGCTGATTTATTAAAAAATGTCCATGTGTATCTGCTATTTTACATAATATACATTATGTAATTTTGATCGATACACCTTTATTACTCATTTAATCTATTACAAGAAGTGTCACAAATAATTTTTATATGCTTTACAACCAGTCAATAAATAATCATA
>JAUEMM010000006.1 GCA_030441635.1 Wolbachia endosymbiont of Tyrophagus putrescentiae
CTGTCTCAATATGACCACTGCAAGCAGCCAAATGCAAAGGAGTCTGTTGCCATCTATCTACTGTGTTAACACTTGCACCTTTGTCTATTAGAGTATCTACTGTCTCAGTATGACCATTTCTAGCAGCACAATGCAAAGGAGTATATCCATCGCTATCTTCCATATTAACTTCTGCATCTTTGTCTATTAGAGCGTTTACTGTTTCAGTATGACCATTTTCAGCAGCCAAATGCAAAGGAGTATATCCATCGCTACCCTTTTTATTAACTTCTACACCTTGTACTGCTAATAGAGCGTTTACTGTTTCAGTATGACCATATACAGCAGCCAAATGTAATAGTGTGCATTTCGATTTGGAACCGTTCGCGAAAGCGACCTCAAATAAGTGATTTACATCAAACCCAGCTTCCTGCCATTTTTTATGCTCACCTTCTTCATTTAATGCCTCTTGTATTTTTTCAATTATATTACCCTTATTTGGATCTGTGATTGTACTTAGTATAGTTTTCCACTGTTCGTCATTCATAACTTTACCCCCTAAGGCTCAATACTTTTTAAGTATCAGATGATATGCTAAAAAAGTCAATTTATTTTTTAGCGTGCTAAGTCCTGTTAAAATTTCATTCACAGAATTCTGCAGTGCGCCTCTCACCATAAATAGTTTTCAACAGCAGTCTACAATTTCTTCCTTTTTGAACGTAAATCTATATATTTAGTCTATAAAACTGAAAAGTAGAAAGTATATGAAGTCTAATATTAAACAACTGTTTTATTATATAAAACCTCATCTATCTTACTTTATTGTTGCTTTTATTGCAGTTTTGCTTTCATCTTTGACCATTCTTTTCTTTGGTAAAAGTCTGAGTGATGTTATTGATACTGGTGTTTTAAGTGTCAATAATCATCCTGCGGTTGAGTTATTCATTCTAATGTTTATAGTTTTTATGATTTCCCTCACTGCATTTCTAAAATTGTACTTTATTGGGGCTGGTAGCGAAAGGGTTATAGCTAAAATTAGATATGACCTATATAGTAACATTATTGACTTGCAACCTAGCTTCTTTGAAGATACGGCTGTGCAGGATGTTATGTCAGCATTGATTGCTGATACCTCTGTACTGCAATCAATAATCAATAGTAGCTTAATAACAATCTTACGAAACTTCATAGTGTTAGTTGGTAGTGTTGTTATGTTATTATACACCAATATGCAACTTACTGCGTATGCAACAGTAACAATACCTATATTGTTGATTATTATGACTTCACTTGGAAATAAAGTGCGTACTTATGCTCGCATTGCACGAGATATGCTCAGTAAACTTGCCGAGTTTAGTGAGGAAAATTTTAGGTCCATAGTGACTATAAAATCATTTGTACTTGAAGAAAATGAGAAAATGCGTTTCGAGGAACATTTAAGTTCGGTATCAAAATCGTACATAAGGCTAACGCTTTTGCGTGCTGTTTTAGTAACGATGATAATAACGTGTGTAATAGGCTCGCTGGTACTGTTGTTATTTTTCGGTATTAAGGAAGTATTAAGTGGCAAGGCAACTGTTGGAGAGTTGTCATCATTTGTGTTTTATTCAGCACTTGCTGCAGGAGCAATAAATAATTTCAGTGATAATATTAGCGATCTACAGCGAGGTTTAGGCATAATAGAGCGTCTATTTGAGTTTATAAATGTCAAAAGTACTATCAGTAATACAAGTTATCCTGTGAAAATTTGTAATGTACAAAAAGGTATTGTTTTTCACAACGTAACCTTTTTCTATAAATCACAAACTGATAAACCAGCTTTAAGTAATGTATCTTTCTCTATAAATCCAGGCCAATCAGTGTCGATTGTAGGGCCATCTGGTAGTGGTAAAAGTACAATCTTAAAGCTTTTGCTTCGGTTTCATGATCCGTGCAAAGGTAGCGTTACTATCGATGGGAGTGATATTAGATCAATTATGTTGAGTGATCTTAGGTCGTTATTTGGGCTGGTGCCGCAAGATCACACTATATTTTCATGCTCGATCATGGAAAATATACTATATGGCAAGCCTAACGCTGGATATGAGGAGGTGAAACAGGCAGCAATCAGCGCTTATGCCATTGAGTTTATTGATAAATTACCTGATAAGTTCGATACATTTGTAGGAAAAAGAGGATTAAAACTTTCTGAGGGGCAGAAACAGCGCATTATCATAGCGAGGGCTATATTGAAAGATCCACAGGTTTTAATATTAGATGAAGCAACTTCTGCATTAGATTATGAAAGTGAGGACTTTGTGCAAAAAGCACTCAGTAGATTAATGCAAAATAGAACAACAATCATTATTACACACAGATTATCAACCGCACTAAAAACCGATAAGATTATAGTAATCAATAGTGGTAAGGTAGAGGAGACAGGAACACATGATGAATTGATGAAGCAAGATGGGTTATATGTTAAGTTAGTTAAAATACAGTCAGGAAATTAGCTTTTACTTTATAGTGTTTTTGTGTTAAAATATAAAACTAGGTGAAATAAGTAGCTGCTGTTATACGTAAGTATAGCAGAGGAAAGTCCGAGCTCCAAGGAAAAATAGTGACGGGTAATACCCGCCGGAGGAGACTCTAGTTACAGGGCTACAGAAAATAACCGCCTAATATTTTTAGGTAAGGGTGAAAAGGAGTGGTAAGAGCACACCATATCAATGGCAACATTGATAGTCCGAGTAACCAGCACTAGGAGCAAGATTAAATAAGAGTAGACTTTATGTTTTCCTCATATCTACTCGGGTAAATCGCATAAAGTAAATGGTAACATTTACTTCAGAGAAATAGCTACATAAACAGAACTCGGCTTATATTTCACCTAGAAATTTAAATTATAGAGTTCTGTGTAATATAAGCCACATACGTATGCATCTTATGCGTTGTCTCGTACTTGTTCTGTCTCGCAGCTATTATCCTCTTCATCCAGACTAATATCAGAATATTCATCTTCATCAACATTTTCTTTTAGAACATATCCTCTGCCCCATACTGTTTCTATATGACTTTTACCGTCATTAGCGTCTTCAAGCTTTCTACGTAATTTACACATAAAAACATCAACTATCTTGTTATCTGAAGGCTCATCTATACCATTGTAGAGATAATTTAAAAATGTTTCTTTTGTCAGTACTGTACCCTTACGCAATGCAAGTAATTCTATCATTGAATACTCTTTATTAGTAAGGTGAACTACTTTACCTTTTACTTCAACAACCCTATGATCAAAATTGATATGAATATTACCTATCTTTATCACTGACTCTGGATGACCCTTAGTACGACGCACTATAGCTTTGATTCGAGCCAAAAGTTCACTTTTATGAAATGGCTTAGTTAAATAATCATCAGCACCATATCCTAAACCCTTTGCTTTATGATTGACGGCAGACATACATGAAAGTATTAAAACAGGTACCTTAATTTTTGCACTTCTTAGTCTCAATAGTATATCGTATCCATCAATATCACCAGGTAGGTGTAGATCTAGAATAACTAAGTCATAATAATCTCCATTAGAAGAGACTATGCTGTTGTTGTAATCTTGTGCAGATGTTACCACGTCACAAAAATGTCCATCAGAATTTAAGGCATTCACAACGGTTTTTGCATTTATTGGATCATCTTCTATTAATAATATACGCATATTTAGTACTCCGATAAATAACTTATAATTTTAGTAATATGTATAACCAACGAAAATTAATAAATCAAAGCTTTATTAACAAATTACACACGGTAATTATTAATTAATAGTAAATATGCTACTCACAAACTATAATAAATGCAGTTTTTCGTGAAATATTTTATTATATAAAGTATATCATAAATAACTTGTAGGTTATATCCATTGTTATGTTACATACTCTATAGTTGTTTATTAAGCTGAATTTTTAAGGTATAATTAATTTTTTATTATAACTCTAAAATGATAGAAGATTTAGCCTACAAATTAGTTAAAGTCACTGAATCAGCAGCACTTGCTGCATATAAGCTTATAGGATTTGGTGATGAAAAAAGAGCTGACCAGGTTGCAGTTGATGCCATGAGAACTGCTCTAAATTGTGTGGAAATAGACGGTACAATTGTTATTGGAGAAGGAGAGAGAGATTCAGCTCCGATGTTGTATATTGGAGAAAAAGTTGGTACTGGAAATGGTTATGGAATTGATATCGCTGTTGATCCACTAGAAGGTACTACAATTTGTGCTCACTACAAGCCAGGGGCGATGTCAACTCTTGCTGCAACAAAAAAAGGTAATTTTCTATATGCGCCTGATGTTTACATGGAAAAAATAGCTGTAGGAAAAAATCTACCAAAGGGTGTGGTTTCTCTTAAAAATAGTATTCAACAAAATTTGGAAAATTTAGCTCAGGCAAAAAGGTGCGAAGTAAGAGATCTTACGGTAACTGTGCTAAAACGTGAGAGACATGATAGTTTAATATCACAAATCAGGAAGTCTGGTGCGAGGATTAAGCTAATAGATGATGGTGATATTGCCGCTGTGGTGTCATTAATTAATGGTAATTCGGATATGTATATTGGTATCGGAGGGGCACCAGAGGGTGTGCTTGCGGCTTCTGCTCTCAACTCAATAGGCGGTCAGATGGAAGGAAAATTAATATTTGACACCGAAGAGTTAAAAAAGAGAGCTAAAGATTTGAATATTCATGATATAGAAAAGATCTACACCGTGAGAGATATGGTAAAAGATGAATCAGTATTTATTACAACTGGTATTACGGGTGGGGAACTTGTTGATGGTATAACATTCGACCGAGATAGCTGTGCTGTCAGTTCTTTGGTAATATTGCCTAATAAGGTAATGAAAATACGGACTGTCACTTATTTTTGATTAATAGTATGTCCCTGGAAACGTTTGAAGGTTTTAATATTTATCACTATAAAGAGGTGGTGAGTACTAATACGGAAGCACTAGACTTAATTAGTAAGGGGATATCAGATGAAATTGTTGTCATTGCTGATAAACAAACAGGTGGTAAAGGACGTGCTGGAAAAACTTGGCTTTCTCCTGAAGGTAATCTCTACGCAAGCTTGATAATAAATCAAGTACAACGGTTAACAGAATTTACTTTTATTTCTGCTCTAGCGGTTGGAAATACGTTGTTATCACTTATTAGCAACATCAACCTCCAATACAAATGGCCTAATGATGTTTTGATTGATAGTCAGAAAATAAGTGGAATATTGCTTGAAAGACAATTTAACTCGAGTTTCTTAGTAATAGGAATAGGCATTAATATAGTCTACGCACCACTGCCAAATTCGACTTGTATAAGTAACTACGGTATTTCTATATCCAATATGGACTTATTGAAAAGACTGATAATAAATTTTAACAGATTAAGACAAATGTGGCTGTCTGGCGGATTCTGCGTTATAAAAGAACTTTGGCTGCAAAGAGCATTTAAATTGAATGAACAAGTTAGCATCAAATTCTCTGATAAATTGTATAAAGGTGTATTTACTGATATTAATGAATGTGGTAAACTAGTGCTACAAAAGAAAAATAAAAGTTTAGTTTGTTTTAACGCTGGTAGCATATTATGAATATATACGTAGTTTTTGCTTATTCTGTAAGTTTTGCATTAATTCTTGGAGAATTGGTACGTACTTTTTTTTGTTATACAAAAAGTAAGAAAGTATTAGATGAGATTGCAAAAAATAATGAAAAGAAAATATAAGAGATTACTCATAGCTTCAGGTGTCTTTTGTCTGTTAAGTGGTATAGTTTTTTTCATTTTGGGAACGCTGAAAGAAAATATCTCATTTTTTTACACCGTGAGTGAAGCAATGGTTTTACAGCATAAAGAAAAACCAATACGTATCGGTGGTATGGTAGTGGAAGGAAGTGTTATCCACGGTGAAAATGAAGTTACTTTTCAGATAACGGATTTTGATAAAGTGATAAATGTGACATATAAAGGTATACTTCCACCAATGTTTTCGGAAAAAAATGGTATTATTGTGCAAGGTAAAATGGTATACAATGATGTTTTTTTAGCAGATACAGTGCTTGCAAAACATGACGAAAACTATGCCTCGAGTAAATACAAACGTGACGCGATATATAAGGTTGATTAAGATATGAAACTTTTTATAAATTTGTTTATGGTCTCTTGCTACTATATTCCTAATGTCTATTAATTTGTCAGGTGTGAAGAAACAAAAGTGCTTATTTGTTACTATTGCTGGATTGCCTAATGCGGGTAAGTCTACGTTACTTAATAGTATAATAGGCAAAAAAATTGCAATTGTGACTCCAAAGGCACAAACGACTAGGACACAAATAAGAGGAATTGCTACTTATGGTGATGCGCAGATAGTCTTTACCGATTCTCCTGGGATTTTTACTGCAAAAACTAAACTTGAGAAGGCTTTAGTTAAGTCTGCATGGTCAGCGATCAAGAGCGATGACGTAATTTTGCTGCTCGTTGACGTATCAAATTATTTGCAAAGTAAAGAGAAAATCAAAGCGATACTTACTAAATTAAGGCGTAGATGCATATTGATTATCAATAAGATTGATCTAATAAAAAGACCGGAACTAAAAATTGCATATGAGTGCCTCAGTTCACTATATAAATTTGAAAAGATTTTCATAATCTCAGCATTAAAAAATGATGGTCTCTTTGATTTAATGAATTATCTATCCGAAATTGCGCCTGTAGGTCCTTGGCTTTATCCAGAAAATCAAGAGGTGGGTTCATCTAATGATTTCTTGTCGGCAGAAATTACGCGTGAGAAATTATTCTTAAACTTGCGTGAAGAGCTGCCATATTCTACGGCGGTTATAACTGAGCAATTTGAAGAAAAAGAAGACAAAAGTTTGGTTATTAAACAAGTCATATTTGTTTTGAGAGAAAACCATAAAAAAATAATTCTAGGAAAAAATGGCAGCAGCATTAAGAAGATTAATATAGAGGCGCGTAGCGAGTTAGAACAAATGTTTGGACAAAAGGTGCATCTTTTTTTATTTGTAAAAGTGCGTCCTTGGAGTGATCGTCCTGAAAATTATATTAATGAATAGCTATAGCCTATATAGCAAACGTTCTCTCTATTGACCTTACCAGGAAAAAGTGGAGAGGAAGTTGAGACCGTTTTTACAAAAAAATGATGTATCAAGTAGAAAAGTCAAGAAAATAGAGTAAACTCTGGATTTTAACCCATGGTTACTAGTACTACTATCATATCTGCTGCAAAAGAGGGCAAAACTAATATATTATGTAAGAAGTGGCTGAGGAGGGACTTGAACCCGCGACCAAGAGATTATGATCCTCCTGCTCTACCAACTGAGCTACTCAGCCTGATTGAAGACTTTGCTGTATATGTAATCTACATGTTTTGTATAATATACTAGATCAAAGAGAGATTCAAGTTTTTCCATTCCAATAGTTGTGAGTAAGGATTGACTTTGTTTTAGTTGAGTAAGGAAATCACTATTATTTTGTTTAACTTTCATTGCACAGCTCTGTACAATTTTATACGCTTCTTCTCTTGATAATCCAGAGTTTACGAGCTCAAGGAGTACACGTTGCGAGAAAATCAAACCGTGAGAAGAATCAAGATTCTCCTTTATGTTTTCCTCATTAACAACTAATTGATCTATTAAATTTGTTAGCCTGACTAATGCAAAATCCATCACTATACATGCATCAGGTGCGATGCACCTCTCTACAGATGAATGTGATATATCTCGCTCATGCCACAATGCAACATTTTCTAATGCAGGAAACACATAGCTACGTACCAAACGTGATAGTCCTGTTAAATTTTCGCTTAGAATTGGATTGCATTTATGTGGCATTGCAGAACTTCCTTTTTGTCCAGTAGAGAAGCATTCAGAAATTTCATTAACTTCATTTCTCTGTAAATGACGAATTTCAACGGCAATATTTTCTACAGAGCTTGCAATTATTCCAAGAATTGAAAAGAACATGGCGTGCCTGTCACGAGGAATGACTTGAGATGATATAGTTTCTGGTATTAGGCCCATCTCTTTTGCAACATGTTCTTCAACGGATGGGTCAATATTTGCAAAATTGCCTACTGCACCTGATATTTTGCAAGTTGAAATTTCCTTTTGCGCAGCCTTTAATCTGTTATGATTACGCTCAAACTCAGCATAAAACCTAGCAAACTTTAGTCCAAGAGTTGTTGGTTCGGCGTGCATACCGTGACTACGCCCAACACACACTACATACTTATATTTTTCAGCTTTCTTTTTTAATGCCGTGAGTAAATTTTCTAAATTCTGCAATAAAATATTGCACGATTCTTTTAATTGTATTGAAAGGCATGTATCTAGAACATCGGAACTTGTCATTCCATAATGAAGATAGCGAATATTGACTCCAACCTGCTCAGCTATATAGGTAAGAAATGCAATAACATCATGTTTAACGATAGATTCAATTTCATTGATACGTTCAATGTTGAAATCAATGACTTCTGAAAGCTTCTTCACTACATCCCCAGGGATATTTACCTGAGCTTCACACGCTAACTTTTCTATCTTAAGCCATATCTTAAACTTATTGTCCTCTTCCCAAATGGAAGACATTTCTTTTCGACTATAACGAGGAATCATTCTAACTCTTCGTTTTGTATTACACTTTTTTGGCCTTGTAACTTTATTTTTCTCAGTTCGTTTGCATCTGTTTCAGATCTTACAACATATACAGTAATTGGAACTATTACTTCACTGTGCAGTTCTATATTTACTTGGTAATCGCCTAGATTCTTAACACTAATGCTATTAAAAGATAAACTGCGATGATCTACTGTATGCCCTTGCTGCAACAAAGCTTTTGCAATTTCGCGTGCTGTTACAGAACCAAAAATTCTTCCATCTTCTGATGCTTGCTTTACTAACACCACAAATTGGTCATTTAGCACCGAAGCAAATTCCTTTGCTGAATTTAGCTTTTTTTTGTTTTCTTCTTCCAATAATGAACGCTGCTCTTCTAACTTTATTAAGTTTTCTTTGGTTGCTCTTACAGCCTTCTTCTGTGGAAAAAGGAAATTACGTGCGTAACCTGGTTTAACTTTGATAACTTCACCCGACTTACCTAAAGTCCTTATACTTTCCTTTAAAATTATTAACATAATCAACCTAAACTTTTTTAGTACAATATGGTAAAATAGCTAAAAAGCGTGCCCTTATTATTGCATGACGTAGCTTTCTTTGTTTTTTTGCGCACACTCCTGTTAATCTACGCGGCAATATTCTACCGTAATCAGAAACAAATTTATGTAACAAATCTTTATTTTTGTAATCTATATCCTCTTCTGAGTACTCAGCGAGCGGACATACTCGCGGACGTCTAAAGCCAGTTCTATTGCTCACATAAGAATTATTATTGTGTCTCTTCATAACTTTATTCCTCAACTTGTCTATTCATCATATAAGATTTACCTTCAAAAACCTTGTCTACCTGCACGGATAAATAGCGAATTAAGTTCTCATTAAGTTTCACCTTACGCACAAATTCATCCATAATGCTAGGTGTAGAACTTATACATAGAATGCAGTAGTGACCACTCTTCATCTTATTAATTGGATATGCAAAATCTAAAAGACCCCAATGTTCGTACTTTATTAAGCCTGACGCTTCAATGTTTTTTGAAAGCTTCTCGAGAATTTTGACTAACCGAGTTGTGTCATCATCAAAGCTTTCTGCAATACTTTGAAAGCTTTTTAGCATATGTTCTGATATACTCTTCTTCAAAACGGCTACTGTATTATTAATTAATGCACTTTTAGTCAAACCTGTTTCTGAAAGCTTCTGTGTTATTCCAAAATCCTTTAGTACATCTTTTAATTCATGGTCAATTTTTACTTTTATTTCCTTCAAGTTAGAAAGATCTTCTTCCAATTCAGTCCATAGAACTTTTACAACGTCTCCCAAGGCATCAGAGTAAACAATCAACATTTCTTGAATTGCTTTAGCACATGCTTCCAATTTTTGCTTTGCAGAATTATCATTTCCTTTTCCTATAAGGTGTTTAGCTTCTTGGAAAATAGCTTCTGCCTTAATATTTTTCAATAAAACAGCCAGCTCCTGTATTATTCCTTCCACTTCTTGCTGCAACAAACTTTGTTGTGCTATAAAAGTAAATTCATAAAGATTCACTATTTCTTCCTTCTTTTATCACTAATAGGTAAATTATATAAGGCTTTTTGATATAAGCAAGTCATTTGTATTAATTTCTATGTTTCTAATCCAAGTTAAGTTATTGATTCTGTCGATGATGTTTGGGGTAATTAAATATGTATCCGGTAGCAACAAACTTATTTCTTGTTTTGCGAGAATTAACTTAAGCAGCACTTTAGTTTTGCCACTTTTTTTAAATGCCGAGCTCAATTCCACAGCGGCCTGTTGTGAATCTGCGTGATTAATTGTTAAAGTGAGGCCCTTTATGACAGAAGCCACTCCCTCTTCAAACTTAAATATATCTCTACCTGCTAATCTAGTTGTGTTCTCAGAAGTTTCGAATTCAATTATTACAAACGTTCCAGGAGAAAACAAATCTCTTTTTTCTTCTATGATTTCATTATTATAGAATGCTACTTCAGAAACATTGTGAGGGTCAGAGAGGGTGATAATTATAAATCTTCCGCGATCTGAAGTTCTAACGCGTACATTTAATATTACTCCTGCCGTTTTTGTTGTTTTACCTAGACCAATAAATCCAATGTTCAACTTCTCCAAAAGGCTCCTAAATTTTTCGAGTGGGTGGTTAGTCAAGTAAAACCCTAGAGAAAATAGTTCATGCTCCAACCTTTCTTCTTCATTGAAGTCTTCTATGTTTGCCAATTTTGGCTTTAATACATCAAGATTACTAAATAAAGTGGATTGGTTAGTTTGCTTACTTTTGTTTGCAAAATAAATCAGTGTATCTATAGATTCGTATAGCTGTTTTTTGTTTTTGTGTACACTATCGCAAGTTCCTGATTTTATAATGCTCTCTAGCGCTCTTTTGTTAATAACGTGACCAGAATTCTGAACGAATTCCCATATATCTTTATATGGACTTGAGCGTCCATTTACTATTTCTTGTGCTATGGAAAAGCCGACATTTCTTAAAGCAGCAATACCATAACGGATACACTGATCCTCTATTGAAAATTCAGCTTGAGATTTATTTATATCCGGAGGAAGAACAGTAATATTACTAAATTTTGCTGCATGATAAAATGTGTTCAATTTGTCTCTATCATCGATGTTCAAATTCATTAATGCTGTGAAGAATTCCAATGGGTAATTAGCTTTTAAATAGGCAGTTTGGTAAGATATCACTGCATACGCTGCAGCGTGGGATTTGTTAAATCCATAACCAGCAAATTTTGCAACTAGGTCAAAGATATAACTTGCTCTGTCATAATCGACACCGTTTTTTGTAGCACCACTAATGAAAAGTTCGCGTTGTTTATCCATTTCTTCCTTAATTTTTTTACCCATAGCACGTCTCAATAGATCTGCTTCTGCAAGGCTATATCCAGAAAGAATACGCGCTATTTCCATTACTTGTTCTTGATAAATTATCACACCGAATGTTTCTTTCAGCACTTCTTCCAGTAGAGGATGGATATAATCTGGCTTTTCAAGACCGTGTTTTCTAGAGATGTAAGTTGGAATGTTGTCCATAGGACCTGGACGGTAAAGGGAAATCAAAGCAATGACATCTTCAATGCAGTCTGGCTTCAGCTTTATTAAAGCTTCTCTCATTCCTGAACTCTCAAGCTGGAATACACCTATCGAATCTCCACGCGAAAGCATCTCATAAGTTGCATTGTCATCTAAAGGTAGAGAAGAAATATCAATTTTTTTTCCTTTACGGTTGATCAAGTTGCATACATGATTTATTAGGGTTAATGTTCCGAGGCCAAGAAAATCGAATTTTATCAATCCTGCTTTCTCAACGTACTTCATACTATATTGAGTAATCGGCAAAGCTGAATTCGGGTCGTGATACACAGGAACAAAATTTTCTAGCTGCTGGTCGCATATAACAATCCCTGCTGCATGTGTAGAGACATGTCGATATATACCTTCAAGCCTGAGTGAAATATCAAGAAGCCTTGCTATTACTTCATCGCTATCGCGCTCCTTCTGCAGATTTTGGTCAAGTTCAATTGCTTGCGATAGAGTAACAGGATTGACTGGATTAAACGGTACCATCTTAGAGATCTTGTCGACTTGAGAGTAGGGCATTTGTAACACTCTGCCTACGTCGCGCAGCACTGCTCTTGCTTGTAACTTACCGAAAGTAATTATTTGAGCGACATAACCGTACTTTTTACGTACATAGTCAATGACCAAATCCCTTTTTTCCTGACAAAAGTCGATATCAAAATCAGGCATTGAAATACGGTCGGGATTTAAAAATCTTTCAAATATTAACCCAAATTTTATTGGGTCGAGATCTGTAATTTGCAATGCCCAAGCTACAATTGATCCAGCACCTGATCCTCTTCCTGGGCCAACAGGAATACCATTTGCTTTGCTCCAGCATATGAAATCTGAAACTATCAAAAAGTAGCCAGAGTAGTTCATTGAAGTTATTACACTGAGTTCGTAATTTAGTCGGTTGTAGTATTGTTTAGGATCTATATCTGCTTTATTTGCAATACGTAACTCTAGCCCGGCAATTGCTTGTTCTTTCAACTCTTCACTTTCAGTTCTGTTTTCCCTACAGTGAAATTTAGGTAAAATAGGTTGTCTGCTTCTTGGCATATAAGAACATCTTTGAGCAATCACTAGAGTGTTGTGAATTGCTTCAGGAATATCGCTGAATAGTTCTTTCATTTCTTCTACAGACTTGAAGTAATGTTCAGTGGTTGATTTCTTTCTGTTGTCTTCTAGAGCATAACTTCCTTCAGATATGCACGTTAATATGTCGTGGGCTTCATGGTCAGATCTGTTTGCAAAAAAGACATCATTTGTTGCAACGAGAGGAATGTTGTGCTGGTAAGCAAAATTTATAAGAACTTCTTCTAATTCCGACTCTTCAGGACGTTGCAATTCAATATACACGCGATTATCAAAAGTTGATATTAATCTATCGATCGTTTCTTTATCTTCTCTAAGCAATAGGTGTGATAATATCCCGCCGGTCAAAACGATTAAGCCTGTGTTGAAGTTTAATAATTCATCAAAATCAATATAGGGAGTATCACTACTGCTTTCACGCTTTCTGAAAGATTCACTTACCAAGCTGACTAAATTGTTATACCCTTTTTCATCTTTTGCGATCAACAATACAGGTAGATTTTGTTCTAAATGCTTCACTATGATATTACATCCTATTATTGGCTGTACTCCTCTATTTGCTGCATGCTCTGCAAATTCGAGTGAACCAAACAAATTGCCTGAATCAGTTATAGCAACTGCTGGCATTTTATTTTTTAAGCAGAGGTCTATCAATTCTTCAATTTTGACGGAACTTTCAAGCAATGAATAAACGCTACGTACACGCAAATGTATGAACATGAGAGATTCTAAATAGGCTACTAGAGAATAACATTAATTTGTATAGTTTTATATTATCTTCTTTCACTATGTAAATTGTATAGAAAACTTTTTGCTAAGAATGTGTAAAGGAAACACGTAACACTTTTCTTCTATATATTTAAAAGAATATGTTAACATAAAATTAATAATGTTAATGTTATTATTATAATAATTAACGGTTCGAGGTAAAAATGATTACAAAACAGGAACAAGAACAAAGTGCTTTTGTTCAGCAGCAAAATGTTAATTTATCTGAAATAGTACCAATTCGTGTAAAAAGCAAGAGTGGTCATACAATAGAGAATGGCAGTAATGTGTATGGTAATACAAAATCACTATCGACTTTTCAAAAATCTGGAGTAGCCCCTCCTATGCTTCCTAAGTCGGAGAAAGTCAAAAAATTTGCTGCAGAAATGTTGAAAGAGCAACAAAGCCAAAAGAATGCACAATCTACTATTTCAACAACACAACGATTTTCTGAGTCTGCTGTGAAAGAACAGCTTGGTTTGTCGCAAGATACGCCAGTTCAGCAAAAAAAGGTAGCTCCTCCTGTGCCTTTTAAATCGGAAGAAACTAAGAGGAGAGGTGCAGAAATACTGGCAGAACGACAAAGCCAAAAGAATGTACAATCTACTATTTCAACAACACAACGGTTTTCTGGGTCTGCTGCGATTGCTCAGCTTATACTACGACAAAAAAGTACATCTAATCAGAATGGTACTAGTAGCAGGCATCGTCATGATTCATCCGATAGTGGTATATCTTCAGGTACAGAAAGTTCTATAACTTCTAACTTGTTAAAAACGTTCGGTCCAACCATGAGGAAGATTATGAATGAACAAACTCCAATTGGAATAAAAAGGAGTAATAGTGTGCAGTTATCCAATGCTCCTGCTAATAACAGCATAAGGAGAAGTAATAGCTTGCCGAAGGAATTAACAGCTAGCACTTCAAATAAAGTAGAGAGAAGTAATAGTATGCAGTTTATACAATTGTCCAATGGGAGGCGTTCTCCTGTGAGCGGTGGCATAAATAGAAGTAATAGCTTGCCTGAGGGATTAACAGCTAGCGCTTCAAATAAAGTAGAGAGAAGTAATAGTATGCAGTTTATACAATTGTCCAATGGGAGGCGTTCTCCTGTGAGCGGTGGCATAAATAGAAGTGATAGTCTGCCGAATATATTAGAGAGCACTCCAAAAAATATTACTGTTTGTTCTATTACTAGGGGCAGGGCTAACAGTACTGATCGTATTGATGCTTCGAGTAGGAGCACACCATCATCTAAAGTTGACATTAATAAAGGTAGTGTAAAAGAACTGATCAAAAAGTTTGATAGCCCCAACAATGTACGGGGAAGATAATTCTAAGGGGATGAATAGTTGATTGCCATCTATACCTCGGTACCGCCGACTGTTATGGAGTCAATTTTCAGTGTTGGCTGCCCAACTCCAACAGGAACATTTTGTCCATCTTTGGAGCATGTGCCAACACCTGGATCTAACTTTAAATCATTCCCAATCATAGATACTTTTTTCAACACTGTTGGGCCGTCACCAATTAAAGTTGCTCCTTTGACTGGCTGCGTGATTTTGCCATTTTCTATTAGATAAGCCTCTGAAGAGGAAAAAACAAATTTACCAGACGTTATGTCAACTTGTCCACCACCAAAATTTACAGCGTATATACCTTTTTTGACGCTGGATATTATTTCTTCAGGTGTATGCTGACCTGGTAGCATATATGTATTTGTCATGCGTGGCATAACAACCTCTTTATAGCTCTCCCTTCTTCCGTTACCAGTTGGATTCACACCCATAAGTTTGGCGTTCATGGAATCCTGCATATAACCTTTTAAAATCCCATCTTCTATTAGAACATTATAACCAGAAGGGTTGCCTTCGTCATCTATGCTAATGGACCCACGTCGGTTAGGTAGAGTACCATCATCAACCACCGTTATACCTTTAGCAGCTATTTGTTTGCCTATAGAATTTGAAAATGCTGAAATTTCTTTACGATTGAAATCTCCTTCTAAACCATGACCGATTGCTTCGTGTAGCAATACTCCTGGCCACCCTGAGCCTAAAATTACGGTCATCTCTCCGGCTGGACTTGGGACTGCGTCAAGATTTATCAACGCTTGTGCTAATGCTTGGTCTGCAATTTTCTTCCACTCATTTTCAACAATAAATTCATTATAAGAATTTCTTCCTCCGTGTCCTGCAGAGCCTTTTTCAGTACGGCCATTTCTTTCCAGGATTACTAATACATTGAAGCGTACTAGAGGTCTCACATCGTTCAGTACGCAATCGTTTCTTACTATCTGTACAGCTTGCCATTCTCCACTCAGAGTAATTTTTACCTGTTTGACATTGCTATTCTTGGAGCGTACATATTCATTAACTTCGTTAAGCAGCTTAATTTTTTCATTTAAGCCTATTTCTTTGATTGGATTGATTGCTGGATAAAGACTATTCGCTTCTTTTGTCAGATGTACTAGGCTATTCTTGTTTAAAGATGCTGAGCTTTTTACTATGGAAGCTGCATTGCTAAGTTCCTTTTCACTTATCTCTGAAGAACAAACGAAGGATACACTATCACCACAAAAAGATCTTAAACCGAAGCCTTTTCTTGTATTTAAATCTACATGTTTTAAAATATTATCATCGAAGAGTAGGGATTCTGATTGACAAAACTCTAGGAATAGTTCACCACCATCGCTGCCGTGCAAAGCGTCATTTACTATTCTATGTACGTTATTAATGTTTTGAGCAAAATCTATCATTTCTAGTTTAAAAATTACTTAAGTATATTATTGAATTTTGGTATAGTAAACTATAAAAAGGCCCGAGTGGCGGAATGGTAGACGCGCTAGCTTCAGGTGCTAGTAACTTTTTAGGTTGTGGAAGTTCAAGTCTTCTCTCGGGCACTCTAGAATTTGTAAAATTAATCAATGTATGTTATTATACATTAGTGATAATTATATTGTGTCATGGTAAAGGATGGGTTGATTTACAGAAAAAGAGTACGCACTTACTCGAAGCGTCTTGTCACTATACTATCTATTGTGCTTGGGCTTGGGTATATAATTTTGGATGTAATGAATTTTAATCTATGTTTTGCTGTTGCAGGAATTATACTCAGTGCAATTTCATTTGGATTAAATCTATGGTCGTTGAATGATCATAAGAAAAAGCAAGAACTAAATAAAGAATTTGCTATCAAGGAAAACAAACTGGATATCAGAAACAAATCAGTCAAAATAAGTTTAGATATGTTATCTAGCAGTGCATTTTTTATGGGTGGAGTTCTATCTGCATTGATGACAATTTTTATACTGCCTATAGATCACTCAATTCCAGCGACTTGTTTTACTATCGGTTACCTGGTGATAACATTAAATATCGTTATGGGATTGGGTAAATGGTTAGGTAGCACTAAGCTAGATGATACTAAAGTCGAAACGACTTCTGGAAAAGATCATTTGTTAGAGAAGGAGAGTGTTACTGTTTGGTAACACTCTTTGTAAGGAACAGCTTATTGTGCCCTTTGTTGTACATTATATGGTTGTGTCAGCATAAGATTGTCCAATGAACCGGTTTTGCGAAGTGTTTTTCTTGTAATCTGGATGTCTTTTAAGAACTGCTGAGAGTCTAAAGAACTACTACGAGAAGTTTTTGGTGTAGAACCTATGCCACTACTTTTTGAACTGCTGTGAGACAGTTTAGGAGTTATAGGACTCTTATAACTTATACCGCCATCAGAATTTCTGCGAGGCAGTGCAAGTTCATGTGGTGGGACTTGTGGTATTGAAACACGTTTAAGTTCCTTATTTCCAGTGTGCTTGTTGATACCTGCATGTAGAGCTGGAGATTCAGATCTGCTGCTTGATATACTGTCTTCACCTATGGTGCTGTGGTATATTGATACGTTATCATCTTCTACTGGAGTTGGAGATCTAGATCTGCTGCTTGATATACTGTCTTCACCTGTTTCACTGCTGGTGCTATAGTATGATGATGCAATTGATACGTTATCACCTTCTACTGGAGTTGAAGATTTAGCTCCGCTATTGATATTACTACTTGATGATAGCCTGTTTTTTAAGTTATTCCACAATCTTTTTCCTATGCCTTCATTCACATTGTCTACTTGCTTATAGCTATCCTTGCACTCCGAGATAGCTTCTTCAACTTCTTTATGATGTTCAGAGAATATACCATAGAGTGCGGGATTATAATCTTTTAATTTCTCTTTTAACTCTTTAGCATTCAGTTTTTCAATGAAATTTTTCTGTGCTTGCCATCTGCACTTTAATGTTTCATATTGACTATTTTTTGCTGCGTTTGCAACTTTATTGTTTTCTTGTTCTATTTTTTCAGTTAGTGATGATACTATCCTAGATAATATATCTTTTACCAACTTTTTATTTCCAAGTATTTCTTCAAATAACTGCTTAGTATTATCAAATTTGGTATCTTTGTCTGTGGTGCGGTCAACTACTAATAATTCCTTGTTGTGCTCTGGAGTCTTTAATTTATATGAATTAGATCTCTTTATACTTGAGCCAGCATGATGTAATTGCTCTCCTGCTTTCCTAATTCCATTTCCAGTGCCTTTTATTGCAGCACCTATGCCGTTCATTGATCCGTTCTTAGCATAAACAGCACCATCTTTAATTTTGCCCGCAGTGTATTTTATGCCATCTACTGTTTTTCCTGCTGCCCATTTTGTTCCTTGTGCTGTTAAAGAAATTAGTTTTACAGTGAAAAATAGTGAAACGGTAAATACTACACCTGCTATGGCAATTGGTAAAGCAGTAAGCAAAAATGGCAGTGCAATTGCACCTACCGCACCTGCTGCAGCTACTACTAATGTCTGTTTCTGTACAGGTAGTTGTTGAAATTTACTTATACTTGCCATACCTTTCAAGTTTTTGGCGAAAGAATTGTTGTTAGTTTGTATACTGTTACTATTCTCTCTATATAACAAGTTATTGTGGGAACTCCAGCTTCCATTAGGCTGCTCCTGTTGATTTATTTGTTGAGTACTGTTCATTTCTGACCTCAATATTAGTTAACATACTCAATTGTATATTTTTGATTATTAAATTAGTGTTAAGTTTATGGTGAATATTTTCATAACTACCAATAAGTTTACTTGACGCGTTTTTTGTAGCGTAGAAAATTTGAATATGAAAAGGGCGTTAATCATTGCAGTACTGATGTTATTAGTGGTTTTATTGCTACTTGATTTTAATGAAGGCATTTTGTACATTAAGGGTGGTGAGTTTAAAAAAGAGCCAGAAGTTTCGATAGAGTCTACAGTTCTACATAAAGAAAAAGAGGTTTACGGTCTGCTAAGCAGCAATTTCTGTTTGCATTTTTTTACTAAGTATGTAGTATAAAGCTATTAACCATGAAATAAATAACAATGTTTGACGGGCATAACCCTTGGGATTTTGGGAAGAGGTCAAGAGCTGCTAATAGTGAAGATGCTCTAAATAAGGCTATATCTGATTTAAAATGTTTTTTATTTAGGAATAGAGGAAAAAGGCCTTGTTATCTTATTTTGGCGATCTTATTGATTTATATCTGTACAGGTTTTTACATTGTACATCCAAGTGAAGAAGGAGTGGAACTTACTTTTGGTAAATACTCTAATACAGAGACGTCTGGTTTGCGTTATCATTTTCCTTATCCTATAGGTAAGGTTTTAAAGGTTAATGTTAAAGAAATAAATCGCGAAGAAGTTGGGGTCAGTAGTTCTTATGCTCGGGATATAGATCGTGGTGAAGGTGTAATGCTCACTGGGGATGAAAATATAGTAAATGTTAATTTTGAAGTTCAGTGGCGTGTTAAAGACGCTAAGGATTATTTGTTTAAAGTACGCGACTACAAGCGTGGGTTAAGTGTTAAGAATGCTGCTGAAAGTGCTATGCGGGAGATAATAGGTAAGAATACTATTTCTTTTGCACTAGGGCAAGGCAGGGCAGAGATTCCTCTGGATGCCAGAACTTTGTTACAACAAATTCTTGATAAATATCAGATGGGTATAGAAATTTTGTCCGTTCAAATGAAAAAAATTGATCCACCAGAAAAAGTAATTAGCTCATTCAGGGATGTTCAGAGTGCACGTGCAGATAAAGAACGTACTATCAATGAAGCATATTCTTACAGTAATGACATTATACCTAGGGCAAAAGGAGAAGCGATAAAAATAAAATTGGACGCAGAAGCGTATGCAAATGAGATTGTCAACGAAGCAAAAGGTAACGCGAGCCGTTTCTTATCTCTATATGAAGAATATAAACAAAATCCTTCGCTTGTGAAGAATAGGATTTATCTTGAAAACATGGAAAATATTTTGAGTAAGGTTGATAAATTTGTGGTAACTGATGATCTGAAGGGTATGTTTTCTTATTTACCTCTTGCAAATTTAGGGAAATAGTTATGAGCCGTAGTATTAAAATTATTTTTATTCTTGTTGCTTTGCTGATAGTTCTATTTAATTCAATGTTTGTTGTATACGAAACAAATCAAGCAATAGTTATTCAGCTAGGTAAAGTTGTTAGAGATATTAGAGAAAGTGGGTTATATTTTAAGTTACCATTCATAAATAGTGTGGTCTTGCTTGACAAGAGAGTTTTGGATTTAAGTGCTGACGGCACTCCGAAAGAAGTGATTACAGCAGATCAAAAACGTATTATTGTAGATGCCTATGCTAAATATAAAATAACAAAACCTGTTGTTTTTTATCAAGCTGTGAGGAATGAATCAGGGCTAAGCAGGAGATTATATCCGATTATGGAAGCACATATCAGGGAAAATATAGGTAAATTTTCATTGATTAGCTTACTTAACGAGAAGAGGTCAGAAGTTATGAAATTGATTCATCGTGGAGTATATTCTGAAGCTGAAAAATTTGGTATAGAGGTCGTAGATGTGAGAATTAAGAGAGCTGATCTTCCAGAAGAAAATAGTTCTGCTATATTTCGCCGTATGCAAACTGAAAGGGAAAAGGAGGCGAAAGAAATTAGAGCTGAAGGGGAGCAGGCAGGGCAGGAAATTAGATCGAAAGCTGATAAGCAAAAAAGAGAAATCATTGCTGGCTCAGTGAAAGAATCACATGAGATACGTGGGCGTGGCTATGCTGAAGCTACAAGAATTTACAATGAAGCATTTAGTGTTGATGAGGAATTTTTTAATTTTTATCGCTCTATGAATGCTTACAATAAAGCATTTTCTGGTGAAAATACGAAGTTTGTACTTTCGCCAAATAATAGTTTCTTTAATATTTTTAATAAGGGATGGAAGTAAATTATGAAGAGTAAATTCTTATCTATACTTATATGCTGTCTAATTTCATTTTCTTTATGTGCTCAAACCACTAACTTGGGTGATTATAGTGAAAAGAAGCTCGCTGATGTGGTAGAAGAACTTATTCCAGCAGTTGTAAATATTTCAAGTGAGCAAATAATCAAACAGGAAAATAATGGCAGAACTAGAGTTCCTTCTATTCCTCGGGATGATTTTTTTGATGAATTCAGGAGATTTTTTGATCAATTCGATCAGTTCTTTATGGATAGGGGGCCCCATGTAAACAGAGAGGTAATATCTCTTGGTTCTGGGTTTATTATAGATCAGGAAGGTATCATAGTGACTAATTATCATGTTATCAAAAATGCTAAGGAGATAACAGTTACCATGAACGACAGCACTTACTTCAAAGCAGAAGTTGTGGGTTATGACTCGCAGACTGATTTAGCTGTGCTCAAGATTAATGCTGATAGACAATTTTCGCATGTTAAATTTGGTAATTCTGATGAAGCAAGGGTTGGAGACCCAGTTATAGCAATCGGTAATCCTTTTGGTTTAGGCAGTTCTGTAAGTAAAGGAATTATTTCTGCAAGGTCGAGGGATATTAGTATTGGTAACATGAGTGAGTTCATTCAAACTGATGCTGCAATTAATAAAGGAAACTCTGGAGGACCATTATTTAATTTAAGTGGAGAAGTGATAGGTATTAACACTGCTATTTACTCTCCATCTGAGTCTGGAGGTAACGTAGGCATAGGTTTCGCTATTCCATCTAATCTGGCTGCATCGGTTATTGATATATTGAAGAGTGGTAAAAAAATAAAACGTGGTTTGCTTGGTGTGCAAGTTCAGCCTATAACAAAAGAATTTGCTGAGTCTTTAGGGTTAAAAGATACAAAGGGTGCATTAGTGGCAAATTTGACGAAGAACAGTCCTGCAGAAAAAGGAGGTATAAAGGTAGGTGATATATTATTAGAGTTTGATGGAAAAAAAATTGATAGAATGGCGCAATTACCTCAAATAGTGTCAAGAACTGAGCCTAATAAGAAAGTGCAGGTCAAGTTACTTAGAAAAGGTAAGGAAGTAAATGTGAAGGTTGTAGTGGGTGAATTTACAAACGATGATCATGGTGATGATGAAAGTCATGATAATGATAAATCAGGACCTACTGGGCTTACTGTTTCAAATTTGCCGAGTGATATAAAAGATAAAATATCCGTAAAAGGTGTGATGGTTACCAACATTGATAGTAGTAGTAATGCTGCATCACGTGGTATTAGGAAAGGAGATATTATCGTTCAAGTTGATGGTACGGATATTACAGATATTAACGCTTTTCAAAAGCAAGTTAATTTAGTGGTAAAAAAGAACAATAAGGATTCGATTATGCTACTTGTTTATCGTGATGGCAATCAGTTTTTTGTTTCAATAAAATTAAGAAAGTAGTAGTAAATCCAATGCTTTGAGCTGAAGGTAATTTTGTAAGGGGCTATAGCCCTTTTGTAGTTAATACGCTCATTATAAAACAGTCTATGTCACCATCAAAAACAGAAGCTATATTGCCTACTTCATGTCCGGTTCTTAAATCCTTGACCATTTGATATGGATGCATAACGTATGATCTGATTTGATTGCCCCAACCTATATCGCATTTTTTACCATATTCTTCAGCCATTTTTTGTTCCTTCTTTTCTAACTCAATTTGATATAATCGTCCTTTGAGTAATTTTAGTGCTTCATCTTTGTTTTTGTGCTGAGAACGGCCATTTTGACATTGCACTATTACACCTGTTGGAATGTGCGTGATACGTACAGCACTTTCTGTTTTATTTACGTGCTGTCCACCAGCTCCAGAGGCACGATAGGTATCAATTTTTAGGTCTTTTTCATTTATGGCAATGCTGATTGAATCCTCAATAACGGGAGTAACTCCAACGCTTGCAAAGCTGGTGTGGCGTTTACCATTTGAGTCAAAAGGCGATATTCTAACTAATCTATGAATACCACTTTCACTTTTTGCCCACCCATAAGCTTTTTCTCCGGTAATTCTAATTGTTACAGACTTGATACCTACTGATTCACCGTCTAGTTTTTCTATAATCTCAACTTTGAAATTATGATAGATTTCCGCCCACCTTATATACATGCGCATTAACATGTCAGCCCAATCGTTACTTTCAGTACCGCCTGCACCTGAATGAATTTCTAAGAAACAATCGTTATTGTCTGCTTCACCGGTGAATAAAGACTCTGTTTCTTGATGTTTTATTAGTTTTTCTAATTTTACTAGTTCGTTTTTAACTTCATTGAAAAACTCTTCATCGTTTTCGTCAACAGCAGACTTCATTAAGTCAATGCTACTGTTGTAATCACTTTCTAGCTTTAAAAATGATTCTATATGACTCTTGATTTTAGCACGTTCCTTTAAGATCTCTTGTGCTTTTTCATTATCTTGCCATAAGTTAATATCTGAAGACTGTAACTCCAACTGTTCGAGACGTGATTTTAGCTTCTCTACGTCAAAGACACCTCCTAATTAGGGATACGTTCTTGCTTAAGCTTTGAAAATATTCTAGAATTTCCTGTGGGGTTTTCATTAGGCTTTACTCTTTAGTATATTTATTACTAATAATAGTAGCAGTAAACAAAATAGAAATTTAACCATATAGTAGTTAACTAAAATAATTTTATTATATTTCTAATGATGAAAGAAAGCAAGTTACGTTAATATTATGGTCTCTTATGTTTATTAAAAATTAAGGTATGGTGTAATTATGAGCATTAACGATAATTTTCATTATGGCCTGGACCAAAAGGTCATTAATGATTTAAAAGAATTAATTAATAATCAAGAATTAGGCAATATTCATGAGATTATAAAAGAAAAGGAAATAGATAGTGTGCAGTTAGCTTATTTCCTATCAACTTCCATTAGTGATCACAGAGAAAAATTGGTCATGGCACTCGATCAGAATTCATTAAGCAATGCTTTGGTGCACGTGGTACCAGATTTAAGGGTGGAGATAATAGAGATAATTGGGATACAAAAAACAGTAGAGCTGCTTGTGCTTTTGAGTATAGAAGACATAGTAACAGTAATGAAAGACTTAGACAAAAAGTCAGTGGAAAGTATACTCAGTTCTTTACCAGACAGGACTAGAAAATCAGTAGAAGAATTATTATCATATCCTGAAGAGAGTGCTGGAAGATTAATACATAAAGATATGGTTATTGCACCCTACTATTGGACAATTAATCAATTAACAGATTTCCTCTGCCACTATAAAAAATTACCAGAGAAATTTTATCAAATCTTTATCATTAATTCAAAATTGGAGCCAGTAGGTAGCGTTAATTTAAATAGGGTAATATCTCATTCAAGTAATACTGTGATACAAGAGATAATGAGCCAAGATATAAAAATTATTAGAACTGGGATGGATCAAGAGGAAGTAGCTCGGATATTTCAAGACTATTCTTTAGTATCAGCCCCAGTGGTAAACAGGCATGGAAAAATTATAGGAGTGATTTTAGTAGAAGACGTAATAAAAGTAGTGCAGCAAGAAACGGAAGAGGATGCACTGAAGATCGGTGGAGTATTATCTCAAACAGATATTAACGCTCCACTACACAAGATAATAATAAAAAGACTTCCATGGTTGTTGTTCAACCTCTTAGCTGCAACCATATGTTCAGTAGTGACCGGATTTTTTGAACATACGATAAGAAATTTTATAATACTGCCTATTATTATGCCTATCATAGCTTCAATGAGTGGTAACGCGGGTTCTCAAACAGTTACTCTAACGATTAGGGCGTTGGCAACAAAACGTTTAAATGAACAAAATGCACGAAGGATAGTCATGAAAGAGTTTTCCATAGGGCTAATAAACGGAGTAATCTTATCGACCATTTCATTAACAGTAATAGCCATAAGATTTCATGATATCGGGATAGAATTAGTCTTCGCAGCTTCAATGATTATGATGTCAATCATTGCAACATTTTTTGGAGCCTTCATTCCAATAGCATTAAATAGACTAAAATCCGATCCTGCCGTTTCTTCTTCAATTCTAACGTCAGCAACTACTGATATACTGTCGGCTTTAATATTTCTTGGACTAGCTACAATATTTTTGTTGAATAGCTAACTGATTTTCAGAGAAAATATAATACGTAAAAAGAAAACTTTACAATGCACTATGACGTCATAATTTCGGGAGGTGGATTACTTGGGCTCATTACTGCGATAGGTTTGAGTGATCACTCGATGAATGTTGCAGTCATTGAGAAGAATAGTTTACCACGTGTAATCGATGATAACAGAGCATTTGCTATTTCTCAAGGATCAAAACAGATATTGGAAAAGTTAGGGATTTGGCAATTTGTACATACAGAAGCTGAGCCTATACTTGATATATGCATACTAGATGAAAATAGTCCGGTTACTGTGCATTATGATCATAAAATGGTGAGTGAAGAACCTATGGGTTATGTTATCAGTAATGCTATTATATGGAATGCGATCAACAATAATTTTTTAGGTAAACTCAATTTATATTCTCCGCACTCTTATAAGATGATTTCCAGTGATGCAGGATATGTTGAAGTTGTTCTTGATGATGGGCAGAAGCTGGTATCGCCGTTACTTATTTGTGCCGAAGGGAAGCACTCTAAGATCCCAGAATTATTTTCTATACCGACAGTCAAGTTTGATTATAAGCAAAGCAGCATAGTGTGCAATGTGAGACACGAGCTGCACCATCAAAATCTAGCAGTGGAGAGGTTTTTTCCTGGCGGCCCATTTGCGATTCTACCAATGAAGGGTGGTAATACTTCTTCAATAGTGTGGACAGAAAAATCCAAAATTGCAAAGATGCTTATGAATTTATCTGATGCGGAGTTTATAATAGAACTCAAGAAAAGATTTGGTTCTTACTTGGGGGAAATTAGTGTGGATGGGAAAAAGAATTGTTATCCATTAAGTTTTTCTTTTGCAAGGAGCTTATATAAAAACAGAGTTTTACTTATAGGGGATGCAGCGCACTCAATTCACCCTGTTGCAGGCCAAGGGCTTAATCTTGGAATAAGGGATGTGGGAAGTGTTATAAAACACATAACTACAACAAGTATTGATATTGGTAGCAATTATCTGCTAAAGAAAATCTCACGTGAGAGATGTATTGACAATATTACTATGGCACTGGCTACGGATGGGCTGAATAGAATATTTTCTAATAGAATATTTTGCGCTAAAGCACTGAGAAATTTCGGTTTGATGATGGTTGAGAATTCTGTTTCATTAAAAAAGCGTTTTATTCTTCACGCTATGGGATTTTGATGTTCTTTTTATTCTCTTGATTTTCTCTTTGGTCTATTTGATAAAGCTAGCTTGATATTTAAAAGTGGAAACTTAGTTAATTATGAATTAATAGCATCTCCTATTTATTGAAAAATGTAAGTCAGATATTTAGTGAATTCATCTAAAAATTAAAGTATAATGCATACTTTAAAGTGCAGAAAAAATGATTCACCAACACAGTGATAGGATGTATGGGACTACCATACTTTCAATTAGAAAGGATAAAAGTGTGGTTGTTATAGGGGATGGACAAGTTTCACTAGGCCATACTATTATGAAATCTGGAGCAAAAAAAGTAAGACGATTATCTGGCGATTCTGTTATTGCTGGCTTTGCTGGAGCAACTGCTGATGCGTTTACTCTTTTTGAAAGGCTAGAGGCAAAACTTGATAAACACCCTGGGCAATTAATGAGAGCATGTGTTGAACTTGCAAAGGATTGGCGAATGGATAAATTCTTAAGAAGATTAGAAGCTATGATGATAGTTGCGGATAAATCTGTTTCATTGATTGTTACAGGTACCGGTGATGTTCTTGAGCCTGAAGATGGAATTGCAGCTATTGGCTCTGGAGGGAATTTTGCTTTGTCTGCAGCAAGAGCTTTAATTGATATTCCAGGGATATCAATGGAAGAAATTGCGAAAAAGGCAATGAAGATAGCAGCTGATATCTGTGTTTATACAAATCATAATGTAATTATTGAAAAGATAGAAGGGGATTTATGATTCATTATCAACCTATGGCTCTTTCAGAGGAACAATTTGATGAAAAGGGCCTTTTTTGTGAAGATTATGAGAGCGATTTTAATGGTTATGATTCTGAGCTTGACGCAGTAGGTGAAATGTCACCACAGAGGATAGTGACAGAATTAGATAGGTTTATAATAGGTCAAAGTGATGCAAAGCGTGCCGTTGCGATTGCACTGAGAAATCGTTGGCGTCGTAATAAAGTTTCTCTTCCTTTGCGTGATGAAATCATACCTAAAAATATACTTATGATAGGTCATACGGGAGTTGGTAAAACAGAAATAGCTCGCCGCTTAGCAAAGCTTGCAGGTGCACCGTTTGTAAAAGTTGAAGCAACAAAATTCACTGAAATAGGGTATGTTGGGCGTGATGTTGATTCAATAATACGCGATTTGGTTGATGCTGCTATAGTTCTAGTCAAGGAAAAAGCTCGTAGGGCATTAGCAAAGAAAGCTTTACGCTTAGCTGAGGAGATAATAGTGAATGCCTTAGTTGGTGAAGGCTCTACTGATGAGACTAAGAGGATTTTTAGAGAGAGGCTGAGAAATAAGGAATTTGAGGACGGTGAAGTTTCAATTAATGTAAGAGAAAATAAGAATACATTTCCTGCTTTTGATATACCGGGTATGCCAGGTGGGCAAGTTGGCATTATGAATGTCACGGAATTGATGGGAAAGATGTTTAATGGCAGTAAGAGAACAAAAACTATTACGGTTAAAGTAAAGGAAGCGCGTGAAATATTGGTGAATGAAGAAAGTGAAAAATTAATGGATGAAGATAAGATCATTAAAGAAGCGATTGATCTGGCTAGTAATGATGGTATAGTGTTTTTGGATGAGATTGATAAAATTGCAGCGCGTACTGAGGTAAAAGGTGAAGTAAACAGGGAAGGGGTGCAGCGCGATCTGCTTCCATTACTTGAGGGAACAGTTGTTTCAACAAAATATGGCCCTGTTAAAACTGATTACATATTATTTATTGCATCTGGTGCTTTTCATTTGTCTAAGCCCTCAGATTTGCTGCCAGAATTACAAGGCAGATTACCAATTAGAGTAGAGCTCAAAGCTCTAACGCAAGGGGATTTAGTAAGAATATTGAAAGAACCAGAATCTAGCTTGTTAAAGCAATATGTGGCCCTGATGGAGACAGAGAATGTGAATCTTGAGTTTACTAATGATGGCATAGAAACTATAGCTGAAATAGCATCTACAGTTAATAGAGAAGTAGAAAACATCGGAGCAAGAAGACTTCATACTATCATGGAAAGACTTCTGGATGAAATAAGCTTTTTTGCTTCTGAAAAAAGTGGCGAGAAATTTATGATAGATAGTAAATACGTTAGGGATAGACTAGGGTCCATTTCTAAGCAGTTAGACTTGTCTAAGTTTATACTGTAGTAAAATTAAAGAAAGAGAGTTTATATGACTATAGAAGAGGAGAAAATATATAAAGGGCCTAATGATAGAGCAGAGTACCAAAAAGATGATGGAGAGACAGTATTAGATAGTGATGATCCACAAGCCTTAGAATTGTTGGGAGATGAAGAGTGTAGAAAAGTTCATGATATGGTTGGTAAGTGGTTTAATAAAATTCTAGGAGATGATAACCTGCAAGAAGAGCGTGGCTTAGAGTTATTGTAAGACACGGAGTATTTGTCAATTGCTAACATTTTCTGGTGATCTTGCTTGTATCTATGGTTTCTACTCTGGAATTAGTTTACTATAATTTTTGAATAAGATTAACACTTTTTTAACTTTAGTAGTCTATATTTTATAGTCTATAAACACTTAAAGTAAGGTATTTTATGATAAATGATGCTTCTTTGGTATCAGAGGAACCTTTGAGAAATAGTAGAAGTAAACAGCTTTTTATGCAAATTGCTGCTTGGTTGATAGATAATACTAGTTTGACCTTTGATCAAATAGCACAATGCTGTAAATTAACTCTTGAGGAGATACAGGATATAGCTGATGGAGAAATAGATGTTGAAAAGTTTGACCCTATAATTTCTGGGATAGTCACTGAAAAGGATCTTAAAAATTGTCAAAACGACTTAGACCAAGTACCAAAAATTATGGTAAAAAATCTTGGCAGACTGAGAAAAAGAGCATTCGGTGTGAATTTTGGAGCAATGTGTGTAGCGAGGCGTAGGGATAAGCCTGACGCGATTTATTATTTAATTAAAAAATTTCCCATTTTAGATAATGTTGTAATAGCTAAGCTGGTTGGCACAACAAGTCATACTGTTGAGCAGATAAGAAATGGCACGCATCATAATATGCATAATATTAAGCCTCAAGATCCGATACTTCTAGGGCTGTGTAGCCAAAAGAATTTGGAAGCGGAGGTAGAAAAGGCGGAAGTTGAGAGAGAAAAGCAGGAAAGGTTAAGGAACATAAAAAATGTTTATTAAATTGCCTTAACGTTAAATTAACTTGACTTACTAAACATTATTTATATTATACAAATAAAGTAACCTTTTATGCGGCTGGCTTCTTGGAAACCGATTTAGCCCAGCTTATTATCTTATTTATAGGGTAAGCACCAATTAAAATTTAAAAATCTTGGAGGATTATGGTAACGACTAATGACGATACTTTAGCGCAGGCAACTCAATCTGAGCTAGATGACATGCAAAAGAATGATAAAAAAAAATTAGATCTAGGTGAATTAAAAGCTAAAACACCAGAGGACTTATTGAAATTAGCTGAGGAATGGCAGGTTGCAACTAATGGAAGAAGTAATGGTAGAATGCTAAAGCATGAAATAATTTTCAGTTTAATGAAGAAAATAAGTGAGGAGGGAGGTGTTACTACTGGTAGTGGAGTGGTAGAAATATTACCTGAAAATTTTGGATTTTTGCGTTCAGCAAGTGCAAATTATGCACCTAGTAGTGATGATGTTTATATTTCCAACGGGCAAATTAAAAAATTTAATTTACGCACAGGAGATATGATACATGGAGAAATAAGGCCGCCTACTGATAAGGAAAGATATTTTACTCTAACCAAGGTTCACAGCATCAATTATACTGATGTGGGTGCGTTAAAGAAATATGTACATTTTGATAATTTATTACCTCTTTATCCTGAGGAAAGTTTAACACTTGAAAGTGAGGGTAACGGTGATAAAAAAGATATAAGTATGCGTGCTATAGATATAGTCACTCCGCTTGGAAAAGGGCAAAGAGCACTGATAGTTGCTCCGCCTCGCACAGGAAAGACAGTGCTGCTTCAACAGATGGCTCATTCAATAGCTACAAATTATCCTGAAATAGAGTTAATAATGTTGCTTATAGGTGAAAGGCCGGAAGAGGTAACAGATATGACACGCTCTGTAAACGGAGAGGTAGTGAGCTCCACATTTGATGAGCCTGCTTACCGTCATGTACAACTTGCTGAGTTAGTCATAGAAAAAGCTAAAAGGATGGTTGAACACAAAAAGGATGTAGTAATATTTCTTGACTCTATTACTAGACTTGCACGTGCCTATAATGCAGTTATACCTTCATCTGGAAAGGTGCTTACCGGTGGTGTGGATTCAAACGCTTTACAAAAACCTAAGAGTCTTTTTGGGGCAGCTCGTAATATTGAAAAAGGTGGATCCTTAACGATTATTGCGACGGCTTTAATAGAAACTGGTTCAAAGATGGATGAAGTGATTTTTGAAGAATTTAAAGGTACAGGAAATGCTGAAATAATTCTTGATAGAAGACTCTCTGATAAGCGAATATTTCCAGCTATTGATATTACAAAATCTGGTACAAGAAAAGAAGAGCTGTTGCTTGATAAATCTATACTCAATAAAGTGTGGGTATTGCGCAGAATACTTAACCCTATGGGCTCTGTTGAAGCTATGGAATTCTTACGTGATAAATTACTTTTGACAAAAAGTAACCCTGACTTCTTTAACTCTATGAATAGTTAATATAAATATTGTCGCGGATAACACCTGTTTCATACTAATGATGGCTTCTATTTTTAGGTTGGCTAGTGTGCTTTAAAGCACACTTGACGTGCAGCTTCTATTACGTCTTCTACTTGTGGTAATGCTTTCTTTTCCAGGTTTGCAGCATAAGGAAGAGGTACATCTTTACCTGTTACGCGCACAACAGGTGCATCGAGGTAATCAAATCCATATTCCATAACAATGGCCGAAAGCTCCGCTCCTATACCTGCAAATGGCCATCCTTCTTCCACGCTAACTAACCTGTTTGTCTTTTTTACAGAGTTGATAATGGTTTCAATGTCAAGAGGTCTTAAAGTTCTAAGATCAATTACCTCAGCTTCAATTCCTTCGTTAGCAAGTGAATCAGCCGCAGTCAAGGCATGCATCAATGGCAATGAAAACGCGGTGATAGTTACATCTTTACCTTTTCTTACAACAGAGGCTTTTCCTATTTCTAGAAGGTAGTCTTTATCTGATAACTGGTTTTCAGGTACTTCATGCTCATGTCCATAAGCTATTTCATTTTCTAGGAATATTACTGGATTAGGATCGCGAATAGCAGCTTTAAGTAAACCTCTGCAATCTGCAGCGAAGTATGGTGCCACCACTTTCAATCCTGGTACATGAGAATACCAAGATGCAAAGCACTGTGAATGTTGTGCCGCAACTCTTGCTGCTGCACCATTTGGCCCGCGAAATACTATAGGACATCTAAGCTGTCCGCCTGACATATAGTGTGTTTTTGCTGCAGAATTTATAATCTGATCGATAGCCTGCATGGAGAAGTTAAAGGTCATGAACTCCACTATTGGCTTAAGTCCAGCAAATGCTGCCCCAACAGCAAGGCCAGTAAATCCATGTTCAGTAATAGGAGTATCAATCACTCGCTTTTCTCCAAACTCTTTTAATAATCCTTTAGTTACTTTATAAGCACCATCATACTCTGCAACTTCTTCGCCCATGATAAACACATCAGGATCGTTTTGCATTTCTTCCTTGATTGCTATGCATAAAGCTTCTCTTACACTCAAATTTGCCATTTATCTATCAAAGTTCAATATTTTATATACTGGTGTATTCCTTCTAAAAGCCTTGCAGACTGATCCTTGTCCGAATCTAAATCAAGCGCAAAATGTGTGACATATTTTCCACCAGGACCCATTAGATATATTATTGAGGAATGATTAATATCTTCTTCTCCGCCTACCTTACTGGCGTAAACTTTGTATTTTGCAAGTATTTCATCTATTTTTTCTTTTTCACCAGTTAACATTTGTATTCTACTGTCAAACTGCTGTTGAAATTCTTTTAACTTTTCAACGGTATCACGCTCTGGGTCAACTGTAATGAAGAAAGTTTGTAATTTATTATGAGTCTTTTCATCTAATTTTGTCAGTGCTTCAGAGATAAAGCCAAGGTTCATAGGGCAAATTCGTTTACACGAGGAAAAACCGAAAAAAACTAACATGTATTTATCTTTAAAATCGTTACTACATATAATTTGTCCATCTTGATTAATTAGGGAAAAATCTCCACCGATTTTAACTTCGTCATTATGAGTTGTAGGAGAAGAAAATACACCCTTCTTCGCAAAGAAACAATAACCTAAAAAAACAACCGCAAGTATTACTAAGACATTCGATAATAACCTGACTATTTTCATAGAATAATCCTGATTAAAATCTTATTATAAGCTTACTAGTTCGCTTGTTCAATTTCTTTTTTCCAAAGAGGATTCTTGATCTGTTTTAACAGTTCCTGATGAGCATCTATTTCTTCACTACTTGGTTGATATTCTCTACAAGTTAGATTATGTGTTTTATGGTCCCGTTTAGATGCAGATTCACTACCCTGTTCATTCTTATTTTCAAACAGATGTGTTTGCAATCCTCCTGTAAGCTCAACATATACTTTAGCTAGCAGGTGAGCATCAACCAGCGCTCCATGGAGCTCTCTGTCTTCCAAGGATATATCAAAACGCTTACATAACGCGTCCAGAGAAGCGGGAGATCCTGCAAATTTCTTTCTTGCTAGCTGTAGTGTGTCTACCACCCTCTCAAAGGAGATTGGTTCAGCATTTACCTTGTCTAATTCCATATTAAGGAATTTGATGTCAAATGTAGCGTTGTGAATTATTAAAATATCATCAGCTATGAAATTCAGGAACTCAGATACTACTTCCGAAAATAATGGTTTATCTTGTACAAATTCTTCACTGATTCCATGAACTTTGAAGGAGTGATATGGTATGTCTCTTTCAGGATTAATATATTGATGAAATACTTTACCTGTTGGAATGCGATTGATTAATTCCACACATCCTATTTCGATAATTCGATGACCTGATTCAGCGTTAAGACCGGTTGTTTCAGTATCAAGTATTATTTCACGTATCATCTCAAATAATTAATGATACTTACTAAATTGTTACTAAATCCTTATTATCATCTGCCTTTTCATAATTAATGGAAACGAGCAGCCAAGTTAGGTCTGATGAATTAATATTTTTTTTGAACTGCCATACATCTTCGACCCTGTTAATGGTGGATGCACTACCAGAAATAATGTTGCCTCTCTTATTTTTAGTAAAGTTAATTTGTTCTGAAAGAAAGTGCACAGCTATGAACACTGTGTTTTTCTCTAATTTCATTTCTACGATTTTCTGTGCAATAATGGAAACGATTACAGATTCATAACATTCACCCAGCTCTTCACGGTGTTTAATCTTTTCTGCAAAATTATTATATAAGTCTTTATCCACAAGAGGTTTAAGTTGCTCTAAATTACCCTGATTGAAAAGCTTTATTATTAATTCAAATGCTATGCTTGAGCCTTTTATAAAATGTGAGATGGAAAAGTTTTTATTTTTTTTTAGTATCTGCTCATAGACATCTACGTTATTTTCATCAGCGTCACCGATATAGTTTTCAGTATCTTCTGGTGCTTTTTCTTCTACTTTCTTAATATCCAACACATCGGTCAGTTTTTTCAGGTTTAAGTTAGTTGATTTTCCAAGAGAACTGTATAAACGTGAGAAAATAAATGTTGCTAACAAGGCATATATTACAAGCTCCATCATGGTATCTACTCCGTATAGCTTAAGATTATTAAGATTTGCTATTTTGACACAATAACTTATATTATACAAATAAGTGTGAAATATTGCAATTTATTAAATTAAAGGAGAGATATAAAATGCCACAACCAAAAATGAAAATTCACGGTCAATATATTAAAGACTTATCATTTGAGAATCCCAATTCACCGTTTCTTTCTGCAAATACATCTCCGGATATTAGTGTTATGGTTAACATACATTCAGTAAAGCTAGAAGGCACAGAAGAAAATCAAGAAATAAATGAGGAAAAATCTTTTCACGAGATTACGCTGCATGTAGAGATTAAAGCAGATGTAAAAGATAGAGATATTAAGGATGGTGTAGCTTTTATTTGTGATATACAATACTGTGGTATTTTTTCAATAGAAAATGCTTCAAGTTATAGTGAAGAAGAACTAAGACGAGCATTATTTATAACTGGACCAATATTTCTCTTTCCTTTTGTAAGAGAAGTAATTGCAAGAGTGACTAGCAGTGGAGGATTTCCTCCTCTTATGTTGGATCCTATAGATTTTGAAGCTATGTATGAAGAGCAGAATAAGCAACAGAAGGGTAATGGTAGTAAGCCTAATCTTAATTAATATGTTGTAATATATTTATATAATTTTTTGAATAAAATGAATAATTCTTTAGATGCAAGGACGGCTCTTACTGCTGGATATAATTATTTCAGTTTAAATGTTGCTGGTAAATTTTTAGGTGTGGATATAGCTAAATTACCGTGCTCACTTAAGATTCTGCTTGAAAATCTGTTGCGTAACAAAAATGTTAATCTAGATGACATCAAAATACTAGCAAATTGTGTTAATAAACATGTTAAGCATGAAATCAGCTATAAGCCAGCAAGGGTTTTAATGCAGGACTTTACAGGAGTGCCAGCTATTGTGGATTTGGCGTCAATGCGCAGTTATGTACAAAAGAATGGTGGCAACCCTTGTAAAATAAACCCGTCGGTACCTGTTGATCTTGTTATTGACCACTCTGTTCAAGTTGATAGCTATGGAAATAACTATGCATTTAGTCGGAATGTTGAATTAGAAGTAAAGAGGAATTTAGAAAGATATCGATTTCTAAGGTGGGGAGAGTCATCGTTTACAAACCTACGTGTAGTTCCTCCAGGTACGGGAATTTGTCATCAGGTAAACCTTGAATATTTAGCTTGTGTTGTTTGTGCAGACAATGGAGTTGTTTACCCTGATACTGTGGTTGGTACCGATAGTCACACTACAATGATAAATGGGCTATCAGTTTTAGGTTGGGGCGTTGGTGGTATAGAGGCAGAATCTGTCATGCTTGGCCAGTCAATTAGTATGGTTATTCCAGAAGTAATAGGGTTTAAGCTTACAGGTAAGCTCTCTGAAGGAGTGACTGCTACTGATTTAGTGCTGACAGTTACAAACATATTACGCACAAAAGGGGTAGTAGGTAAATTTGTGGAATTTTATGGCAGTGGTTTAAATAACTTATCCATTGCTGACAGAGCAACCATAGCAAACATGGCTCCTGAATATGGGGCAACTTGTGGTTTTTTTCCTATTGATCAAAAAACTTTGGATTATTTACACTTAACTGGCCGCCCGAAAGAGCTGATAGAATTGGTAGAAGTATATGCAAAAAAACAAGGATTATGGCATACTGGAGAGGAATTGGCGTTTTTTGATAAGTTAGAACTTGATTTATCTTCTATAGAGCCAGTTATGGCTGGTCCAAAAAGACCACAGGATAAGATTTTTTTATCGCAAGTAGTGGAGTCGTTTTCTAGGTCGTTTCCTACTGTAGAAGTTAAAAAAAGTGATGTGTTACAGGATGGGAGTGTGGTTATTGCGGCAATCACAAGCTGTACTAATACTTCCAATCCAAATGTGATGATAGCTGCGGGTCTTGTTGCACGTAATGCAGCAAAACTTGGATTGAGGTCTAAGCCTTGGGTTAAAACTTCACTTGCACCTGGATCAAAGGTGGTGACAGAATACCTTGAAAAATCTGGTTTACAAGAAAATCTGGACGCTTTGGGTTTTAACTTAGTTGGATATGGTTGCACTACATGCATAGGAAACTCTGGTCCATTAAATCAAGACATAGAAAATGATATAAAAAGCAAAGATTTAACAGTAGCTGCGGTTTTATCAGGTAATCGTAATTTTGAAGGTAGAGTGCATCCTTTAGTTAAAGCTAACTATTTAGCTTCTCCGCCATTAGTGATTGCATATGCACTTGCAGGTACTGTGAAGATAGACTTAACTAAAGATCCTATATGCCAAGATGAAAATGGGAATTATGTATATCTAAAAGATATATGGCCAACGAATCGCGAGATTGAGGACTACGTTAATAAAGTTGTGACACGTGAAATGTTCATGCAAAAATATAGTGATGTATTCCTTGGTTGGCAAGAAATAGAATGTGAAGAAAGTGAAATTTATAACTGGGATGCCAGCAGCACTTATATACAAAACCCACCTTATTTTGATAACTCATCATCTGAAAGTGATATAGAGGATGCGCAAATATTAGCAATTCTTGGTGATAGTGTTACAACTGACCATATTTCTCCAGCAGGCGATATAGCTCTCAATAGCCCTGCAGGTATATATTTAAAAGAACTAGGGGTTGAGCCAAAGGACTTTAATTCCTATGGGTCACGTCGTGGCAACCACAATGTTATGATGCGTGGAACTTTTGCTAACATAAGAATAAAAAATGAAATGGTTGATATTGAAGGGGGCTATACAAAACATATTCCTTCAGGAGAAGTCATGCCAATATTTGATGCGGCTATGCGTTACAAGGAAAGTAATGCACCTTTAGTCATTATTGCAGGAAAAGAATATGGCACAGGTTCAAGTAGAGATTGGGCTGCGAAGGGTACGTTATTGCTTGGAGTAAAAGCTGTTATTGCAGAGAGCTTTGAACGTATACATAGATCGAATTTAGTTGGTATGGGGGTTCTACCGCTTGTATTTCAAGGTGGGATAAATAGAAAAATGTTCGAAGGTAATGAGACAATCAGTATAACAGGAAAAGTAATGCCGCATGCCAATTTAGAGTGCCGAGTAAGAAGAAAAGATAATTCTGAACAATTATTTCAACTTAAATGCTGTGTTGAAACACTTATTGAAGTGGAATACCTCAAAAATGGAGGAGTGTTAAGTTATATACTTTCACTAACTTAATCCGTTTTTATTATTGTTGTGAAAATTTACTTCGGTGGTGTAACAGTGATTTATATACTCTCTTAAAAATTAAGGGGGCTATCATGAGTACTGCACTCAAAAGTCATTTAGCAGAAGAAGTGTTAACCATTGCTATGTGCTGGAAGTTAAAGCTTGCCGACGGGAAAATGATGGGATTTACTGATTGTGATCAGGATTTAAATATTGATGAGATAATTTATAAATCTTCCAGGGGATTTACTGCTGGCAGCGTTACGCTAAATAGTAGCCTAAAATCAGATAATCTTGAAATCACTGGAATATTAGACAGTGATGACATAAAAGAAGAGGATGTTCTGGCTGGCAAATATGATTTTGCAGAAGTTGAAATATTTCTTGTAAATTACACGAATTTAAGTCAAGGGACAATGAATTTACACTCCGGTACTTTCGGTAAAGTAATATTAAACAATGGTAGATTTATCGTTGAAATTAGAGGAATTTCATCTAAGCTTGAAAGGAGTATAGTGGATTTATATTCACCCACATGCAGGGCACAATTCTGTGATGATAAGTGCAAAATTGATGCTAAAAAGTTCAGTAAAGTAAGTGTTGTAACCGATGTGGTGGATGACAAAAGGTTTAAAGACACAAATTTAGTTGAGGATGATGAGTATTATAAACACGGGGTAGTAAAATTTGCAGAATTTGAGGCCATTGTTAAAGATTATAGGAATAAGATGGTTACGTTATTTACTGCTCCTCCATGCAAAATTTCTGTTGGTGATCAGTATTCAATACTTGCAGGCTGCGATAAGACGTTTTTAATGTGTAAGAATAAATTTAATAATGTTATGAATTTCCGTGGTGAACCATATATATCACCTAAAACTTATTCCTGAAATTTTACTTGTTGCTACCTTAAGAAAGTCCGTTTAATTTTCTGATAAGTAATTGTATAAAATCTCAATCCCTTCATCAATCTCGCGTTCAGTGATAATCAATGGCGGCAAGATTCTTACTACTTGATCTGCTGTAGTACCAATGGTCAGAAGGCCGCGATGACTTAGTTCTTCGGCGAATTTATGATTATCAGCTTTAACTTTAATTCCCAACATTAGCCCTTTACCTCTTACTTCTTCTATGATTGAGAATTTTTTTGCCAAGTCATTTAATTTACTCTTTAAATAGTTCCCTCTGATTGTGACATTTTCTAAAAATCCAGGAGTGAGCAGCTTGTCAAATACAGCACTTCCTATTGATGTTGCTAATGGATTTCCACCAAAGGTAGAACCGTGCATTCCTACGCCCATATATTGAGCAGCTTTTTCAGTTGCAAGACAAATTCCTAGCGGAAATCCTCCTCCTATTCCCTTTGCGAGGGTACATATATCTGGTTCTATTCCTATATGTTCGTATGCAAATAATTTTCCTGTTCTGCCAGCACCGCATTGCACGCAGTCAAATAGCAACAGTATATCGTGTTCATTACATAAGTTCCTTAGTTCTCGCAAAAAGCTTGATTCCATAACATTCACACCACCTTGTCCTTGTATTGGCTCTATTAATATAGCTCCAATATTGTCTGAAATTGCTTTTTTTATGCTTTCAATATCAGGTGATGTGCTATCACACCAGTCGATATATGGATTAAGTAGTGCTGAAGATTTTCTTTTATCACTTGCAGCGCAGGTAAGAAAAGTTCTTCCGTGAAATGCACCGTGAAATGTTAAGATCTTGTAGCGATCTTTATAACCTTTTCCATTTTGATATGATCTTGCAATCTTTAAAGCACATTCGACTGCTTCTGCTCCAGAGTTTGCAAAGAAAACGGTGTCAGCAAAGCTATTCTTGACTAACTTACCTGCAAATTCATCAGAGATTGGTATGTTAAACGCATTTGAAAGGTGCCAAAGTTTCTCTCCCTGAGTTTTTAACACGTCCACCAACTGTGGATTGGCGTGACCTAAGCTATTAACTCCTACTCCAGCGTGAAAGTCTACATAGCGATTGTTGTCAGCATCATATAGGTAAACACCTCTTCCATGCGAGAAGTTTATTTTAGTTAGAAAATAAACTGGTAAGGTAAGAGAAATAGTCATAAAAATATGATATATTTTGTGATTAATAGCACAAAAATAATTTTTTTACAATGGGAGATATATGTATAAACGAGGCAAATTAGTATTCTCCGTATTAAGGAAGGGTAAGTATGTCAGAGTTATTATATTACTTTTTTTGATTCTAGCACTTTTTTCTAGTGTGATGTACTACAGCTATTTACTGAAAAATGATTTTTTTTCTTCATATCGTAATTCACACTCGAATCTGAAAGTTATTCTTCAAAACAGCGTAATTAAGAAATACCAGCATTTACTAGCAGAGAAGCACAATGATCAGTTACTTGGGAAGCACCATATTAAGAATAAAAACTTTGATTATATAAATCAGCTAGTAAAATTACGTGCCGAGTTGTTGCAGTTAGTTGGAGAAGTGGATGACATGAGTTTGGTTTTATATGATCAAAATAGTCGAATCATATTCAGCAATGTAAACACATACGATCACAATTATGAGCAATTACTAACTAATGATGAGATTGATCATTTAATGAATAATGAGGAAATATTCTACACTGTAAGAAATACGCTAATTTCCATTTTTCCTGTTTTTTATGAAAATAGCATTAAGCCATCATTTTTTCTAAAGATCCTTAAAAAGTATGATAACTCCTGTATCTTAGCATATAATCTGCTTTTAATCTTCCTGAGTTTACTGCTGATAATACTAGCGTTAGTGATGTATTTTTTAAATGCTTCCAACAGTAAAGTATTAGCCGAGCAGCACAAGACTAATAGCGAGCTGCAGCAAGTAAAAGATGCACTAGAACAAGAGAATGCTAATAAGCTAAAGTTTTTTGCGAGCGTCACGCATGAGTTGCGTACGCCTCTTAATGCTATTATTGGATTTGCAGAGCTGATCAAAAACAAAGATTTAACAGATAGTGCTCAATATAAAGAATATGCGGATGATATCTATAATGCGGGGATACATTTGCTGAGTCTAATTAATGATGTACTCGATTTTTCGAAAGCAGAAGCAAGTAGTTTAAAAGTAGAAAAAGCAAAATTTAATCTGAATAGGATAATAGACTCGTGTGTTGATATGTTATCACCTAAGTTACGCGAGGCAAAGATCAATTTTAAAAAAGAAATACCCAGCAAACAGCTTTTAATTACTGCAGACCCTAAAAGAATGAAACAGGTAATAATAAATTTATTGTCAAACGCAATTAAGTTTACTCCAAATAGTGGTTTAATAAGAATGGTGATTAAGGAGAGTATAGAGAAAAATTTGTTAACTATAGAAATCCATGATAATGGAATAGGAATAATGCAGCAGGATATATATAAAGTTATGTCTGTTTTTGGTCAAGCGGAGTCTGGATATAGAAACGAAGGAACAGGGATTGGACTGCCGCTTAGTAAAAAATTAGTAGAGCTAATGGGCGGAACTTTTGAGATAAAAAGTGAAGCGCAACAAGGCACTACTATTACTTTGAAATTTTTTTATGAGGAACAAACAGGTGAGGATTCACTTGATTTTTAAATCTATTTTAAGATTGCCATCAAAAGTTAGTTTCCTTTATAACAGGTACTTCTATAATATATAGTGAGTTCTGTTATTAAAAATGGGGTGTCATTTTGAGTTTACTTAATAATCTTTATAAAGGTTTGTTGAAAACTTCTTCTCGTTTTAGCAAGGAAATAAGGGGGATTTTTTCTACTAAAAAAAAAATAGACCAATTACTTCTAGATGAAGTTGAAGAGCTGCTGATCAGTATGGATATTGGTTGTAAAACTTCTAATATGATTATTGATAAATTAACGGGTATTAAATTTGAAAGTGACTGCAGTTATGAAGTAGTTAAACAATACTTGATAAATGAAATAACAGCTATATTGGATCCAGTTGCACAACCGCTAATACTCGATAAAAAGCCGCATGTGATAATGATGTGTGGAGTGAATGGTAATGGTAAGACTACAACTGCTGGTAAACTTGCATATCAATATAAAAAAATGGGAAAATCGGTAATGCTTGTTGCATGTGACACATTTAGAGCTGCAGCAACTGAGCAGCTGAGTGTGTGGGCTGAACGTTCTGGTTGCACAATTATAACGGGAGATTATGGTGCTGATTCTGCAAGTGTGGCATATAAAGCCGTTAAACAGGCTATAGAAGATAATATTGATGTAGTGTTGATTGATACAGCGGGTAGGTTGCAAAACAATGTTAATCTTATGGAAGAGCTGTCGAAAATATCCAGAGTGATAAAGAAGTTAGATGATTCTGCTCCACATGATACCATTTTAGTTCTTGATGCAACGACTGGCCAAAATGCATATAGCCAATTAGAAGCATTCAGTAAAAAGATTGATGTGACCGGATTAATTATTACTAAGCTGGATGGTACTGCTAAAGGTGGAGTAGTGGTTGGATTAGCGCAAGAATATAAGATAAAATTATACGCTATAGGCGTTGGAGAAAGCATAGAGGATTTAAGAGAATTCACGAGTAAAGAGTTTGCAGAAGCGCTATTTCATTGTGACTAACTGTGAAGGGACAGGCTATTTAGAATATTATAGCATCAGTGAATTGCAATAAATGTCATCTTCTTTCAAACCACTTCTCAATATCACTCAGTTTCATTTCTACATAAGTAGGCCTTCCATGGTTGCATTGCCCAGAATATGGTGTCTCTTCCATTTGTCTTAATAATTCATTCATTTCCTCCAATTTCATTCTTCTCCCTGCTCTTATCGACCCATAACAGGCTATAGTGGCTAATATTTTGTTTATCTTATCTTCTATTGGTAAAGTATCTTCCATCTCTATTAATCTTTCTGCCACATCAATTATTATCTCTTTTATATTTGCATTCTCTAGTATTGCGGGGACTTCTTTTATTGTTACCGTAGATTCTGAAGTTATTTCAATATCAAAGCCCATCTCTGACAGCTTGTCCTTATAATTCTCTATCATTTCTATTCCTGCCTGATTTTTAATTTCTATTACTTCAGGAATCAACAATTTCTGCTTTTTGATTTCAGATTTATGCTTCAAATACTCATACACCAGTCTCTCATGTGCTGCATGCTGGTCAACTATCACTAGCTTATCTTTATTTTCTGCAATGATATAGGTATTGTATACTTGGCACCTTGCAAACCCTAGTGGATGATCTTGTACTAATTCTATCTGTGATAGTGGTTTTGCTTGTTCTTTCTTCTCTATAGTGAAGTTATTATGTAAGTTTTTTGTTTCTAAATTTGGAGAGTTAAATTTTCTCATCAACTCATTTTCAAATGCACTTGGCTTTTTTTCATAAAACTTCTGGTTTCTATTGCTTTCCTTTAACTCCTCATTTTTTCTTGTGCTAGAGCCAAATAAATCTCGATCCTCCTCTTTAGCCTCAATTCGCTGCAACTTATCTTCTTCCTGTTTTTCTATCCTCCTTGAAAGTGCCTTTATTAATCCTCTTGTCACTATCTCATATATGCACCTTTTATCTTGAAACCTTACCTCTGACTTATTTGGATGTACATTTACATCTACTTGGTCATAAGGTATTTCTAAACTCAGCACTGCAAAAGGGTATCTATCACTTGGTATCAAGTCATGGTATGCGTATCTAATTGCACCTACCAGCAGGTTATCCTTTATTGGTCTCTTATTTACAAAAGTATAGATCATACTAGATTTACCACGATTGACTGTCGGTTTGCAGATATATCCTGTAAGTTTTATCCCATCTTCTTCTTCATATACCTCTAAAGAATTATTCTGAAACTCTTTCTCTACTTCACATAGTCTACCAAACAACGAAGATTGTGCTTTATAATCCAAAATTTTTTTATTGCCTGAAGCGAGAGTGAAGCTTATGCCATAATTAATCATTGCTAAGTTATTTATAATGTCAACTATGTGCTGCGTTTCTGCCCTTTCCGTCTTTAAGAACTTTAGCCTATTTGGTGTAGCAAAAAACAGATCACGTACTTCAATTTGAGTACCGTATGCCAGAGGATAAGGAGTAAGTGCTTCTATTTTCTCGCCACCTGCATAATTTACTGACCATGCTTCAGTTGCTTCTTTTACCTTGGATGATAGTTTAATTCTACTTACTGCTGCAATTGACGGCAAAGCTTCCCCTCTAAAGCCAAGGTGTTTTATTTCTATCAAATCACTATCGCTTAATTTTGACGTAGCGTGGCGCATAAATGCCAATTCGATATCATCTTTTTCTATTCCACCACCATCATCTATTACGCTAATGAGATTACGCCCTCCGCTTTCTATCTTGATCTCTATTGCCATACTTTTGGCATCAATGGCATTTTCCACTAACTCTTTTACCACACTTGCCGGCCTTTCTATTACCTCGCCCGCTGCTATTCGATTAATTGTTTTGGCATCTAAAAGAATTATTGACATAAAATACTTTAATGAAGAAAAAACAGTTAGATGTTCTTTATCAAGAATATACAATTATTAGTACTCTTCAAGTATTTTGGCTCTATCTTGTTGATAAATAGTACAATTTCTAATACTATAGGTAACATGGAAAAGTGGCTGAGTGGTCTAAAGCACACGCTTGGAAGGCGTGCACATATGAAAATATGTCGAGGGTTCAAATCCCTCCTTTTCCGTTTTCACTATATTCGAACTTATCTCAATATTAAGTAGCCTAATATCAGTCAACTTTTTCCTATTTTAGATACATGCAACATGAAATTTTTTTTACAGGACCTAAAAATTAAATTTTTTTTTAGCGATATAATCGAATATCTTATAAGCTATAAGAAAATCCTGACGTGGAATTTTACCGTGTTCTATAAACACAGATACTGCATGGTGCGAGGAGCTGAAGGCAATAAATGCTTTGTGACTTTTGCCGCGAGAATTTATTTCTGGAGTTCCAGTTTTGCCTGAAATGTGTATACCCTTAGGTAAGTTAGTAGTATATGCAGTACCAATTCTAGAATTAACTGTGTTAAACATAGCATTTTGAACGGCAGAGAGATGTTTATGATCTATATCAATATCAGAAAAGGTTTGTGCTGCTTCTTGTATATCGATATAAGGCATAACCTTCTTTCCTGTGGCTAATCTTGCTGCAAGGACTGCGAGTTGTAAAGGTGTTGCCAGTATGTATCCTTGACCGATGGTTAAGTTAATAGTGTCGCCCAATTGCCACTCTGAATATAGATTTTGTTCACGCCAGTCTCTGTCAGGTAACAGTCCTGGTGCTTCTTCTTTAAATTTTTTTATTAAGGCTCCGCTTCCGATGCCGAACTCACTAGCCATTTTTACTAATGAATCAACACTGATTTGCTTTCCTATATTATAAAAGTAAGTATTGCATGAGGCAGCTATTGCTTCATTTAAAGAAAGGTATCCATGTCCATCACTTTTTCTACAGCGGAATTTTCTATTGCCTATTGTCATATGTCCTTTACATAGAAACCTATCCTGTGGTGTGATAATTCCATCCTTTAGAGCTGCAAGTGCAACAACTGTTTTAAAAACTGAACCGAGCGGAATTTGATAAGATAATGCACGATTAACCAGCGGTAATGAAGGAGAGTTCAAATCACTCCAGACATCATTAGAGAGTGTACCAGTAAAAACATTATTATCATAAGCAGGTGAGTTATATAGCGCTAAGATTTCCCCATTTCTTGTATCAATAACAACTACTGAACCTTGATATTTTTGAAATATTTCTGCAACTTTTTGCTGCAAGTTGATATCTATTGTTAGCTGTATATCATCACCATTTTGCGGTGGTGTGCTTGACAATTCTCTTATAACTTTTTTTCTAGAATTAACTTCCTGCTCAACTTTTCCAGGTGTACCCTTTAATTCCCTATCATATATGTATTCAGCTCCACTTACACCTATTTGTTTCCTGTTTGTATAACCTAATACATGTGAACATATCGAACCAAATGGATAATGACGTCTGTAAAATGCTGAAGAAACTTCAGTTACTGCAAGCTCAACGCTATTTCTATCTAAAATTCTTCCTCTGTATGGCAGGATATTTGCAATCCTTATTCTGTTGTTATTGGATAATACTTCGTATTTTTCTCTATCTCTAATTTGCAGAGTATATAGTCTGTAACTGAATATAGCTGAAATAACTAGCTGAATGCCACCAAGTATAAATGCTCTACGAGTAAAGGTCTTATTTTTTTTCACTTTATCTAACTAAGTCACAGATTTCTTCTTCCCACTCACTTAAAGTAACAAATCTATATCCAGATTTTTTTAGCGTTGTAATAATCTCTGGTAAAGCCTTTAGCGTGTTTGATTTCCTTTCGTGATCATGAAGCAATACTATTGCACCATTGTGTACATTGTTTATCACTCTCTTAACTAAGACTTCCGGTTTATCATTTTGCCAGTCTAAAGAGTCAATCGTCCATAATATTGAATACATATTTAATGAATTGACGTGCTTTATAACGTTTTGATTATGGCATCCGTATGGTGGACGGAACCATTTTATATCTTTTTTGATTATTTTGCTTATCGCTGCATTTGTTTTCTCTAACTCTTGAAATTGTTCATCACTTGATAACGATGTTAATTTTCTATGTGACCAGGAGTGGTTACCTATTTCACTACCGGTTTCATGAATTCTTTTTACCACATTGTATGTTTTTTTATTTAAACGTTCACCCAGCAAAAAAAATGTTGCTTTTAACTCATGTGCTTCTAATACATCAACAATAGCGCTTGTTGTAGTGTAAGATGGGCCATCGTCAAACGTAAGAGCAATAAATTTATCTTCCTTATCTTTTAATAAATTTTTTGTATTACTTAAGCCCTTGTAAGATAGATCGATGTTACAACTCAATCCATTATTTTGGGTATTAAAATTACATCCATTACAAAATGCCGCACTGAAAAACAATGAAATAGAAATTATACAATTGACTAATCTCATAAAGCTTTTGATTAAAGTACAATAATACTGTAACTATTTTTCCTTGCAACTGGCTAAAAAATGTAGTTGCTTGATATTTGATAATATATGTGGTAAAATTATACTATAAAATGTAAAGCAGATTATGAGTGGCATGGATATTGCAGATTTGCAGGCTGCACAAGAACATAAAGAGCAATCAGGAGGAAAGAGTGGTTTTGGACTTGGTCATGGTGAAAGTGCTTCAACAATTCTAGATGGGATGCAGTGGCTATTTACAGCGCCTGGAGGTGTATTAGGAGCCTATATGAAGGTACTTGAAAGTTGGGCGGGCAGTATACCATCTACACTTGGAGACGGAATGGAATTGATCGGTGGGGTTGCAAAACTAATAGACGCTCTTAAGCAGTGCTCCGAGTATGGGGCAGGTGGAGATGGAGGAATGCCTTTAGACTTTGGTGATTATTCTCATGCTAATGAGTTTATGGGTGCTGATGATTTTGGGGGTCATATGCATTTTGATAATGACTACCATGGCCAATCTTTTTCACCAAGTCCGTCACCTGCTGTTGGGTCTGACCACGGCCACGACGAACATTATATTGATTAGTTAGATGCTCAAGATATTTTCTATTATGTTATCATATATGACTATTTTTTCTTCTCCGCTGCTCATGTTCTTAATTTTAACGGTGTTGTTACTTAATTCGTCATCACCAAAAATTAGTGCAATTTTAGCATTTGCTTGATTAGCCTTTTTCATTTTAGTTTTAAGTGTACCACTATATTCACAATTAGCATAAAGCCCATTCTTGCGCAGCTTGTCCGTAAGTTCAAGAGAGAATTTTTTAGCCCGTTCACCTATTGGAACTAAAAAAATGGGCTGTTTTTTCTGCAGAAAATAATCAGTTAACTCCATTATGCGTTCAATGCCGCCTGCAAACCCTATTGCAGGAGTATCTTTTCCACCCATGAGGGATACAAGATCGTCATACCTTCCTCCAGCTAACACAGTTCCTTGTGCACCCAGGTCTTCTGTAATAAATTCAAAAACTGTATGACAGTAATAATCCAGACCACGCACTAACTTAGTGTTTATGGTATAAGATATACCAAGTAGCTGTAGTCCATTGAGTACATTATTGAAAAAATCCAAGGACTCTCTCGTGTAGTAATTATTAATTTTAGGAGCATCAGAAATGATCAATTGATCTTTTTCACTTTTAGAATCCAATATCCTCAGTGGATTTTTAATTAATCTATTTTGACTATCCTCTGATAAATCGTGTTTATACTTTTCAAAATATGATACCAATGCTTCTCGGTACTTTGTAATTGTCTCGCGATCCCCCAAAGAGTTGATTTCTAACCTGACATCCCTATGGATATCAAATTCAGTTAATAGATGTTGGCCAAGTGATATCAGCTCAACGTCAGATTTAGGATCTGCTATGCCAAAAACCTCAAAATTTATTTGATGAAACTGCCGCTGCCTTCCTTTTTGTGGCCGCTCATAACGAAAGATGGGACCCGTTGAAAATAATCTTGCAGGCAACGGTAATTTTTTGTCGATTAAAAGTCTTACAATTGCTGCAGTAAACTCCGGGCGTAGAGTTATGCTTTTTCCACCTTTATCCTCAAAGCTATACATTTCTTTAGTGATAATGTCTGAGGTATTGCCCAGAGTTTTTGTAAAAACGTTCGTGTATTCAAATATTGGAGTTTCTACAGGAATAAAACCGTATAAGCTTGATATGTTGTTTGCTGTATTTTGGATATATTTAAATTTATACCATTCATCGGATAAGAGATCTCTTGTTCCTCTAACTGTTTGGCTGATCATGATATAGTCTCTACAGCAGCAACTTCTGGTATATGATAGTTCAGCATATTTTGTACTCCTTGTTTAAGAGTAATAGAAGCGCTTGGGCACCCTGAGCACGCTCCATGTAATTCAACAAAAACCGTTCCATCTTTATAACCACGAAATTTTATATTCCCACCATCCTGTGCCACTGCAGGTTTAATATAATTCTCCATCAATTCCTTTACTCTATTTACAATTTCTATGTCATCTTCATCAAAAAATTCCTCATCTAATTGATTGTAAAACCCCTCTCCATCCAGAGCTTTTCCGCCAGAGGTAAAGTGATCCATGATTGTAGTGAGAATCTCTACTTTCAATATATCCCAATCAACTACATCAGATTTAGTAACTGAAACAAAATCATGACCGAAAAATACCCGCACCACATGCTCTATTTGAAAAAGATTTGCGGCTAACCTGGAGTTCTTCACCTCTTCTACAGTTGCGAAATCTACAGTACTGCCTTCGTTCAGGATAGGAAACCCAGGAAGGAATTTCAACGTATTTGGATTAGGCGTCTCTTCAATCTGAATGAACATATTATTTACCAATAACTACTACCATTTTATCATAAGAATATATATATGTCGTTTATTTTTTACCTACAAGAGTAGATCAAGCTAGTTTAATTACAGTTGCTGTTGCTGGAGCATGGTTATCGCACACTTTGCTGACTAGCGATACTTGTCCTTCTACTTAAATTCGTATTAGTCATTGAAGTACCTGGTTCAATTATTCCATGTTTAACAAGCTTTTCCCATATTGCATTTGCTATTCTTGGAGCATGATTGTTGCAAAAGTCTTTTACTTTTTTGTCGTTTGCTCTAGCTTTGGTTAATATGGATGTTCCCTTTTCAATAACAATCGATTCACAACTGAATGTTTTACTGTCTTGCGAATGTTCTTTTAACTTATGGAAAAAAAGTTCTGCTACTTGATGGCAGAAATGCTGCTGTGCAAATTCAGGAAAATTCTTCTTTATTTTGTTATTCAAATTGCTCATTTCTCCTTTAAAATCGTGGCGACCTTTCAATCCATCTACAAGAAATATCAGTGGATTATTTGACTTTTTTGAATTGGTACTGCTACGAGACGTATTAGTTTGCACGCTTGTTATACTGATTATATCTGCTTTGTTTAATTGCTCTTCCCGCTGAGCTAACTCTTTTTTCAATGCATCATTTTCACTTTGTAAATTGACAAGTGTTCCTTTAAGATTGGAATTTTCTTCAGTTAGTCCCGCATTTGATGTATTCACACTCCTTAGCTTATTCTCTAATTTCTGAATATCATTTCCTAATTTTTCAATTTTGGCGTTTATATCTTCTTCCACTTTGTTTGATACTTTCAGCTGATTAATTGTTTTTTTACTTGCTTCTGTAACCTGCTTCAGATTCTCTTTAGCTTGCTTCTGTGCGTTTTCCAATAGTGTTTTTTGGTTCTGTAATTCATTAACTTTCTTTTTTAATTCTTCGTTGCGTGCATCTGACTCTGTTTTTGCGTTTGTCAGTTTTGCAATTTGCCTATCTAACTGATTTTTTTGATCTTGCAACTGTTGCTCTAACACTTGGTTTTTGTTTACCAGAGCTTCTTCCTTATTTTTTAACTCTGTTTTTGCATTTATCAGTTCAGCTATTTTTTCTTTCAATTGACTATTTAATTCTTCAACTTGCCCTTTCCATTGCTTCAGATCCTCTTTAGCTTCCTTCTGTGAGTTTTCCAATTGTGTGTTTTTGTTCTGTAATTCATTAACTTTCTTTTTTAATTCTTCGTTGCATGTTTCTGAATCTACTTCTGCATTCGTCAGTTCAGCAATTTGCCTATCTAACTGATTTTTTTGATCTTGCAACTGTTGCTCCAATTCCGCAATCCGCTTTCTCAACTTTTCCTTCTTTTCATCTTTTTTCGCTTTTTCTAATTTCTTTTTCATCAACTCTATTACTTCTCTCGATCCTTTTTTGGCATTATCAAGCTCTTTTGTTATCTGATCTTTATCTTTCAGAATTTTCTGCCATTCTATTTCCTTTTCTGAAAGGATTGTTTTCATCTCCTCTGCTTGGTTTTTAACAGTACTGAGCTCTTCTGTTAACATAGCTGATTGGGATTCTAGCTTATTTATCTGCTCCGATAATCTTAACTTTTCTTGGTCATATTCTTTAGCCGTTTCATCTGAAGCATCTTGAAGAGCTTTAAACTCTATTTCCTTTAGTGTTAGCTCATCTTTAATTTCTATTAATTGTTTAGATAATTCATCATGTTTAGAAGATAGCTCCTCTCTTTCTTTCTTGCTGCTTTGCAAATCCTCCTTACTCTTTTCTAGCTCCTTAGTCAATTGATTCAAAATTTTTTCTTGTTCTGCAAGAGTGTAAGCAAGAGCCTCTTTCTCTTTTTCTAGTCTTTGTAGCTCAGCCTTTGGCTTTAAATCTTGTGATTCCTCTTCTGTTACTAACGTTTGTTTTGTATCTTGTGGTTCCTCAGATCCCTTGCTACTAGTAACCTCATAAGGGTTGAGAATATCTTCAGCCCAGCGATTCCATTCCTTTGGCAAAATTTCTCCAATCGTGTGTAGGTATAGCCATGCAAAAACGGTGGACCAACTATATTTTTTTTCTTGTCTTTTTATATTAAGTTTAATATACTCTTCGCTATTATATTCACTATTCATCATATATTCAACACTATTATTATTGATATCTTCACTATTTCTCATAACATATTACCTCAATATTCAAACCTTAAATTAAAAAAGACTTCCGCTAAAGATAGAGGAAGTCACACTTTATTAACTATTAAAGAGGGCAATTAGTAATAAAGCTTATGTATATTGGTATAAATATTAATTAAATAGTGTCAAGAGATTTTTTTATCTTTTTTCAACTTTAACGAGAAATATATGCATCTGTAAGTATTTTTTTTGCTCTTTCCATTGCTCTGAAAAGCGCTTCTTGCTCATTATTTTGACTTTTGACGTCAACCACTTGAGCGGCTGAGTTTGCTGGAAAGGTAACTAGACTTACTTCCCACAATTCCACCTGCTTTAAAACTCTTGCCCCTGTTTTATAATCAATATCGTGCTTAATGGGCACGTAACCAATCGAAAGGCTGTCAATCATACCTGCTTTTAGCATTAAATATACATCTTTCGCTTTTTGAATGCTTAAAAGTAAATGTGCAATTATATACAAACCAAAATCATTTTCATAAATATCTATAATATTGCCTACAGGTTCTCCTGGGTCGTGCTGCCAAAGTAGTTTTATTTTGTTTCTGTTCAAATCTTTCTTGAATGCTCCGGGTAAAATCAAATCATTTTGCTTATCTACAACGTTGAAAACACTAGCATAACCAGAAAATATACCATTTTCTTCTATATTTTTCAATGATAGCGATGAATAAAAAAATTTCTTATTCATAATGAAGCCTCCTTAAAGTAAAAGTGATACAAATTATTATAAATAAGGTTCTGTAAAGAGAGGAAGAGTCTTTACTTTTAAAAAGCCAAACTGCTGAGATATCCAACCTAAAAAAAACTATTTCAGACTAGAATAACACTATAATGGCTTATAATGTTTCACAAGATATCCAATCAAATAGTGAAGCGACAAAGTTAAATTCATTAGCTAAGGGGTTAGAATTTGTGCGTACATGTACAAGTTATGGTAATAGTATGTTTACCATGTTGGCCGTATTTAAGTGTATTTCTCTTTTTTTTATGATGTGGTAAGTAACTACATAACTGATTCATCTGTAACTCCATGCATGTCAACAGAGTTATCTACTTTTTAAACAGAGAGAAATATAGCTTTAAACATTAAATCTAAAAAAAACAGGCTCTGGTTTTGGCAATACATTACCAGAGCTTATTTTATTATTGCATAGAGATTCTAAATCACGTTGTTCTTTAGGGACTTGCAGTTGATCCAATATTTTTTCAGCTGATTTTGGAACGATTGGCTGCAACAAAATGCCAATTATTCTTATGTATTCCAGTAGCTTGTAAATTATTGATTCCATACGCTTTTTGTCGGTTTTACTTAATGTCCACGGTGCACTTTGATCGATGTAAGCGTTAGCTTCAGAGGCAATATTGACGATCAAGAGTATAATATGATTGAATTCATATTTTGATAAATGATGCATTACTTGATTCAGGATAACCTTATAATCTGGCAGATTTTCATTGTCTTTTAACAAGTTACAATCGACTTTTGGAATAACTCCAGAACACTGTTTGTGTAGAAATGAAACTGTCCTTTGCACTAAGTTGCCTATGTTGTTTGCAAGTTCTGAGTTTATACGGCTGAGCATGTTTTTTCTGCTAAAATTTCCATCGTGACCAAAACTTGTTTCTCTCAGGAGAAAATAACGCAACTGATCAACACCAAATTCCTCAGCAAGAGCAACAGGGTCAATAACGTTACCAAGAGACTTGGATATTTTCTCTCCCTCGTTTAACCACCAGCCATGCACTGCTATTTGCTTTGGTAGTGGTAACTCTGCAGCAAGTAGCATCGCTGGCCAGTATACAGCATGAAAGCGTAGTATGTCTTTACCTATCATGTGAACAGTGAAACAATCCTGATTTTCCCAAAAATGTTTATATTCATCACTTTCAGTGTCAGGAAAATCTACCAGTGTGATATAGTTAGTTAATGCATCTATCCAAACATAAATTACATGTTCATCATCACCAGGAACTTTTATTCCCCAATTGAAGCTAGTGCGGGAAATTGAAAGGTCAGTTAATCCGGATTTGACAAACGACACCACTTCATTTTTTCTACTTTCAGGAAAGATAAAATTCGGCTGATTTTCGTATAATTCGAGTAACTTATCTTGCCAATCCGATAGGCGAAAAAAATAGCTCTTTTCTGTTACCCATTCTACATCTGCACCAGTTGGAGCTTTGCCATTGATCAATTCTGATTTTTGATAAAATGCTTCATCACGTACTGAATACCATCCAGAGTATGAATCTAAATATATTTGACCCTTTTCTTTTAGTCTGTTCCATAAGGCTATCACTGCTTTTTTATGGCGTGCTTCGGTAGTGCGGACAAAATCATCATGCCGAACATTCATAAATTCCGCCAATTCTCTGAATGTAACGCTTACCTTATCTGTAAATTCTTGCGGCTGCATATTCCGTGACTTAGCTGCCTTTTCAACCTTCTGCCCATGCTCGTCTGTACCTGTAGTGAACTTAACCTTATTTCCAGCTAGCTTCATAAATCTTGTAAACGCATCGCATAAAAGAGAAGTGTATGCATGGCCAATGTGTGGTTTATCATTTACATAATATATCGGCGTGGTAATATAAAAACTTTTCATACCTGGGCGATTAAAACTTGATTTTATCTACGCTAGCGGAAGAAATCAATCTTTAAGATCAGCAGAAGCTTGTCGGAAAATTTTGCACTTCATAAGAAAGTGTGTATCTAAACGGGAAAAAACTGGCTAATATTGGGCTATACTAAATTTAAAACAAACTCAAATTCTCTCCCTGCAAAAGAAACGGACGGAGTGGGATTCGAACCCACGGTATGCTCATCACATACGTCAGTTTTCAAGACTGGTGCCTTAAACCACTCGACCATCCGTCCATTTTCTTTTTATCACAATATTTAGCTTGAAGCAATCTAATTTACTTACCAATACAAAAAGTGTTGAATATACTGTCTAATATCTCTTCAACGCCGATAATCCCTATAATTTTTCCAAGCTCCACTGCAGCAGATCTTAGATCTTCAGACATTAATTCAATCGGTTTGCTAATATCAAATGCTTGTAAGTGCATCAGAGCCTTCAGTATACAATCTCTATGTCTTTGCCTTGTTATTATTGGGGCTTCCTTATCACATATAAATTTCTCTTTTATTTTTTCTTCAAGCAGCGAAATTAATTTGTCTATTCCCACTTCTTTCAGCACAGAGATAGGTAAGAGATTTGTATTATTAATCTGAGCATCATCAGCTTTGCTTAATACGTAAATAGTATCATTATCTGTGGTATTGCATTTCAGACTATCACTCTGCTCAAATGGATATAACTCTATTCTAATATCAGCTTCAGAAGAACGTTTTTTTGCTCGCTTGATACCTTCCGATTCTATTGGATCTAAACTGTCACGAATTCCTGCAGTATCAGAGAGAATAACCGGATAACCACCGATGTCTATATGAGCTTCAAGCACATCCCTTGTTGTGCCCGCGTATTCAGAAACAATTGCAATATCACGCTTAGCTAAGTAGTTAAATAGTGTTGATTTACCAGCATTTGGCTTCCCAGTAATAACGATGTGTAAACCTTCACGTAATCGTTCACCAATTCTATTATCATTTAAATGATTTTGCATCTCTTTTACAAGCTTCTGAACTTCTTGATCAATTTTTATCAATTCACCTTGTTCTGTTGTTATATCCTCAGGAAAATCTATGTATGCTTCGATTCTAGATTGCACATTTATTAACATCTGCCTCCAGTTGTTATATAATCTTCCCAATGCTCCTGAGATTTGTTCAACTGCTTGTTTTGCCTGTATTTTTGTTTCTGCATCAATGAGGTCTGCAATTCCTTCTATTTGAGTTAAGTCAAACTTGCCGTTTAAAAAAGCCCTCAGTGAAAATTCTCCTGGCTCAGCCATAACAAAAATCTTTGATAATTCCTCTAGAATAGTTTTGATCACAACTTTACTTCCATGAGTTTGCAACTCCACAACATCTTCTCCAGTAAAGCTATTTGGTGCAGGAAAATAAATCATTATTCCATTATCTATTAACTGATCAGAACTATCATACAAGTCAACCAAGGTGGCAAATCTTGGCTTAATTTTTTTGTTAATATTGAAGTGACTTACAACTCTAAGTGCTTTACTTCCTGATATTCTGATTACCGCGACACCGGATTTTCCAAACACGGTTGAGAGAGCAAAGATTGTCTTTTCTGTATTGACCATTTTTAGCTATATTTCCTATAGTATTATACTCAAACGCTTAATTAAGGAATATCTATTTAAATTTGCCAAATTCCCGTCTTCGTATATCGTAACAAATCAGTTCAAATTCTTATCTTGTGGCTTTATCTGCAATATTGCTATTAAGCTAATTAATAGACAAAACACCACATATAGTCCTGCAGCGAAGTTGATTTGAGGGAGTATAATAGTAACCCACATACATATCATAGAGGTAAATCCCCCATGTAAGGTGTAAGATATATTACGTGATAAACTCACTCCACTAAATCTAACTTTAGTTGGAAATAGCTCTGATGCCACTATTCCTATCGGATTTATCCCTCTCTCTATCATAGAAAGAATCATTATACTCAGCATAATTATAAAGTAATTCTTATAATAATATGCGGCGGATAGTATTGGGCAGCATAATATCATTGTTATTATTATAAATAAAATCGCAATTCGCTCTCTTCCAATTTTATCAGCCAACATTCCTAATAATATTGAAAATATAGGCATTAATATGCCAGTCATAATAGACAAAATCTCATTGGTATATGTTGTTATATACACTTCCATTGATACTATTTCCTTTGCAAGTGTGCGAAGAAATATAGTAAATCCAACCACAACGTTAACAGGCATTGCAATCAAGGTAGCAAGTATAAATGCTTTCTTGTGGTGCTTTATTAGTTCTATTACTGGAAAATGAACCTGTTTTTGATTTGCTTTATATGCTGGTGTTTCTCCTAATACATATATGCTATACGCACTAATTACTCCTAAAATAGCTGAAAAAGTAAATGGTAATCTCCATCCCCAACCATCAAAATCGGTCGTTTTTTTGCATATAATTATCGCTACTGCAGAAAGTAAAATACCAATGGATCGGCCAAAACCTATTATTCCAAAAAGCATTCCCAACTTTTCTCTTTTATCATGCAAATGCTCTATCAGGTAAACAGAGCTGCCTCCTTGCTCAGCACCTAATGCGATTCCTTGTATTATATGAATCATAAGAAGTAGTATGGTAGACATTATACCTATCTGACTATAACTTGGGATAGCTGCAACCAGGCTGGACGGTATCGATACTAATAAAATAGCAATGGGTAGTGCTATTCTTCTGCCATACTTATCACCGATGTGACCAAATATAAATGCACCAAAGGGCCTTGCTAAAGCACCCATGCCTGCTATGCCAAATAATTGTAATATGTTATAGTAAATATTATCCTTACCATAGAGAAATTCCCTGCTAATGATGTTAACCAAATCAATAAAAAGCATATGGTCATACCATATAGCTATTCTACAAAATATATTGGAGAACAATACTCTTGCTTGTCGAGCGTGCACTAGATTTGTTGATGATTTACTGATTTAATTTTGGCTGTTTTTTGAAAGTTAGTAAACTAAAAGGAGAAGTTTACAACATTTAAATTCATAGTTATTCTTAGTATAAGATGATCCTTAAAAAACTTAATTTACATTTAGTGTCAGACTCAAGTGGAGAAACTGTTATAGCAGTTGCAAAGTCTGCACTTAAGCATTTTCGCTCTGTGGAAGTGCGTGAATATGTTTGGTCTTTTGTAGATAGTAAAAAGCAGATTGATGAAATAATAGAAAAAATCAGAAGCAGTGATAGTGAGTATAATTTTGTTATATGTACTGTCACTGATGATGAGTTAAGAAAGTACTTAAAAGATAATTGCGGCGAGTTAAAAGTACCTTATATAGCAATCTTATCTCATATTATCAGAGAAATTTCATCTTATCTTGATATTCAAAAAGACTTAAACCCTAATTTATATACAGAGATAAACAATGAATATTTTCAGCGCATTGAAGCAATAAATTACACTATTAACCATGATGACGGACAAAGCATACAAGATATCGATAAAGCAGATATAATTCTCGTTGGAGTATCTCGCACATCAAAATCACCGACTAGTATGTATTTAGCGTACCGTGGTTACAAAGTTGCAAATATTCCCTTTGTTGGAGGCATACCATTTTACATTGATTTAGAAACTTTGAAAAATAAACTAGTGATGGGGCTAACAATAGATATACATAGGCTAATAGAGATACGTAAAAATAGGCTGACTGCAATCAACAACGAAAATAATAATACTTACGCTGATTATGAAAAAGTTAAGGCGGAAGTCAAGGAAGCAGAAAAACTATTTGAAGAACAAAAGTGGCCAATTATTAACGTTACGCAAAAATCAATAGAGGAAGTAGCAACAACAATCATACAATACTTCAATAAAATATGATGGATGCGAGAAAAGTAGAACTAATATTTAAAAGATTTAAACATTCAAACTCTACTCCCAAAATCGAGCTAAATTATACTAACCATTTTACATTATTATTGGCAATTGTCTTATCGGCACGCACAACTGACGTAAGTGTCAACAAAATCACTGAAAAGCTATTTAAAATTGCTGATAGTCCAGAAAAAATGTTGAATTTAGGGCAGAGTGAACTGAAAAAGCATATAAGTAGTATAGGATTATATAACTCCAAGGCGCACAATATTATTGGACTCAGCAAAATATTAATAGAAAAATATGAAAGTAAGATTCCCGCAAATTTTCATGACTTAGTGTCTTTGCCGGGAGTGGGCAGAAAAAGCGCTAATGTGTTTCTTAATTCTGGATTAGGAATACCAACCTTAGCAGTCGATACGCATGTTTTTAGAGTGAGCAATAGAGTTGGTCTTGTGCAGGAAAATGACGTATTCAAAACTGAACAATCCCTTTTAAATGTTGTACCGAATAAATACTTACTTTACGCTCATCATTGGCTGGTATTGCATGGTAGATATGTCTGTAAGGCACAGAGACCTTTATGTGACACGTGTATAATTTGCGACCTATGTGAGTTTAAAAATAAATCCCTCATAAAGCTCTAAGAAATAAATTGACTTTTTTGGCATACTATCTGATACTTAAGTAGTTTGAGACTTAAGAGTAAAGCTATGAATTACGAACAGTGGCAAGAAATATTAAGCTCAATCAATAAAGAAGGAGGCCTGAATGAGGAGAACATAATCACAAAAATAGGAGGGGCACTAAATGAAAAAGATGAAGGTGAGTATAAAGAATGGGAGAAAGCTGAGTTTGGTGTAAATCACTTATTTGAGTTCGCTTTCAAGGTCGCTTCCACGTACAACGTCAAATTGAAACGTACACTATTACATTTTGCTGCTGCAAATGGTCATACTGAGACAGTAAAAGCTCTATTAGCAGTACAAGATGTAGAAGTTAATGTAGTAGGTAACGATGAACGGACTCCTTTGCATTTGGCTGCTGCAAATGATCATATTGAAACAGTAAAAGCTCTATTAGCAGTACCAGGTGTAAAAGTTAATGTAGTAGATAACGATGAACGGACTCCTTTGCATTTGGCTGCTGAAAGGGGTCATACTGAAACAGTAGATACCCTAATAGAAAAAGGTGCAAGTGTTAACGCAGCAGATGGACTGCAACGAACTCCTTTGCATTTGGCTGCTGAAAGGGGTCATACTGAAACAGTAGGAGCTCTATCAGCAAAAGGTGCAAGTGTTAACGCAGCAGATAAATTGAAACGAACTCCTTTGCATCGGGCTGCTGAAAAGGGTCATACTGAAACAGTAGATACCCTAATAGAAAAAGGTGCAAGTGTTAACACAGCAGATGGACTGCAACGAACTCCTTTGCATTTTGCTGCTGAAAAGGGTCATACTGAGACAGTAAAAGTTCTATTAGCAAGAGGCGCAAATCCTATACTAAAAAACAACAATGGGGAAACCGCAAGAAACCTTGCTTGGTGGAATGAAGGAATTGCTACACTTTTAGAAAAAGCGGAAAAAAGACAAGTAGAAAAAATGAAGAAAAAACAAGCAAAAAAAATAGGAGCTAGGTACGGATATGTAACCGCAGCATTAGGTGCTATAGTAGCAGTGGCACTATTTGCAACTGATGTGATTACAGTTGAGCTGACTTCTATAGTAGCAGCAGTGGCTGCAATTGCAGTGGCATCACTGGCTGTTGGTGGTATTAGATATGGTGTGTCGAAGCATAGCACTAAAGTCAATGAAGTGCAAAAAGATCAAATCATAGGTGACAATCAGCATGTTCCTTTAGAGAGTATGCCTACACTTTGACATATTTCAACTGGTAGTTTTTCTTCGGTTAAGCTACCAGTTTTTTTTCTTTTCATCTCTAATCTGTAGACAGGTTCAGTGCATTTCAAAATATAAAAATACGATTCTTTGAAAATTAAGAAATAAATTGACTTTTTTGGCATATTATCTGATACTTAAAAAGTATTGAGCCTTAGGGGGGTAAAGTCATGAATGACGAACAGTGGAAAACTATACTAAGTACAATCACAGATCCAAATAAGAGTAATATAATTGAAAAAATACAAGAGGCATTAAATGAAAAAGATGAAGGTGAATATAAAAAATGGCAGGAAGCTGAGTTTGATGTAAATCACTTATTTGAGGTCGCTTTCGCGAACGGTTCCAAATCGAAATGCACACTATTACATTTGGCTGCTGTATATGGTCATACTGAAACAGTAAACGCTCTAATAGACAAAGATGCAAAAGTTAATGTAGTAGTATATGGCTATGGATATACTCCTTTGCATTTGGCTGTTATACATGGTCATACTAAGACAGTAGATGCTCTAATAGACAAAGATGCAGAAGTTAATGTGGAAGATATCTATGGATATACTCCTTTGCATTTGGCTGCTAAATATGGTGAGACAGATACAGTAAAAGCTCTATTAAAACACAAGGAAAATGTTGATGTAAAAGACATGCTTAGATATACTCCTTTACATTTGGCTGCTGTATATGGTCATATTAAGGCGGTAGAAGTTCTATTAGAAAATGGTGCAGAAGTTGATGCAAAAGGTACATTGGGATATACTCCTTTGCATTTGGCTGCTAGAAATGGTCATACTGAGACAGTAGATACTCTAATAGACAAAGGTGCAAGTGTTAACACAGTAGATAGATGGCAACAGACTCCTTTGCATTTGGCTGCTTGCAGTGGTCATATTGAGACAGTAAAAGCTCTATTAGCAAGAGGTGCAAATCCTATACTAAAAAACAACAATAGGAAAACCGCAAGCGACCTTGCTTTGCAAAATGGTCGCGAAGACATTGCTAAACTTTTAGAAAAAGCGGAAGAAAGACGAGCGCTCAAAAAGGGATTGATTTACGGCGGTACAATAGCAGCAGTAGGTGCTGTAGCAACATTGGAACTGTTTGCAGCTAGAATCGTTGAGTTAACTTCTATATTGCCAGCAGTGGTCATAATTGTAAAGGCATCACTGATTGTTGGCTATATTACATATGGTGCGTCGAAGCCTAGAACTAGAGTGAATGAAGTGCAAGAAATTCAAGTCATAGACAGCGAGCTGTATAATCTTTGAAGGGGTAAGCTTCCATTTTAACTGGTAGTTTTTCTTTGGTTAAGCTACCAGTTCTCTGCTGCTTTTTCTCCATCATATTTTCTCACTTTTCTTAAAAGAAATTGAATTTCGAAAACTGTTAATAATTGCATTATTGAATATTTTAGTGCATCATTTTATTATTTCTAGTTTTACAAAAAGTGTTTAATTTTCCAAATACAAGATTGAGGCGCAGGCGCTTAAATAAATGGATTCGTAATTTAACAAGTGAAAATAATCTATCAGTAAATGATTTGGTTCTTCCTTTATTTGTTCATGACAAAACAGAAACAACTATACCAATTGATGATTTGCCTGATATTAAGTGCTATTCAATAGATGATTTAGTTTCAATTGTAAAAGAAGCGAGAGGTTTAGGTATTAATGCTGTTGCAATCTTTCCTGTTGTTGACAGTCATTTAAAATCTGAAACAGCTAAAGAAGCATATAATCCAGACAACCTAATCTGCAGAGCTATCTATGCTATAAAATCACAAGTGCCTGATATCGGTATTATAACAGATGTTGCGTTGGATCCATACACAACTCATGGCCACGACGGAATTTTAAGTGATGGTTATGTAGAAAATGATAAAACTGTATCGGTATTATGTAAGCAAGCACTTACTCTAGCAAAAGCAGGATGCGACATAGTTGCACCCTCTGATATGATGGATGGAAGAGTAAAAAAGATTAGAGAAACATTAGATGATAACAGTTTTTATAACGTAGCAATATTATCCTATGCTGCGAAATATTGCTCTCACTTCTATACCCCATTTAGGAAAGTAGTTGGTTCTTGTGAGCTTGCAAATTTCATAGATAAAAGTAGTTATCAAATGGATTATAGAAATGCACATGAGGCAATTTGCGAAATTGAAATGGATATAAATGAAGGTGCAGATTTTATTATGGTCAAGCCTGGTATGCCATATTTAGATATCATTAAAACAGCAAGCGATAAGTTCAATTTCCCAATTTTTGCGTATCAAGTTAGTGGTGAATATGCAATGCTAAAAGCAGCAGCAAATAAAGGTTGGCTGGATTATGATAAGGTAATTTATGAGTCCCTAATGAGTTTTAAACGTGCTGGTGCAAGTGCTATATTTACTTACTCTGCTCTTGAAGTTGCAAAGAAATTACAGTGAAAGCTAGTTATCCTCTATAATCTTTTTAATAACTTGTCTTTCTCTCGCGATAGCAAGGCTTTTCTCTGGCACATCTTCAACTATAACGCTGCCTGCTGCAACCATAGAGCCATTACCGATGCTTATTGGTGCAATCAATGAGCTATTACTGCCAATAAAGCAATTATTCCCTATATCTGTCTTATGTTTATTTTTTCCATCATAGTTGCAAACAACGGTACCAGCTCCTATGTTACTTCCCTGCCCTATTTTAGTATCTCCTATGTAGCTTAAATGCTTTATTTTAGTGTTCTCATCGATTTCGCTTGCTTTAATCTCTATAAAATTTCCTATCATTGAACTGTCACCTATGGTTGTACCTTGACTTATTCTAGCAAATGGGCCAATAGTGGCACTTTTTTTAATTAAGCAATTTTCTAAATGTGAAAATGACAATATTTTTACACATGATTCAACTTTAACCCCAGGGCCAAAAAAAACATATGGATCAATACTGGCATCTTTGGCAATTTGCGTATCAAGAGAGAAAAAAACTGTATTTGGAGCAACCAATTTTACTCCCGAATCGATAAAAAATTTTCTTCTTTCCTCCTGAAAGTAAAGCTCAGCTTTTACAAGATCAGTCCTACTGTTCACCCCCATCGCCTCTTGTTCATCAGTAACAAAATAACCAACACTTAAGCCACTTTTCACTGCAATTGAAACTATGTCCGTCAAATAATACTCATCGTTACACTCTATTTTTTCTACTAATTCGCGTAAGTTCCTTGCATATGCAACTAATGTTCCAGCATTAGCAAGAAATTCTTTATTATCCCTTTTGTCGTTTTTTGCTTCCACAATCTCTTCTAGAGCACCATTTTCAACAACAAACCTACCATACTCTTGATTACTAGTTTTAAAACCAAGACAAACTAGTGCATTGTCCTGCAACCCTGCAACCATCCTAGCTATTGTACTACTTTTGATTAGTGGAGTATCTCCATACTGAACAATCACCACACTCGAATCCGATAGTTCTTTTAAGCTCCTCATTGCAGTTTTTACCGCATCTCCCGTTCCAAGCATTGATTTCTGTATAATTGGCTGTATACCTTCAAAATCTCTTAACTTTTCCCCTAGAGATTGATCCATTACCACAGCTATATTTTTTGGATTTAGCTGCCTTAAGTTGTAAATTACATGTTCTAACATAGAGAAACCGCCTATTTTGTGTAAAACCTTAGGCAAATTTGAATTCATACGTTTTCCGTAACCGGCAGCGAGTACAATAGCTGTGTGAATCTTGTTCATTTTAGTGACGAAAAATTAAAACCGTAGTGGTCAAGCCAATTGATTTTATTATCATAAAAGCTTCTTAAGTCATTGATCTGGTACTTTAACATTGCTAGTCTTTCTATACCAATACCGAACGCGAAACCATTATATTTAGTATGGTCAATTCCCACATTTTGGAAAACTTTAGGATGAACCATTCCACATCCAAGCACTTCTATCCACTCACTGCCTTTATAACTAATATCAACTTCTGCAGAAGGCTCAGTAAAAGGAAAAAAACTATTGCGAAAACGTATCTTGAGTCCCTTATCGTCAAAAAATTTACCGAGAAAATGATGGATGGTAAATTTTAACTGGCCCATATTTACATCTTTATTTACATATAGTCCTTCTACCTGATGAAACATTGGAGTGTGAGTTGCATCAAAGTCATTTCTATACACTCTACCTGGTGCTATTACTTTAATAGGAAAGCTTTTTGCTGCCTTCATAGTTCTGATTTGTACCGATGAAGTGTGGGTGCGAAGCAGCATTCTCTGATCATTTATTTTATCCTTTAGATAAAAGGTATCTTGCTCTTCCCGAGCAGGATGATAGCTAGGAGTATTTAATGCATCAAAGACATGAAATTCATCTTCTATGTCTGGTCCATCAACTGCCTTAAAACCCATACATGCAAAGATAAGCTTTACTTCGTTTATTACTTTACTTAGTGGGTGAATTCTTCCTACCCTCTCTGGCCTGACAGGTAAAGTGATATCTACAGCCTCACTTTGTAATTTAGCATTAATTTCCTCTATTTTTAATACATTTTCTTTATTTTTTATTAGATTGCCTAATTTATCATGCAAAGCATTGATAACTGCACCTAAGCTACGCTTCTCATCAGCATCTTTTATTTGTTTTAAACTGTCAAAATAAGACCTAATTACACCTTTTCTTCCTAAATACCGCACTCTAGCTTGCTCTAAATCCTGCAAAGAAGAAATTCCTTCAATCTCAGAAATCACTTTACTTTCAATCATAGATATTTCTTTTTCTAGCTCTATGCTCATTTTTAAAACGCTGACTTTAACTACAATTATAGTGATATAATATCAATTGTATAGGTACGTGTGTTAATTCATCGAGTTAATTAATAATTATAATTGCAGAAAATGACAGAAAAGTTACCAGAAAACTTATGAATTGCCGTTAAATATAGGATATTGGTATTGGCGTACGTTGCATATTCTAAGTATACTGTAGACTCTGTTGAAGAAAAAAAATGTTTAAAGGAATTGTTGCAGATATCGGAACTATAATAAATACTTCTAACTGCCACACTGAAGATCAAGTTTTTCATATCAAAACAGAAAATCTATTTTCAATAAATAAAGGAGACTCTATATCCTGTGCTGGTGTATGTTTAACCGTAATTAATGTAGCCAAAGACGTATTTGCAGTACAAGTGTCGCAAGAAACTTTTAAAGCTACTAATTTAAATACATGGGCAGTAGGCAAAAAAATAAATTTGGAACAAGCGATGAGATTGAGTGATAGAATCGATGGCCATTTAGTCCAAGGCCATGTGGATGGTACAGTGAAAATTTTAGCAATAAATCAGCACCTAAATTCTCATGAAATCAAATTATCATATCCACGCGAATTAACCAAATTCATTGCAAAAAAAGGATCCGTGGTTCTAGATGGAGTTTCGCTCACTGTAAATTCAACTATCTATCAAAGCCTTACAGTCAATATCATTCCTTATACATGGAAAAATACAACCTTTCAGTACAGCAAAATTGGCGACTTTCTTAACCTTGAAGTTGATATGATTGCTAGGTACTTAAATCAACTGATGCAGAATTAATTTTACAACTTGGCTATTTATAATTACCATATCTTGTAAATCATATGGATACAAAAATATGCTCTTTGATAGTATCATTATTTTTATCGTTATGCTGTGCACAATAATCTCCATAATGCGAGGTTTTATAAAAGAGTTGTGTGCATTAATGCTCTTACTTTTATCAGTTTTTCTAACGATCAATCATTACGATTTTTTCACTATAAACTACAGTAAATATTTCAACTCTCAAGCTACGATAAATATACTCTCTACAATCTCTGTGTTTATCGTACTTAATATCATATTTATGATAGTGAACAATTGGATCATGTATATCTTATCACCAATAAGATTAGGGCTGATAGATAGAATATCAGGCATGTTTATTGGAATACTAAAAGGAACGTTACTATCCTACGCATTATTTTTTACCGTAAACTTATATTGCCATGTGGCGTACTACAAACAGGAAATAGAAGAAAAACAGGAGGTATTACCTGACTGGATAATAAGTTCTTACTCTTATCAGATCGTATTCTCCACAGCAGATGATATTATTGATACTTACGTACCTGAGTCATTAATTTCAAAAATAAAAGAAATAGGCAATCAAGAGAAAAAAGAAGAATAATTTTTACATATTCATTAGCTGCTCTACTAACTTCGCACTACTTACTTGTGAGTTTACATTTGTGTAGGCAATCGAGGCATGCGGTAATCCTTTCTTTAATAACTGCTCATTGATAACAGAAGACATACGCTTGACTACCGTGGCTGCATCATCTGGTTGACAATTAATCAGAATAAAAAGGACTTTATTATCATTGAGATACCCTATGAAATCATCACTACGGCAGTTTTTATAAAAATGTTCTATAACTACCTCCAGCATTGCTTCCGTTGCAGAAATAATCCCTGCTGCTATGTTGATTTGATGCTGAAAAGCAAAGCTCAACACGACATCTAGCTCCAGCATTGTAGAATCATTATCTAATACACCAAACACATTGTGGTATTCATATTTTCTACCAGCTAAGTATTGGTCTCTAGCGATCCTTAACTTTTGGAATAAACTAACATTACGGATTAATAACTCATAATTTATTCTATCGTTAGTAAGCTGCATAATACGAAAAGCCTTCACTTTCACTTGAATTACTTTTCCATTACTATTGACTAGAGAAAAGTTCACTGTCTTTGATAAAATATCAAATAAATCTTTTCCCTCTTCTGTGTAGTCTAAGTAATCATTTATTCCGTTAGCTGCTTCTTTGCCCAAAATATTAATCAATGGCTTATTTATTAAATCTTGCTCTTCATATTCCAACAGGTTCCTTGCAGCTTTATTCAACCCTAAAACTAACACATTTTTCTGCTTATTATCTTGGCAAACAGAAATTACAGCGTCGTCACTCCTTCTTGCAATTAGAAATTCACTCATACACTTCATTTTATATAATATATTTATAAATATAATATAATTATGTTAAAAATTGTTTACTATTAATATATTTAATAAAGCATAACAACCCTACCCAGTATAGAGTATAGCTCTTATTACGCTGAAAACAATTCAAAATTAAAAAAAATTTTTTTGAGGTGTATTTGCCACTAAAAAATATACTACACTAACTTAAAATAAAGCTAGTGTAGCTTTGAAAAAGAATTGTTACATAATACTACATCTACTTCCACCATCCCTTTCTC
>JAUEMM010000007.1 GCA_030441635.1 Wolbachia endosymbiont of Tyrophagus putrescentiae
CCTTCACACAAAGATCATCTATAATACTGCTTAAAATTTGATTAAACGGCATTCTGTAGATAACAATATACCCATTATTAAGCTTATTATGCATTGTGAGGAAAAAGAGGAATTAAAAACTCAGCTTCTACTAAAAATCAGGTCTTGTCTTTCTTATCTATTACCAAAAAGTGAAAAACCTATCAAGAATTAGATAAGATCCGGTATTTCTGGAATACTGTTGCTGATGGAAAAAGGTATGACACACTATTTTATAGTTTGGATGCAATAATAGCAATAGGATACCGAGTTAATTCTAAAAAAGCAGCACGGTTTAGAATATGGGCTACAAATGTCTTGAAGGAGTTTATTATAAAGGGATTTGCATTAGAGCGTAGATTTTACCAAAAAATTAAGGACATTTATGCTGAATGTTCTACGGATTATTATTTCAATTCGGAAGCAACTCCATGCAAAGGTACAAAATAGATTGTATTGGGCAATAAGTTGAAGCAGAGATTAGAAAAGAATTTAAAAAATATAGGATTATATAAGATAAATCATATACTTACCATCAACATAACCACCACAGTGAACTTAACGAACTACTTTTATAACCACAGTAAAAGGGTTAATACGATAACCATGTGATGACCTAGACCAACCAACTGTTTGAATCACATCATTACGTTCAATGTTTAATCCTAACTTTTTGGCTAGAGCAGTCTTTATTGTTCTTTGAATTGTGTTTAGTGGTTTTCTAATGTGATGTTCTGGGTCTGCTTCTATCTCAAGATTTAAACGCTGTTCCAATTCATGAATGCTGAGTAAAGTGTATTTTTCAGGCAGTAATTCTTCTCCACAGTCATGTAAAAACTGCTTAAATAATACTCTAAAAACATTAATACATGTACTAGCTTTTTCATCTATAATCTTAATGTTGTTAATATATATTGTACCCTCCACCATCTGTAACGCCAATAATTTTCTCTCCTTAGCCGGTTCAACACGCTTAAGTGGAACGTATGCAGTATGTAAGACTTGCATCGAAGTATTTGGTATTAATTCCGGCACTCCTTTTTCTACTGCTTCTTGAAATATTTCAATTAAAGTCTTACGTTGGCAAAATAGGTCAACCATTTCTACTGTAGGCAAATTAAGAGGTATATCTGGTATGTTTTTTCTCAGTATCACTAATATAGTTGGATTGACTCTGAGCCTATCTATAGTCAAAAACGTTTGATCAGTGCAAAAATCAAGAATGATTAAACTTACAAACTTACCTTGTCCACTAATGTAATAAATGCCATTTTCTACTCTTTGCCAGATGAAATTCGTGTTACGTAGCTGACTTTCAAACCAGCCCATAATCTTTTCCGGATTTAAATACACAGATAAGCGGTAAAATCTTTGCTTCTTATAGGTGTTAGGTAAAATATCACGGTTACAATTTTCACAAATTATATTATCGCATGCTTCATCAAAATCTTGATCGATGAGAATCTCGTTGCTACAGTATGGATCAACCACGTTTAGCCAATCTAATTTATCTTGTCTATAGGAGCAAATAATGTAGTACGTTTCTCGCATCTTGATTAATTCAAGATCTGATAAATACTTTGCTGCTTTGATATAATTTTGATTTGGGTTAACCCAATAGCCACCAGAACTAAGAAGGTCAGAGATTTGCTCTTGACAAGATTGTAAGACCATAAGACTGTTTCATATAAACTTTAAAATCTTCCCTTTCCTTTTTATTCAAGGGATGTTCGGAATAATAAATTGCTATGTATTCACCACTTGTCTTAAAAAATAATCCTATCTTTTTGCCTCGAAATATTATTTTTACAGATTCAGTGGATTTTAGTATATTGCCAACAGAAGGATGTAAAATATAGAGCTCAGATGTAATTGAATCATGCAGTGCAACGGTTAAAGTAATGTGAGTGTTACTATGCTTGAAACGGTCTGACTGAAACCTTAACTCAAACGTGAATATATTAGGATCAGAGCCATCAATGCAAACTTTAATAAACTTATATACTTGTTCTGCAAAGTTTTTATCCTGTATATTTACAAAGGTGCATTCACAGCTAAAGTAACGACTTGCAATGCTATTCGCTATTTCTGTAGCTTGATCAATATTTTTAGCACCAAGATCTACTTGAGAGCCACTGACTAGAAAATCCAAAATCATCCAATCTGGCTTATAGCCATGAATAACTTTGTTTGAGTTTAGAAGTAAATCTATATCACTAGCTCTACGTATTAACACATATAAACGGTTTTGATGGTAAAATAAACCTTGTAATTGATTTTCAAAACCATCATTTCGTTTAATGTCATCTTCTTTCAGAATCTGCTCTATAACTTCCTGTGATATGAAGTCTTTAAAAGGAATATTTGGTTGTCGCGGTGTTTTTTGTAGGGCAAATGATACAGAACCTTTTCTTTGTATTTTTTCAAAGTGATAGACAGACTTTAAAAGATTATGATCTACATGAAACAGTAGAAACAACAAAGACTTTTTATCATGTTTATTGTTATTTTTTATAAGATAAGATTTCATCAGTTCTTTAGTCAATGCAGATCTTGCAATTTCACTGACAGTAACTTCTAGCTTAGCACGGTCAAAACAGGTAATTAAGTAGTAAGTCACTAGGGAATCGGAATGGTTAGCAATCACTTTACGCTTATATTGCACAGATGTGTTATCGTAGTTTTCATCATCAAAAAGTTGACCATTTAGTTTACCTTTGAAGAAATTTTGAAAAATAATATTTAATTGCCTACCAGAAAGTGAATCTATCCAAGATTGACGTATTTCTGCATTATAAAAACGCTCAAGTAAAAGGTTAACGGGCATTTCTAAATCATCTTCCCAGAATTTACAGCTTGGATAAATTTCCATAAGAAATTAAGTTGAATCGTATTGCATAATAGGATACCTATATTGTCAGGCAAGAAATTCAAATATTTCCAAGTATAATTCATGTTATGCAATAGTTGTTTACTAATTTTTAACCTATATAAAAGTTTGTGTAAGTAGAAGATTTTTTGGACAAAAATTTTTCGAATCCTGAATATATATTGTATAAGCTCAAAACTTTAACAGCAGATGTCAATTTTAACACTTGATCTCGGGCAACAAACCGGCTGGACAATTTTAAAGAATGGAGTAATTGAAAGTGGAAGTGAGAGTTTTCATTCTGGAGGACTCAACGGTAAGCTCTATTCAAAGTTTCGTAGATGGCTCGAGAACAAACTCCAAGGCATATCAGAGGTATACTTTGAAAAAGTAGTAAGGCATTTAGGAACCTATGCAGCACATCACTATGGAGGGTTTCTGGCTCACTTAGCTGCTTGCTGTGAAGAGAGTAATATTCCTTTTCAAGGTGTACCTATTAAAACCATTAAACGTTTCATAGCAGGAAATGGTAATGCAACTAAAGACCAAGTTATTGAAGCTGTGAGAAAGAAAGGCTTTTTCCCTTGTGACGATAATGAAGCTGATGCACTGGCTCTGATGTTTTATGTGCAAAGTAATTATTTAAATATCAATAAAGATATTAACGCAATACACCTTTCAGGAGAACAGAAAAAATTTACAAAGGATTAATAATCGATGAAAATGTTTAATATATTAAGTATTGATATTAGCTATAGTATTGATATAGTGGTATTATTTGTGGGTCCTTTCCATAACGAAACTCACGTGGTTGGCGAAGGGCTCGGGTGTTTTCTAGCGTTAGAATGATTTTGAATATTGACTATTTTATCAGTCTATTAATTTCTTAAACTATGAATTTGGAACTTCAATATTACCCTGTCGAAAATCTCATCGAATACGACCGCAATCCCCGTAAAAACGACGTTGTGGTGAACAGAATGTGTGCCTCTATTCGAGAGTTTGGCTTTCGTATTCCCATAGTTGCCAAAAGCGATGGTACGGTGGTTGATGGTCATTTAAGACTAAAAGCAGCAAGAAAACTTGGCATGGAGAATGTTCCTGTGGTTCTAAGTGATAATTTAAGCGAAGCACAGACTAAAGCATTTCGTATTTTGGCCAATCAATCAGCTAATTGGGCAGCTTGGGACGATGATCTCTTAAAACTAGAACTTCAGGATCTTGAAGATTTAAATTTTGATCTCAAGTTAACTGGGTTTGAACTAGAAAAAATCCAACGCTTTCTTGATGATGAAGATAAAGAGGAGGAAAAAGATCTTGCTGATTTTAATGAACACAGTTGTAAAAGCAAGCCAGTAGTCACAAAACCAGGAGATTTATGGATTCTAGGTGATCATAAAATTTACTGTGGTGATAGTCAAGTAATTGATTCATTTAAAGTGGTCTTGGGTGATAAAATGGCTGACATTACCGTTTGTGACCCACCTTATAACGTTGATTACGGTGCTAGCCAGGAAAGAGATGATCGAAAAATACTTAATGATGATCAAGGAGAAAAGTACGAATTGTTCCTCTATGATGTTTGTGCTAATATTTTAGCATATACCAAAGGGGCAATTTACATTTGTTCGTCATCATCTGAACTTGCTACGCTGCAAAAGGTATTTGAAGAAGCAGGAGGACGTTGGTCAACATTTATCATCTGGGCAAAGAATCATTTTACGATAGGAAGAGCTGATTACCAAAGGCAGTATGAAGCAATACTCTATGGCTGGAAGAATGGAAGTAAACGTCAGTGGTATGGGGGTAGGAGCCAAAGTGACTTGTGGTCTTATGATAAACCTGCTTACAACTCACTACACCCAACAATGAAGCCTGTAGAGCTAATGGAGCGAGCAATAATAAATAGCAGTAGACCAGGTGATATAGTACTTGATCCATTTAGTGGCTCAGGAAGTACATTGATTGCATGTGAGAGAACAGGAAGAATCTGTAGAGCAATAGAGCTTGATCCTAAATTTGTAGATGTAACCATAAAGCGTTGGCAAGTATATACAGGAAAAGAAGCAATACTCTCTGGTACTGACAAGACTTTTCTTCAAATTCAAAAACAACTTCAAGCAGCAGAATAGGAGAAAGAGGTTATGAGATTGATTACACAAACAGAGTTTGCAAAAGAAATAGGAGTTTCCAAACAATATGTCTGTTATTTAGTAAAACAAGGGATTGTAGAGCTGAAAAATGGTCTAGTGGATTCAGAACAAGCAAATGAAGCACTTGCAATGACTCGTGATCCAAGTCAACCACTGAGGAGAAAGGGTGGTGAAAACTATGGAAACGGTAAAAGTAGAAAAAGTACAAATGAGCTTGCGACCATGCTCCTTAAAACTCGAATTAAGAACGAAGTAGAACGAGGTAAGTTACTTGAAGCAAAGGCAAAAGCTGAAATTGGTGAACTTGTTTCAATAGAAGAAGTAAAGAGTGAAGCCTTTAATACTGCAAGAGTGGTAAGAAATAACCTTCTAAATATTCCAGATAGAGTTTCAGCACTTCTTGCATCGATGGATAAGGCGGAAAAGATTCATGAGAAGCTAGCAGAGGAAATCTCCAATGCGTTAGAAGAACTATCTAAACAACACTCTGCATGAAAATCAAAAGTTAATAGAGCTATTACTCAAGGAAAAAAGTATAGTGTTATTTGCGAGAGACAAGAACGTTCCTACATTCCATGTTTTAAATAAAAAATACTTGAAAGAGAGAAAAATAGCCGACAGAAGGGTAAAAAGATACAACAATGTTATTTACATTAGCGTTGCAACATGTGCAATAGGATTAGTAGCAGTCTATCCTCACATTGGAATTACAATGATTATAGGAGTACTTAAACTGATAATAGCAATAGAAAAGATCAAATGAACTAGAAGCAAATGAAGCACTCAATGACGTTGAAATAAAAACACCTATGGATAGATATGTAGCAGCTTTTTATGCAGGATTAAAGCCAGATTCGCCGCTTAAAGTATCAGAATGGGCAAATGAATATCGAGTTCTCTCACCTACTGCAGCATCTGAACCAGGAAAATGGAGAACAGAGAGAACACCATACCTAAAAGAAATAATGGATGCACTTTCACCATCTTCACCAGTTGAAAGAGTGATATTGATGAAAGGAGCACAGATTGGAGGAACAGAAGCTGGAAACAACTGGATTGGCTATATTATCGATCAAACACCAGGACCAATGCTAGTAGTGCAACCAACAGTTGAGATGGGAAAACGTTGGTCTAAAGGAAGATTTGCACCACTGATAGAAAGCACACCTTGTTTAAAAAGTAAAGTAAAAGACCCAAGATCAAGAGATTCAGGTAATACTGTGCAAAGTAAAGAATTTCCAGGTGGAATAGTAGTAATAACTGGAGCAAATAGTAGTGTAGGTCTGAGATCTATGCCAGTGAAATATCTCTTTCTTGATGAAATTGATGCATATCCAGGGGATTCAAGTGGTGAGGGAGATCCTGTTTTGCTTGCAATTGCCAGAACTAACACTTTTACTCGGCGAAAGATTTTTCTTGTATCAACGCCAACAGTGCATGGAATGAGTAGAATAGAAAAAGAATTTGGAGAGTCAGATAAACGTTATTTCTTTGTGCCATGTCCACATTGTAATCACTATCAAGTATTAAAATGGTCACAAATTAAGTGGGAAAACAATGATGCAAAAACAGCACATTATGTGTGTATTGAATGTAGCGGTAAAATAGAAAATCATCAAAAGATAGAAATGCTTTCAAAAGGTGAATGGAGAGCTACTAATCCAATAGATAATAACAAAGTGATGGGGTTTCATTTATCGAGCTTATACAGTCCAGTAGGTTGGTACAATTGGGATCAAGCAGTAGAAGGTTTTTTGCATAGCAAAGATAATGAACAACTACTGAAAGTCTGGATAAATACCACACTTGGAGAAACCTGGGTTGATAGAGGAGAAGTACCAGACTGGAAACATCTTTTTGAGCGCAGAGAAACTTACCCAATTGGCACGATACCAAAGAGCGAAGTAATCTTGACTGCTGGAGTTGACGTACAAAAAGACAGAATTGAAGTAGAGGTTGTAGCATGGGGAAAAGGACGAGAAAGCTGGTCAATAGATTATCAAGTATTTGAAGGAGATCCAGGAACTGATGTTGTGTGGAATAAATTATCAGAGTTATTGAATCATCATTTTATAGGAGCAAATGGACTGGAATACAAAATGAGCATGATGGCAGTAGATGCAGGATATGCAACACAAGAAGTATATAATTGGGTGAGAAGTCATCAAGGGTCTGGCAGAGTAATGGCAGTGAAGGGAGTAAATAAAGCCTTAGTACCGCTAAGTAGCCCAAGTAGAGTAGATATAACGGTTAGCGGGAAAAAACTACGCAGAGGAATGAAACTCTGGCCAGTAGGAGTATCAATATTAAAGTCAGAGTTGTTTCAATTACTCAATATTTTACAAAATGAGGAAGGATGCCCACCTGGATATTGTCATTTTCCGCAATACTCGCCTGAATATTTTAAACAGCTAACAGCCGAACAATTAATTACCAAAGTGGTAAAAGGATATACCAAACAAGAGTGGCAAAAAATAAGAGAACGCAATGAAGCACTAGATTGTCGAATATATGCAAGAGCAGCATCTATTGCCCTTGGAATTGATCGTTGGCAAGAGTCTAAATGGAGCAGTTTGAGTGAGAAGAATGAAGGAAAAAAGAAATCATCAAAGGTAAGAAAAAGTCAGTGGTTATCTGAGAAATAAAGATGTACACACAAGAATATCTAACTCAAGTTGAAGAAGCAATAGAGAAATTACAAAGCGGTGAACGAGTGGTTTCAATTGCGTATGGTGACCATGTGGTGAGATATGCAGAAGTACAGATAAATGATCTTTTAAATTTGAGGCAGAGAATAAAAGCTGAGTTGAAAATAGCAGGTATGAAGCCAAAGAGGAGAATTGTTTTTTCAACGAGTAAAGGAATCATATAATGGTAGAAATCGTTAAAAGAAACACATGACAAGAATTATAGCAAAAGAATACACAGAGTTTTTAGAGCAGCTTAAAGACCGCATTGCAACTAGTCGTTATAAGGCAGCAAAAACAGTAAATAAAGAACTATTACTACTTTATCATTATATTGGCACACAAATTCTAGAAAAACAAAAAGACCAGAATTGGGGATCTAAAGTAGTTGAGCAGTTAAGTAAAGACTTAAAGGCTGAATTTCCCGAAATGAAAGGTTTTGGTATTTCTAACCTGCATAATATGAGGCGATTCGCAGAACTTTATCCAGATTTTGAATTTCTCCAGCAAGTTGCTGGAATATTACCATGGTATCATCATGTTGTTTTGATGGAGCGAGTAAAGGAGCGTAAAGCAAGGCTTTTTTACATACAAAATGCCTCAGAATATGGTTGGTCTCGTTCTATTCTTATGCACCAAATAGAGCTTGGCCTTAATAAGCGACAAGGAAAAGCTGTTACAAATTTTAAGGAAAAATTGCCTTCACAAACATCAGACTTAGCAAATCAGACTCTCAAGGATCCATACATTTTTGATTTTTTAAGCATAGGAAAGGATGCCCATGAAAGAGAAATAGAGAAAGGATTAGTAGAACATATTGAGAAATTCCTTATGGAACTAGGAGCAGGCTTTTCTTTTGTTGGGCGTCAATATCATTTAACAGTAAGGAGCAAGGATTACTATTTGGATCTACTGTTCTATCACTTGAAGCTGCGTTGTTTTGTAGTAATAGAGATTAAAGCAGTTGAGTTTGAGCCAGAGCATTCTGGTAAGATAAACTTTTACTTATCAATAGTAGATGACTTACTAAAACATCCAACAGATAATCCTTCGATCGGTTTGATTTTATGTAAATCTAAGGATAATGTCCTGGCTGAATATGCACTACGAGACATGACAAAGCCAATAAGCCTTGCTGAGTACAGAATAACTGAAAATCTACCAGAGAATATAAAAACAGCCCTGCCAACAATAGAAGAATTAGAGGCTGAGTTATCCAAGATTGCAAATAGAGAAGAATTAACAAATGTAGTAGTAGACCTCTCCAATTGGAATGAGAATGTAAATTTCAAGATAGCAAAAGAAGACGGAATATTAGGTGTAATACATAAGGCAACACAAGGGTTGAAATATGTAGATCCAAAGTATGCAGAGAGAAGAAAAGAAGCTGAAGATTTGGGACTTTTATGGGGAGCATATCATTTTGGTGTTGGAGAAAGTGGAGGAAAGGATCAGGCTAATCATTTTTTAAAAACAGTTGGTGAAACTAAAAATACTATTCTTGTTCTTGATATTGAAGAGAATCAAAATGGAAAAAATATAGAACCAAGAGAAGCAGAGGATTTTGTTGAAGAAGTCTTAAGAATGACAGGACGCCTTCCGTTAATTTATGGCAGTAGATATTTTTTAGAAGGTTTTTCAACACCAACTTTAACGAAATGTCCATTATGGATTGCAAAATGGGGAGAAGAACCAATTTTACCAAAAGGATGGAGTGACTGGATTTTATGGCAATATACAGATGGAAAAACAGCTCATGAAGTAAAGGGAATAGGGAAATGTGATCGAGATAAATTTAACGGGACATTGAAAGAGTTGAAAAAATTTTGGTTATCAGGAGGAGTATGCTGCTGAAAACTTTTAAACAACTATTTAACAAAGCAAAGATTAAAAGCTCGGCATGGGATGCATCTGGATCTGGGCGAAGAGTGATGTATTGGCAACCGGAGAAGAGCAGTATAAATAGCTTACTTTCGCATAATCTAGAAACTCTGCGTAGTAGATCTCGTGACATGGTGAGAAAGAACCCATATGCAGCAAATATAATAGATACGATAGTGAGTAATTGCGTTGGCACGGGAATAAAACCACAATCAAAAGCCAAGAATGCTGAGTTCAGAAAGAAAATTCAAGAATTATGGCTATGTTGGACAGATGAAGCAGATAGTAATGGAGTTAGTGATTTCTATGGATTACAGGCTCTGGTTTGTAGAAGCATGATTGAAGGTGGTGAGTGTTTTGTACGTTTAAGGAATCGCAAACCTGAAGATGGACTTTCTGTCCCTTTGCAGTTGCAAGTGCTTGAATCTGAGCATTTAGACAACAAAGGCAATCAAACTTTAGCAAATGGCAATATAATACGAAATGGTATTGAATTTAATAAACTTGGGCAAAGAGAAGCGTATTACCTATTTAGAGAACACCCAAGTGAAGGATCATTTGGAGAATCAGTTCGAGTACCTGCAAGTGATGTGTTGCATATTTATAAACCCTTGAGACCCGGGCAAATAAGAGGAGAACCATGGCTATCTACGGTACTTTTAAAACTTTATGAACTTGATCAATACGATGATGCAGAGCTGGTAAGAAAGAAAACTGCAGCGATGTTTGCAGGATTTATTACACGACTTGATCCTGAAGCAAATATTATGGGAGAAGGTGAATCAAATGAGCATGGAGTAGCACTATCGGGGTTAGAACCAGGCACTATGCAGCTTTTAGATCCAGGAGAAGATATCAAATTTTCAGAGCCTTCGGACGTTGGAGGAAGTTATGAAGCATTTATGAGACAGCAGCTAAGAGCTATAGCAATTGGCATGGGAATAACTTATGAACAACTGACAGGAGATCTAACAAACGTAAATTATTCTTCAATCAGAGCAGGACTGATAGAGTTCAGAAGGAGATGTGCAATGCTACAGCACAATATAATGGTATATCAATTTTGCCGACCAGTGTGGAATAGATGGATAGAGTTGGCTCTGTTATCTGGTGCTACAAAAGATAATAAGACGCTAAAAGAAGTAAAATGGATACCACAGGGATTTGATTGGGTAGATCCATTAAAAGATCAGCAAGCACAGCAAATGGCAGTGAGAAATGGATTTAAAAGTAGATCAGAAGTAGTTTCAGAACTTGGCTATGACGTAGAAGAAATTGACCAAGAAATTGCTGAAGACCAGAAACGAGCTGATTTTTTCAACCTTTCTTTTGATTCAGATACACGAAATTAGTTATGGAAAGAAATACAACATATTTGAATAAACCAATGATGGTAGAGCAAAAAAGCTTTGATTTGCTGTCATTGTATAACGGAAAACAGCCTATCTATAAAAATATAAAACATGAAGTAAATAATGATGTTGAAAAAACTGCGATTATACCAATTCATGGAATTGTGACTAAAAAACCAGGAGCTTTTGATGATTTTTTGGGAATGACATCATATGAAAGGATTCAAGGGCAGATAGAAGAAGCGTTAGCAGACAAAGATATAGAGACAATTTTACTTGATATAGACAGCCCTGGAGGGGAAGTAAACGGAGTCTTTGATCTAGCTGATTTTATTTATGAAGCAAGAAAGGAAAAGAACATTGTGGCAATGGCCAATGATGATGCCTACTCTGCAGCATATGCAATAGCTTCAAGTGCTGAGAAGGTTTTCATTAGCAGAACTTCAGGAGTAGGAAGCATAGGAGTAATAGCAAGTCATATAGATCAAAGTGGATTCGATGAAAAACAAGGAATAAAATACACGACAGTCTTTGCTGGCAAAAGGAAGAATGATTTAAATCCGCATGAAGCAATTAATTCAGAAAGTGTAGAAAGTCTGCAGAAAGAGGTGAATCGTTTATATGAAATGTTTGTTCAGCTTGTAGCACGCAATAGAAATCTTTCTGTAGAAGCAATCAAATCAACAGAAGCAGGGCTATATTTTGGAGAAAAAGCAATAGAAATAGGACTTGCTGACAAAATAACAACCTTAAATGAATTTATTAATAAAGGAGAAAAAACTATGACAGAGCAATCTGAAACTAAAGAACAAGCTGCTAATACACAATCAGATGATTTTTTTGAGAAATACTACAAATATCGAGCTAAAGTGTCAGAGATAGCGCATTTATGTAGAGCATCACATATGCCAGAGAAGTTATTAGAGTTTGTGGAACAAGGTGTGAGTGTAGAACAAGCGAGGGAAATTTTAATGTCAATACTTGCAGAGCGGACGATGAAAGCAGAAATTTTAAGTACGTTACCACAAAACTCATCAGAGGATCTGGTAATACAAGCGGCTAAAGCTCGTGCAAAACTGGCCATTTAAAACACTTTATAAGTTGCATATTTTTTACCGCGGCGAATAGCAACTACAAATTCCGCGGTAAAGCTAAAAATTAAAAGGGGAAACAATGATAACTATAACAGAATCGAATAATCTAGGAGACCTTTTGAAATATGAGGCATCAAGTCTTTACTCAAGAGATCAAGTAACTGTAGCGAAAGGACAGAACCTTAGTCTAGGAGCGGTGGTTGGAAAAAAAACAGATGATAATTTAATTAAAGTTCTAAATCCAATAGCCACGGACGGAACACAAACTGCCGTAGGGGTCATAACAAGAGATGTAGATGCAAAAGCAGCAGATACCAAAGCAGTAATAATCACGCGGATAGCCATGCTAGCTGATCATGCAGTTGTCTGGCCAGCAACGATAACTGAAGAGCAAAAAGCTACGGCAATAAAACAACTAGAAACCCGAGGAATCATTCTCAGAAAGGGAGTGTAAAACCTTTATTATAGGAGCAAAAGCTCTAGAAACTTGTGCTCAGAAAGGGAGTGTAAAACCTTTATTTAAAAGTTACAAGCTACACAAACAAAAATCACACAAACCACAACTTATCAAACAAGGAGTATCAAAATGATGAGTAATCCATTCTCAAATGCAGCATTTAGTATGACTGCGTTAACTGGTGCAATTAACATTCTGCCAATAAATTTTGGTCGAACAGAAAGTTTAAAATTATTTCCCAGCAAATCAGTAAGGTTTAGAAGTATAGCAATAGAAGAGCAAAACGGAGTTCTGAGTCTACTGCCAACCCAAGTACCCGGAGCACCAGCAACAGTGGGAAAAAGAGGAAAAAGAAAGGTAAGAACATTTACAATACCACATATTCCCCATGACGATGTAGTATTGCCGGAAGAAGTGCAAGGAATCAGGGCGTTTGGCTCAGAGAACGAACTAAAAGCTTTGGCAGAGGTGATAACTGACCATTTACAGTTGATGAGAAATAAACACTCTATAACGTTAGAACATCTGCGTATGGGAGCATTGAAGGGAATAATTTTGGATGCCGATGGTAGTGAGCTGCTGAATCTTTATACTGCATTTGATATTACACCGAAAGTAGTAAATTTTGCCCTAGGAACAGCAACCACCGATATAAAAAGGAAGTGTTTAGAGGTATTACGTCACATAGAAGATAATCTAAGTGGTGAATATATGACAGGAGTACATGCACTTGTCAGCCCAGAATTTTTTGACGCATTGACATCACATACTAAGGTAAAAGAAGCATATGAGAGGTGGCAAGAAGGAGCAGCTTTAAGGAACGATATGAGGTCAGGATTTACATTCTGTGGGATTACCTTTGAGGAATATCGAGGGCAAGCAACGGATCCAGAAGGCAATGTAAGAAGGTTCATTGAAAAGGATACTGGGCATTGTTTTCCACTAGGAACAGCAAATACATTTACGACATATTTTGCACCAGCAGATTTCAATGAAACGGTAAACACTCTAGGACAACCACTTTATGCAAAACAAGAGCCAAGAAGGTTTGATCGAGGAACAGATTTACATACGCAATCTAATCCACTACCAATGTGTCATCGACCTGCAGTACTCGTTAAAGTTGTAGCTGCATAGACTCAATTGTAATCTCTATAAAAAATTGCAGACAGTTTTCAATATCTCAGAGTCAGAAATGAGTAAATTCATAGACCTATTTTGCGGAATAGGAGGTTTTCGCGTAGCATTAGAAAGGGAAGGCATGGAATGCGTTTTTTCTTGCGATATAGATGAAGATGTGTGCGAAGCTTATTATCAAAACTTTAAAGATAGGCCAAGAGGAGATATTACTAAAATCAAAGCTAAAGAAATACCTGATCATGATATTTTGTGTGCTGGCTTTCCATGTCAGCCTTTCAGCATTGCAGGAAAGAGGAAAGGAATGAGAGAAGTGAATAATGGTAGGCTATTCTATGAAATTATAAGAATAGCTGAAGCTAAGGGACCTGTAATAATGTTGCTTGAGAACGTTAAGAATATTTTAAGCATAGATAACGGCAACGTAATAAAAACTCTGGAAGCAAAGCTGAACGAAATAGGGTATAAAGTTGAAAAACACGTTTTGAACGCTTCTTACTTTGGTATTCCGCAAGCAAGAGAAAGAGTGTACTTTGTCTGCTTAAGAAAAGATGCACAGGAACTTAAATATGAACCGCCAAAGGAAACAAATGAAAGAATATATCTTGAAAATATCTTAAATGAAAACCCTCCAGAAAACCTATTTATCAATAGAGAAGACATACTAATAGAGAAGGAATTACCGAAAGAAAGGCAGTTAAAGCCGATTCGAGTTGGAATAGTGAATAAAGGAGGACAAGGAGAGAGAATATACAGTCCTTTAGGTCATGCTATAACTTTATCAGCGTATGGTGGAGGCATTGGAGCAAGAACCGGTCTATATTATATCAATGGTCGAGTTCGTCGCCTATCTATTGAAGAATGCAAAAGGCTAATGGGATTTGGCAGTGACCATTTTGTATCAAAAGGATATCAGCAATTGGGTAACGCTGTAATACCGCAAATGATTAGTAATGTTTATCATGCAATAAAATGCAACAATCAATAAAGAAACTTTTTGCGGATTGCTTTCGACATCTGGGAGTAAAGGCGGTGTACTGCGATCAGAATAAGAAAGAAATTCGCAAAATAAAGGTACTGGTAAAAAGACCAGACACTACGTACTCCATAGGGGCAGATGGTAGACTGACGAACCAAATAGCTTTGATGGAAGTACGTAGAAAGGATATAAATGATCCTAAGATAGGAGATTATATCAGAATAGGAAAAAAATACTACAAAATTTTTGAGCAACCACTACAAGATTCTTCGAATATGCTCTGGAAAATTGATGGAATAGAAAACAATGTTTAACATTAAGACTGGCAATCAAATTATTAGTAATATTGATAACTATAACTTAAAAGCAAGGCTTGCGGCTGTAAAAGCGCTGAACAAAACAGCACTATGGCTAAAATCACAAGCAGCTAAGGAAATTAGTAGGGAAAAACAAATAAAATTAAACGTGATAAGAAAAAGATTACGAGTCTTCAAGGCGAAAACAAGTAGATTGGATGTGTTAATCAGAGCAAATCTTTATGGTATTAGAGCAGCATCTATTGGCAAAATGAAACAGACAAGGAAAGGAACAAAGGTAGGAAAACACCAATTTACTGGAGCATTTATGGCAGTTATGCCAAGGGGAAGCAGAGGTGTTTATAAGCGTAAAGGAAGAACTGCACTGCCTATAGAAGAAGTAAAATTACCATTGGAGCCTGAAGCATCAAGGATAATAGAGAGTCTTGTTAATTATGAGGTTGAAAGGATATTCGAGGAATACTTTTCCCGTGAATTGAATTATATTATGAAGATATGACAACATTCTGGGTTGACTTACATAATGCTATTTGTAATACGCTAAAGGCAAAAATCCTAGCTATTCAAACTTGCGAAGTTTATCCAGCAATAAGAAAAGAATTGATGGCCCCAGCGGTATTTGTGGAATTAAGAAGCTTAGAACCCGGCAGAGATTCAGGAACGGAGGAATTAGCACTGAAAGCGAGGTTTGAAGCAAGAATAGTAATTGACAGCACGATAGAAAATGCGTCTTTAATAATAAGGTCACTAGCTGCAGAAGTAGCAAAAGTAGTGAATAAAAATACCTGGGAGATGAATGTATCACCTGCAGAATTTCTATTTGCTGAACAAGATGACTTTAAACCTGAATTAAATGCATATCTAGTGTGGTTGGTGGAATGGGAGCATGAAATGCATGTGGGAAAGTCAGTGTGGGAAGGAGGAAAAATAAAACCACATACGATTAACATTGGCGAAAATGTTAGAGAATAATTTTGCAATTGCAGAGTTACAGAGAAAATTAGCCAATATTATCCGCATTGGAATAATTAAAGAAGTAGACTATGAGAAAGCAAAAGTACGTGTACAAATAGGAGAATTTTTAACAGACTGGCTGCCATGGATGACGATGAGAGCTGGAGAAGATACAAGTTGGTTTGCCCCGAATATAGATGAGCAGGTGGTAGTTTTTTCACCATTTGGTGAGTTGTCTCTAGGAGTTGTTTTAGCTGGAATATACCAACAAAAGTATCCTTTGCCAGAAAATAAAAAAGATATGAGTAGTTTAATATATAAAGATGGAACAAAGTTATCATATGACCAAGAAAACCATCATTTAGAAATTTCCATAAAAAACAAACTTACATTGAAAGTAGGAGAATCAGAGATAGAAATGACCAAGAATGGAATAAAATTAAAAGGAAAACGCATAGATTTAAATTTATGAGAAAAGCAGTTTTACGTTTAGGTAATTATTGCGCAGAAGCTATACCGCATATTTGCATTAGTGGTAGCAGAGATGTTTTTGTAAATGGAAAGCCAGTTTGCAGACAAGGAGATAGTTTTACGGAAGGTAAAATTTTAACAAATGGATCAAAAATAGTGTTTGCAAATGGTTTTGGAGTTGGAAGAATTGGTGACCCTGTTTCATGTGGATTTAAGGTAATTAGCGGAAGTTCAAATGTTTTTTGTGATTGAGAGGAAGTATGCGGGGAATGGATGCTAAAACAGGGAAAGAAATAGAAGGGTTAGAACATCTGAAACAGTCAATTATTGATATATTAACTACTCCTATAGAATCAAGAGTTATGAGACGGGGCTATGGTTCAAGATTGTTCGAATTAGTGGATAAACCAATGAATAGGGACTTTACACTCGAACTTTATTCAGCAGTAGCGGAAGCTTTACAAAAATGGGAGAGAAGATTTAAATTGGAAAAAGTGAAAATAGAGGAAGTAAAAGAAGGAAAGGTAGTAATTTCACTTGAAGGTATGTTAGAGGGTAAGCTTGTAGACATAAGTGGAGTTAAGATAAATGCAGCAGCCAAACATAATAGAGAAGCTAAGTTTTGAGGAAATATTTTCTCGAATGAAAGAAGAGTTAGTGAATAGGGATCAAGAGTTTTCAGCACTGACAGAAAGTGATCCAGCAATGAAAATTTTGGAAATAGCAGCGTGGAGAGAGCTTTTACTCAGACAAAGAGTGAATGAAGCAGCAAAGAGTAATTTACTTAAATTTGCAACAGGCAGTGATCTTGATCATTTAGCTGAGTTTTATGGAGTGGAAAGACAGGATAAAGAAGATGACGAGCATTTCAGAAAGAGAATAAAAGCAAAGATAGAGGGTTGGTCAACAGCAGGTAACTACCGATATCATGCACTGTCAGCAGATAGTAGAGTGAAGGATGCGTTAGTTGAATCATTGATTCCAGGAAATGTAAGAATCTCAATTTTATCAACAGAGTTATCAACAGACATAGAAGAGCTGCTTGAGATTGTAAGAAACCAGCTAAATAAGGGTGATATCAGAATATTAACAGATACCATAGAAGTAATAAACTGCAAGATGGTTGAAGTAGATGTTCACAGTAAAATCACTGCCATATCAGAGGATACAATTGAGGCAGCCAAGAAGCAATTTGTAGAAAAATTTGAGGCAAGCAAAAAACTTGGTTGGAATGTGACGAGGTCATGGATTATAGCGAATTTATTTATAGAAGGAGTGAGTAATATTGAATTGATTGAGCCAAGAGAAGATGTTGTTATAGCAGGAAATGAGTGCTCAATTCTTGGTAATCTAAAAATTGAATTAAAAGACAGAAGTTGATGTTACTCCCACCAAATTCAACGAAACAAGAGCGTGAAATAGTTGAAGCAATAGATTACAAAGTTGATTCGAGCTGCATTAAAGGATTTAAGTTTAGCTTCAAAGAGGAAGTATTGCTATGGTTAATTGAGGAATACGGCTTAGAGGAAATTTTATCATGGATAAAGGATAAAAAGAAAGCGATAAAAGAAGGAATAAAATTTCAAAGGGTAAAAGGAACGCCAGAGTCGTTGAAAATAGCACTTAAATGGGCAAGTATAGAAGACATATCAATTATAGAAGAGCCGCCCGGAGAACATTTTGCCGAATTTCAAATAGGTGTGCATGGAATACCAGAAATAGAGACTATTATAGCTCTGGCAAAGCTTTCAGCCCCAGTAAGATCAAGGCTAAAGAGGATATTTAATGAGTGTTATAACGTACAAAGATTTGTACTGAATGAAAGTGTTTTTGGAGATTTATTATCAGATTACTCAGGTAGAAAAATCAAAGAAGATGGACCAATATTATCGTTTGGAAGAAGGAATAGGTTTGCATTAAAAATATCAAATCCAACATTTAAGTTTGGAACGTTTCGAAATCACTATGAACAAGAATTAAGTAATGACATATACCGTTTAGATGTAGCAATACTGGGAGAAACAGAGGCACATACAAGAAATTACAACATCATCTGTGAAAGACAACATCAGTGGTATAATTTTAAGGCACTGTACCCACTACCACAGAGTTTGATGCCAGAAATAAAATTTGCGAAAGCAGAGGTGGTGTTATCAGATAGTTGGAAATTAGGAGACATCAACGCCTGTTTTCCAGAGAGTTATCGTGAAGAAGAAGGAAGTACGTTTGATCTAAATGACAACAGGTTATCTGAAAAACCATGGAAATTCAAGTACAAGCCAATTTTAGAAAGGTTTAATATAACCTATAATTACGAAGCACAAAACTTTAAAGACCAAAAAATTACAAAAGTGAATTTAACGGGATACCATGTAAGTTGTAAAAATGAAAAAGGTGAAAAACAAAAAGACCCAATACACGAACCAGAAACCTACGTAGCAGTGTTGTACCCAGGAGTAGTTTTGTGGCATGAACACCAACATTTAAGCCGAAAATGGACGAATCAAGAATCGATTACAAATTAATATATTCTACATATATGTTAAAGTTCAGTAAATTAGCGCAGAACTTGCAAAAAGAATTCTTTACTTTCGCGCTCAACTAGAATAGAATATAAAAATAAAGCAGTAAACAAAAGAAAAGGAGTTGGTGCTAAAAGGGTAATATTTTGGAGGGAAAAATGGAAAAGGTAAAACAAAATGTGAAAGAATTAAATATAGCAGTATCGAAAGGGGATGTAAAAAAGATAGAAGAGCTGATAAAAAAAGGAGTTGATGTAAATGCAAGAGATCAAGGAGGTTTTACAGCACTATATGGAGCAGTGTTTAAAGGGAAAATAGAGAGTGTAAAGGCACTGATAAAAGGAGGTATAGAAGTTAATGCAAGAGATTGTGAAGGATGCACGGCTTTACATTATGCAAGCATGACAGAGGATGGAATAGTAGTAGAGTTAATAAAAAGTGGAGCAGACACAAATGCAAGAGATAGCTGTGGCAACATACCGCTACATGAAGCAGTAGCAATGGGAAAAGAAAAGAATGTAAAAGCACTAATATCAGGAGGAGCTGATGTTAATATAGAAAATAATATAGGACTCGAAGCTAAGGATATAGCAGATATAAGGAAGTTTGAAAACATAGTTGAAGTATTGAAAAATATGGAGAAAAAATGCTGAGAGGTAACTGAACGCTAAAAAATGAAATTCAAATTAGTTGTAAATTGATAAAAAGGAGAAGTTTTGCATTTGCAAGAGAAACAACGCACAAGTTTGAATAAGAAATATGATCATATTGTGATAAATGATTTTCAATAGGAGGCTAAAATAGTGGAAGAAGAGATATTATCATTACTAAAGAAGACAATACTAGAGCTGAGGAAGAAGTATAAAGAATACTTTCCGTCAGAAGCGCCACCATATTATAAGAAATATCTAATAAATAAAATAGCATACAAAATGCAAGAGTTAGAATATGGAAAATTAACAAGAGAAGGAGAAAGGAAGCTTAACCAACTAGCAGACAGAGAGGAGCAAGGAAAAAAGGTAAGTTGATAAAAGAATATAATGGAAAAGAGCATGAAGTATTAGTAGAGGATAAAGGTTTTACGTATCAAGGACAGTTAACTTGACGCGTATGGTTGTACCCAGGGTGGCATGAACACCAACATTTAAGTCGAAAATGGACGAATCAAGAATCAATTACAAATTAATATATTTTACATATATGTTAAAGTTCAGTAAATTAGCGCAGAACTTGCAAAAAGAATTCTTTACTTTCGCGCTTAACTAGAATACAATAGTAATAATGGTAAGTAAATATAGCAAATTTACCTGCCGTTAAAGAGGTTATATTTTGAGGGGGTTTTATGTTTAGATGCGCAATTTACACTAATAAAAGTGAAAGTAATGTAGTAGATACAGAAACACAAAGATTAGCATGTCAAGATTTTGCAGTAAAGAGTGGTTTCACCGTACTAGAAAAAAGATATGATGATTTTTGTGAAGAAAGCATACCAGCACTAAAAAGACCAGCAATGCAGAAGCTATTTGATGATATAGAAACTTGTGAAGTGGAGTATGTAATTTCGTATGCACTTGATTGTGTTACAAAATCAGCATCAGAGCTAGCAAAAATACTACGCTTATTTGAGGGATATAGGATATTTTTCTTCGATTTATATCCAGCAGAATTTTCAGCTAATGGGAAACAATGTGGCTATGCGACGGCAATAGGAAGTTTCATGAATAAAGAAAAGTAAGCAAGTGTCTTTTTAAGCCAACCTAACTATTAATAAAGGAGACAAATGAGCATAAGACAAGAAGTATTATCGTTAACAACAAAAACATCACAAGAATTGAGGAGAATGTATGAGAAAGAATCTAAGGCAAAAGCACCACCATATAGAAGAGAATACTTTATAAAATGGTTGGCCTATAGATTGCAAGAAAAGGAGTATGGAATATTGTCAGAAAAAGCAACTAAGACGCTGGACTATTTAGTAGAAGAAATGAGGCAAGGGAAGAAGATAAAACAATCATCATTATCAGAAGGAACAAGGATAGTCAAAGAGTATAGAGGAGAAGAACATGAAGTAAAAGTAAGTAGTAGGGGATACATATATAGGGGACAACCATATAGGTCGCTATCAGCAATAGCCTATAAAATTACAGGAACAAAGTGGAATGGATTAGTATTTTTCGGAGTAAAAAATGTTAAAGCAAATTAGGTGTGCAATATATACGAGAAAATCATGTGAAGAAGGGCTCAATCAAGCATTCAACAGTTTAGATGCACAAAGAATAGCCGGGGAGAGTTATATAGCAAGTAGAAGACTTGAAGGATGGAAAGTGATAGAAAAGAAGTATGATGATGGAGGATATAGCGGAGGAAATTTAGAAAGGCCAGGATTGAGAGAACTACTAGAAGATATAGAGAGAGGAAAAATAGACCTAGTAATAGTATATAAAATAGATCGGTTATCAAGGTCATTGCTGGACTTTGCAAAGATAGCAGACTTTTTTGAGAAACGAGGAGTAACATTTGTATCAGTAACAGAATCATTTAACACAGCAGATTCAGTAGGAAGGTTGATGTTAAATATAATACTAAGCTTTGCGCAATATGAAAGGGAGCTAGCAAGCGAGAGAATAAGAGATAAGATAGCAGCATCAAGAAAGAAAGGATTATGGATGGGAAGCAGAGTACCCTTAGGATATGATGCAATAGAGAAAAAACTAATAGTGAATGAAAGAGAAGCGGAGCTAGTAAAGCAAATTTTTGAAAGTTTTGTAGAGATGAAATCGATGACTAATGTAGCTAAAGAGCTAAATGAGAAAGGTTATCGAACAAAGGAAAGCAAAGGAGAAAAAGGAAAAGAATTTAAGAAAGCAACCGTAAGAGGAATATTAACTAATGCAACATATATAGGTTTTGTAATTCACAAAGGAACATTATATAAAGGAAAGCACGAAGCAATAATAGATGAAGAGTTATGGAATAAAGCAAAGGAAAATATCAGAACAAGAGAGCACATAGCTGCTAAAAGAGAAGTTGTCTTATTGAAAGGATTAATGCGTTGCTATGAGTGTGATGCTGCGATGCAGCCAACTTATACAAAAAAGAAAAATAGAGAGTATAGGTATTACGTATGTGGAAAATATTTAAAGGGAATAGAATGTAGAGGAAAAGATCATACCATTGCAGCGGGAGAAATAGAGCAAATGATAATAGAACAAATGCCTTTAATAATGAGTAATACTGAGCTAATGGAACAAGCTTTCAAAGGAAAAGAAGATAAAGAAGCAGTAGTTCTAGAAACTTTGCAGAAAATCAGCCAAATGTGGGAAAATATATTTCCAGTAGAGCAGCAAGATATAATTCACTTATTAATAAAAACAATTTGGTTTAAAGAGAATGGGTTTAAAATAGAGATAAGAGGAGAGGGATTAAAAAGCTTGGTAGAGAAGTATAGTGACCCGATAGAAGCTAAAGGAGAAGATATCGAAGTTTTTGTTGAATATAAGTTGAAGAAATGCAGTGGCAAAAGTATGATTCTAGTTGCTGAAGGTGAAATAAAAGAAAAAAGAAACGATTTACTCTTAAAATCATTAGTAAGGGCAAATCTGTGGCAAAGTCAGCTAGATGAAGGAAAATATGCAAACATAAAAGAAATATGCTTAGCAAATAAAATAGCGTGTCCAAAGTACGTACGCTCAATCTTGCAGCTAAACTTTCTTGCACCGAAAATAAAAGAAGCAATATTGGAGGGAAAACAGCCAGCCCATATCAGACTAAATAATTTTATGGGTACTAGGATGAGTATTTTATGGGAAGATCAGATGAAAATATTGCATGAGATAAAATCTTGTAATAATTAGTATTGGTGTGTGTGATTCATAGAGATTGTTGTAACTGATTTGTCAGGTCAAGTCTGAATTTGGAATACATGTTAAGAGGTCTTGTATTTTTGAAGTGACTTTAACTCTTTTGTAATTTTGCATGACGAACATCTCTTTTGACGAGATATAATTTTTTTGTATTTCACTTAGACAAGGAGTTGTTTTTTCCAGTTCTTTATATTTCTCCCAAGGAGTCTTTCCATGAAGAGAGCTATGAGGACGCTGTGTATTATAATATTCTTCCCAATCCTTAAGCTTGTTTTGATGTTAACGTTACTATAAAACTCATCTAAATCCGTATGCTGTGCTCTTTACCATTTATATGAATTGGTTATGCAAATGAAACTAGCTATCTCTTATTTATTTGCTTTTTAAAACAAAAGGTGTATGATTAGCATGTATTTAATTTAATACGGAAAATTATGAAGTTTAAAGACAAGCACTTGAGTTATTTGAAATAAATGGAGAAGCAACTACAGAAGAAATCAAAAGACAGTATAAGAAGTTTGCACTAAAATGGCATCCTGACAAGACAAACAATAGAAGAAGAAGCTATTGCAGAAGAAAATATGCTGTAGCTTATTAAAAGATTCTATTGTTGTATATAAGTCAGGAAATATTTTTACGTGTTTCAGACAAAAACACTTGTACTGTAAATAGCAGCAATATAGCTGTCTCTACCGTTGAGTAAAATTCTATTATTGACTTTACCATATATCATAGAGAAAAAGAGAACATTATTAATGTATTATGTAAAAATATGTGGCTTTTATAGCAAAAAATGTGAAGTGAAATACCCTATTTATAGGAGCTTAAATCTAGCTGTTTTAGGAAGTTTTGCATCATGCTAGATCTGACATATAGATGGGTTAAGAAAAATACATCGGTGGAGGCAAGCGGGATCGAACCGCTGACCTTCTGCGTGCAAAACAGATGCTCTACCAGCTGAGCTATACCCCCCTCATTTATTTTATTAAGGATAAATTATTTAGATCAAAATGCAAGTAATATTTATGTTACAGATCTTCTTGTGAATTCCAATTATGAGTTACAAATAGTAGAAAAACGAGCCGGGATATTTCTCTTTACAAAATAGGAGGCTACCAGTTGTGTGGCATCTAGCGCTGCTTTTACAATGAGCAGACAGGAATTTCCTAATCAGTAAATTTTTTGATGCATATTTTTTCTACTCCCATTGCGTATTCCATGCAATCGAAAACGTCCTAAGCTTTACTTCATTTATAGTTGGATAGCATCAGGGACAGGGGTTGGAGTGATAACCTGAACTATGGAATGAGAGTAAAACGAGTAAGGATGTAGATGTTAACTTATTTTTATGCAATATCTACGATCCTTGAATAACAATTTAACGTTCTTAATTCCTTGGTTGCGAAGCTTTGATGCTGTTGATTTAGCTGTGTGGATATCTTCAAAGAATGCGATGTATCCTTTGCTTTCAACGGTAACTTTTTTAGGATGGTATACCTGTATTGCTTTTTCATATTGTTTTTTATAATGTGGATTTTTCTTTATTAATTGCTCAGACATTTTTTTTAGGTATTTGATCTTAACTCTTGTTAATCCTTCTTCATGGAACCCTAAAATCTCTGCTGCTTTTTCTGAAAGGTCTATTATTCTATTTTCAAAAAATGGCCCTCTATCATTTACTCTTACGATAAGTTCCTTACCGTTTTTAAGGTTAGTAATAAGCACATAGCATGGCAGTGGTAATGTTTTGTGTGCTGCACTCACTAAGTGGCGATTAAATGTTTCACCATTTGCTGTGGGTTTTCCATGATCCTCCACTCCATACCAAGACGCAACTCCTACTTCTTCATAGTGATTGTAAGTTTTTGGATGGTAAGTGATACCTTTTATTGTGTAACTACTGCCTATTTTGTAATAGCCAGGTTTTTTATGATGTTTATAGCTAAAACTACAGTTACTTACTGTAATGAGTATTAGGCATAAAAGTATTAGTTTTCTTATCATTTCATTTGCATCTTAAAAAGATTCTCTCTCCTGTAATTTTAAAGTATAGTTCACCTAAAGATGAAGTAAATCTCTAAAGATGAATAACACCAAGATAGTACATGTTATTGGTATAGGTGGAATTGGGATGAGTGCCATTGCTGAAATTCTTTATAACCTTGGCTATAGAGTTCAAGGTAGCGATGAACATTCAAATGGTAATGTAGAGAGATTAAGGAAATTTGGCATAGAAGTATATATTGGACATAGTGCTAGTAACATTGTTCACGCACAAACCGTTATATATTCTTCTGCAATCAAGCCTGATAACGTGGAGTTAGTTGCAGCAAGGGAAAATAATAAAGTTGTTATGCACAGATCTGAGATTCTTGCTGAGTTAGCTGAAGATAAATATACAATAGCAGTTTCGGGTTCAAGTGGAAAAACAACGACAACAGCAATAGTTGCGTCTATTTTCGATTATTCTAATGTTGATGCAATTGTGATTGCAGGGGGAGTTTTAAATTCGTATCAAAGTAATGCAAAATTCGGGAGAGGTAATATTTTTTTACTTGAAGCTGATGAATCAGATGGGACTGCACTGAAGATTCCTGCTGACGTTGCAGTTGTAACTAGCATTAATGATGATCATATAGATTATTATGGTACATCTGATAATATTAAATGTGCATTTCAGCAGTTTATAAGTAAAGCTGATTATGCTGTTCTACCGGTATCTGTGGATATTAACTATAATGCAATAACATTTGGATTTGCAGATGCCAATATAATAGCTACTAATATTATGCAATATGCCGATAGTATAGGATTTGATGTGTTAGTTAACTATAGTGAAAAGAAGTATAGCCTAAATAATGTGCTACTATCAAATGCAGTAGGAATTCATAAAGTTAGTAATGCATTAGCTGCAATATCAGTAGCAGTAAAATTGGAAATTAGTGAAGAAGGTATTAGAAAAGGTCTTTCCGAATTTAAAGGAGTGAAGAGAAGATTTACCACAGTTGCTAATATTAATGGTATAAGATTAATTGAAGACTATGCACATCATCCAACAGAAATACATGCAACCTTAACTGCCACACGTTCTATTAGTGAAGGGAAAGTAATAGGTGTTATCGAGCTGCTTCGTTTTGCTCGCATTCGAAATTTCTTTGATGAGTTCATAAAAGTTTTCAAGATGTTTGATTATATTATCCTTACGCCTGTGCATCCACCTGAAGACGAATGTATTCCTGGCTGTAGTCTAGAAGATATACAGGAGGCTTTGGTGGATAGTCATGTAGAGATTATGAATGACTCCTTATTGATTACTCGTTTCATTAATGATTTCACAGATCCAGGTGATATGGTATTATTTATTGGTGCAGGTGGTAATATAGCTAGGCTGGCACAGGAAACAGCAAAACTTATGGCAGGAGATAAATAATGAAAAAAGCTATTAATAGTGTATTTGCAAGAGAAATTTTAGATAGTAGAGGGTATCCGACTGTTGAAGTGGAAATCGAACTCTGTGATGGAGCAATAGGCAGATCATCTGTACCTTCTGGAGCTTCAACTGGTAAATTGGAAGCTCTGGAGCTGAGGGATCAAGATGAAAAGAGATATTGTGGTAAGGGAGTGTTAAAAGCTGTTCAGACAATAAATGAAGTGATATCAAACAAAATTATCGGTATGGATGCAGCTGATCAACATCTCATAGATGGAACTTTAATCGGTTTGGATGGAACAGAAAATAAATCTAATCTTGGGGCAAATGCGACCTTGGGGGTCTCTCTTGCTGCGGCGAAGGCTGTTGCGAATAGTTTAAATATGCCGCTATATAGATATTTAGGAGGGGCTAAAGCGAAAGTTATGCCAATGCCGTTAATCAACATTATTAATGGCGGAGTGCATGCAGATAATAAGTTAGATTTTCAGGAATTTATGATTCTTCCTATTAGAGCTGATACTTTTAGTGATGCACTTAGGATGTCTGCGGAGGTATTTCACAACTTGCGCAGTATTCTTAAAAGAAAAGGCTATAGCACAAATGTTGGAGACGAAGGTGGATTTGCTCCAAATATTGAGAAGACTAAAGAAGCGATAGACTTGATTATGCAGGCTATAGAATTAGCTGGTTATTTTAACAATTTTGCACTTGGACTTGATGTTGCTTCATCTACTTTTTATAAAGACAAAATTTACAAATTTGAAAACAAAGAATTAACTTCAGAAGAATTGGTAGAGTATTATTACGATCTAGTGGAGAAATACCCCATAGTTTCTATAGAAGATGCGATGAGCGAAGATGATTATAATGGCTGGAAACTTATTACTGCAAAGCTAGGTGATAGAGTTCAATTAGTAGGAGATGATTTGTTTGTTACGAATTGCAAATTAATAAGTGAAGGTATAAGGCAGAAAATGGCTAATTCTGTGTTGATTAAACCGAATCAAATAGGAACACTAACTGAGACTTTCGATGCTATAGAAATGGCTATGTCAAATGGGTACAAGGCTGTGATTTCCCATCGCTCTGGAGAAACTGAAGATACGACTATATCACACATAGCAGTGGCATCAAATTGTGGGCAAATAAAGAGTGGGTCGTTATCACGTTCTGATAGACTAGCGAAGTATAACGAATTGATTAGGATAGAGAGTGCGTTAAAGGAAGGTGCCCAGTATAATTGTGAGTTCCTATGAGCTTTATTGATGAAGTAACACTACACTTAAAAGCAGGTGATGGGGGTGATGGTTGTGCAAGTTTTCGTCGTGAAAAGTTTGTTGAATTTGGTGGCCCAGATGGCGGTAATGGAGGTAGGGGAGGAAGCATAATTTTTGTGACAGACGGGAATCTCAGTACTTTACTTGATCTACGTTATAGGCAGCGTATAAAAGCTGAGAATGGAAAAAACGGTTCTGGGAGAAATAAATCAGGTGCTGCTGGAAAGGATGTTGTACTAAAAGTTCCAGTTGGTACGCAGATAATTGATGAAGAGACCGAAGATATTATAGCTGATCTTGATAAAGCTGGTGTGGAATTTTTGGTAGCACAGGGTGGTAAGGGAGGAATTGGAAACACTCATTTTAAGTCTGCAACTAATAAAGCTCCAAGGCATTTTACTCATGGTCATCCTGGAGAAGTAAAATATATATCTTTAGAACTTAAGGTTTTATCTGATGTTGGAATTGTTGGTATGCCAAATGCAGGTAAATCAAAATTCCTAACCCGTTGTTCTAATTCAGATTCAAAAGTAGGGGATTATCCATTTACCACTTTGAGACCTCATTTAGGCATTGCAAAAATAGATGATAGTGAAATTGTTATAGCGGATATTCCTGGGATAATTGCTAATGCTCACCTTGGAGTTGGTCTAGGGCATAAGTTTTTAAAACATATAGAAAGGTGCAAAATCTTACTTCATCTGATTGATGTAACCCATGATGATTTAATAGCAGCATATAACTGCACACATAATGAGCTGGAGCTTTATAATAGTAACCTTGCAGAGAAAGAAGAAGTTGTAGTGTTAAATAAGTGCGACTTGCTAACAGAGGAGGAGATTAAAAGTAAGGCAGGTTGTTTAACTAGTTATCTCAATAAAGAAGTATTGTGTTTGTCAATTAATGATAACTTGCTACCTATTTTAAGATTATTGAAGGCTAAATTACACAAAGATGGGCTTGAAGAACGCAAGGAGTATAATCCTTATTAAGACATTGTAGCATAATAAGGTATATAAAATTAGATGTTTACTCTGTTGTCTGTAGTTCCTCAACATGTAATTTTCGTGGTGCAGATTCAAGCTCTTTTACTATACCCAATTCTTTATTTTTTGAATGTATACCAAGTTTATTGAACTCTCTGGCAGCAGGTAGCACCCTTGCTTCAAGTGAACCAGCAGTTTTATTATAGTGGTCTACGGCGCTTTTTAAACTTTTGCGTAAATTGTCAAAGTTTTCACCCATAGTGCAGATACGCTCGTATAATATATGTCCCAATTCACTAATTTTTTTGGCACTTTCAGCTATCATTTCTTGCTTCCATCCATACGCGATTGCTCTGAGTAGTGCGATTAAAGTAATAGGTGTTGCAATGATCACTTTTTTTTCTACACCAATTTCAATTAATGCAGGCTCATGCTCAAGTGCTGCACTAAAAACTCCCTCTCCAGTGAGAAATAGAACTACAAGTTCTGGTGTGTTTTCAAATTGGTTCCAATATTCTTTTTTACTCAGCTCATTTATATGCTTCTTTATTGCTAGCGAATGGTCTTTTAGCTTTTCTTTTTGTACCTGTAAATCATTATGTGATACAGCATCAAGATAAGAATCAAGGGGAACTTTAGCATCTACTATGATCTGCTTCCCTGATGGCATTCTTATTATCAAATCAGGACGCAGTAAATTATCGCTATTTTTATCAGTTACTGAAGGTTGAATGAGAAAATCGCAATATTCTATCATTCCTGCCATTTCAACTACTCTTTTTAATTGCATTTCGCCCCATTTACCTCTTATGTGTGGTTTTCTCAAAGCATTGGCGAGCGTGGAGGTTTGATTCATTAGTGCTCCAATTTGCTCTCTTAAACCCTGATATGCTCCGATCCTCTCTTTTTCGAGAGCGCGTATTTCATTGTCAAATTTTTCTAGTTTTTCTTTTATTGGAGTGACAGCTTCATTAATTGTAGCTTGTCTTTTTTTGAAATCGTTTTCAGTTTCTTTTAGTTTGTTGTCAATAACCTCTTTTGCTAAGCTGAGAAAATTATCATTGTTAGCCTGTAGTGCATCAAGAGAAAGGGACTTAAAAGCGTTTGTCAATCTTTCTTCTGCCTTTGTTAGTAATTCAATCTCTTTTTTCTTCTCATTACGTTCATTTTGCAGAGTCACTTCAAGCTCTGCTTTTTTTACTTTTAAATCCGTGATTTCCTCGGCTTTTATAATCAAAGCCTGTTTTGCTTCTTGTAATTCCTGCTCTACTTTGTATAGATTACTTTCGCTAAGTTTTCTGTTTTTTTTGGTTAAATATATAAATAATAATGTAGATAACAATAAACAGATAACTGGAGCAATAGAATTAAGAAGCATAGGAGTAAAAAGATGATCTTATTTATAATTCTACAGGTTAACTCTTTTTTGTATATAAAAAAGAAATACTATACAGCCCGGAATTAGAATACCAACAGAACGCGAAAATCTTTTTATCTCTTAGAGTATTGACATTTCTTACGTGCTTTATGCTGGCCGTATTTTTTACGTTCAACGACACGTGGATCACGAGTTAAGAAACCACCATGACGTAACATAGTGTGTAAATCATCGCTAATACTGCCTAAAGCTCTGCTTATACCGTGAGCTAAAGCACCTGCTTGCCCAGACAAACCACCACCTTTTACAGTTGCAAATACATCATATTTATCCGCTGTTAAAGTAGCAATAAATGGCATTTTTACGAGTTGGCAGATAGATTCACGCTTAAAATAAGAAATAAGGTCGAGCTTTTTATTGACAGTAACCTTTCCACTTCCTGGCTTTATCCACACTCTTGCTACAGCTTCTTTTCTTCTACCTGTTGCATAAGAACGACCGAACTTGTCAATAGCTGGTTTTTCTGTTTTCTTAACTGCTAGATTTCTCATTTTTACTCCATTACTTTTTATTTTTACGATTTAAAGAGGCAAAATCTATCTCCTTAGGCTGCTGCCCTTGATGTTTATGCTGTGGACCAGAATATATATATAAATTACTTAAACGCTTGCGTGCCATAGGCCCATCATCGAGCATTCTTTTGACTGCCATTTCTATTACACGCTCAGGAAATTTACCGTTTAGAATGTTAGATGGAGTAGTTTGCTTTAAACCTCCAGGATAACCTGTGTGTCTATAGTAAATTTTATCCTTGAGTTTCTTTCCAGTAAAGTGAACTTTCTCTGCATTGATAATGATCACATTGTCGCCACAGTCCATGTGAGGTGTATATTCAGGTTTATGTTTCCCACGCAATAGTGTCGCAATGAATGCTGCTAATCTACCTACCACTAGTCCTTCAGCATTTATAAGAAGCCACTTTTTATCAATTTGTTTTTCTTTTAAGAAGAAAGTTTTCATTACAGCATTAAATTTATAATTAATTACTGTACACTTGATTACTAGGGAGTGTCAAGATATTCGTTGATTATAAAAGCGATCTGTGCTAAAAATATTAACAACGAAAATGTTTGTGGCAATATACGTAAAATGCTTAGATTAATAATAGCAATTTCAGTTTTTTTAAGTGCTTTAAATTGCCATGCTATTGATTTGGAAGAGGCAATAGAAAAAGCAGTCAAAAATAGTGCGAAGGTAAAATCTCAATTTTATCAATATAAAAGTGCAGAAAAGCAACTTAAGTCATCTGGAGTGGCTGGGTTTTTACCTGAGGCTGTTCTGCAATATAGATTTGATGAGAGCCTTCAGCCTCAATATAATGGCACAAGCAGATTAATGCTAACTCAGAAATTGATAGATGGTGGTGGTAATTTTGCCACATTTAATCGTTCGCAATACCTTTTAAGAGTAGAGAAGATAAAATTACATCAATTGAAGCAGGAGGTTGCGCTTAGTGCTATAAAAGCTTATGTTGATGTGTTAAAGAAAACAGAAATCTTAAAACTGAGAGAGCACAAAGAACGTATTGCTTTAGAACATTTATCTGCTATGCAAAAACGCTTTTCTCTCAGCGAGGTTACAAATGCTGAAGTTTCACTAGCAAAGGCAAAATTTTCGTCATCGATATCTGAAAGAGTGGATGCTGAGGGTAAATTTAAACTAGCAAAGGTAGCTTATTATCACTTAATTGGGGAAGAAGTGGATGATCTTTCTGAAATTGATGAGCTTTTTTTACCGTCTGTTCCAGAGTTAGATGAATGTTTGAGTTTAGTAAAGAGTAGTAATTTAAATTTAAAGGAGGCGGCCTATAGAAGAAGTGCTGCTCGCATGGAAGTACGTGCTGAGGCATCTAGGTTTTTACCTTCTTTGAGTTTGAATGTAAATAAGTACATTTCTGAGAATGATACTTTTGATAGATTTTTTAATAATGTTGGTATTACTTTTACTCTTGATATTCCTATTCTGCAAAGAGGAACAAATGTTTTTGGTGTTGGCAAGGCTCAAATGGATGTAAAAAGATATACTTATGCTTATCGTGAAGTAGTGAAAGATGTTGAGCAAGTAGTTATAAATGTTTGGAATAATCTTTTAACTGCGAGAACTATGATTAAAGCAAGTCAAGAAGCAGAAAAGGCAGCGACTTTGGCATTGGAAGGAGTTGAAAAAGAGGTGAATCTGAATTTAAAGAGCACAACTGATCTGTTAGAAGCTGAAGATACGCTATTTAAGGCACGGTCAGGCTTGGCTGAAGCAAGAAGTAATTACGTGATCAGTGTTTATAACTTGCTATTTATAATAAACAGTATAAAACTTTAGAAGATTATTATTAGGTGGGTATTAAATTATGTACGATGAACAAAATAATCACTCTGTGAGAGACATTTTAGAGGATATAAAAAAAGCTATATCTGGTAAAGGCTCCAGTAATAGTAAGAATAACGATGGGGAAGAGGATATATTGCCTCTTAAGGAAGAATATCTACCTGAGAGTGAAGATGAAGAGGATGATGCAGAAAATAGCGAAGAAAATGTTAACAGTGAAGAGCAAGCTGAAGACATGATTTATGATGCAATTCTTTCTAATCAAGATTCTAAAACAGAAGAAAAAGTAGAGAGTCAGAGTTATGAAGTAGAGGAAAAAGTAGAAAGCAATGACCGATTGTACAGTACTAAAGGTAATGATATGGGTAACGATCACCTTATTTTGAAAGAGAATATAGAGGAAATAAGAGTTCTGCTTGGGAAAATGCAAAGTGAACTACAGCAGAAACAACAACCAAAACCGACTTTGACTGTAGAAGAATTAGTTGTATCTCTATTAAAGCCTGAGTTATCTGAGTGGCTCAATAAACACCTACACAAGCTAGTGAAAGAAATAGTTGAAAGAGAGCTAAAAGATATAATAAATAATAAGTAGTTTTCGGGGTAAGATCAATAAAAACAAAAGTTAAAACGGCAAGGGGTAGAAAGCTATCTTCAACGAGGTGGTTGCAGCGTCACTTAAATGATCAATATGTACGCAGGACAAACAAAGATGGCTATAGGTCACGTTCAGCATATAAGCTGATAGAAATAGATAACAAATTTAAGCTATTTAAATCTGGACAAAGAGTTATTGACCTTGGTGCTTATCCTGGTGGCTGGTCACAAGTTGCATCTCAAAAGGCTAAGGAGGTGTTTGCAATTGATATAAAACCAATGGTGGCAATTGAGGGGATGGAATTTATAAAATGTGATATAATAAATGAATTTGAAATTTTAAAGGAAAAGTTTAAAGATCAAAAATTTGATGTTGTTTTATCCGATATGGCTCCCAGCGCTTGCGGGTTGCAGTCGTTAGATCACATTAGGATTATGCTTTTATGCGAGGCAGCGTTGAATTTTGCTAAGCATTTTTTGAATCATGGTGGTAAGTTTGTAGTAAAGATTTTTCAAGGAGAGTCCGATAAGGATTTCTGTAGTAAATTAAAAGAAGTGTTTAAGACAGTAAAGTACTTTAAACCTCAAGCAAGTAGATCGGAATCAACGGAGATGTATCTCATAGGCTTAGACTTTATTAATCTTTAATATAAGTATTACCGCTTTCAAAAACATCTGTTCATGGTTTTTATATTTTGTGATATATTACATATTAAAGTGTATCATATAACAATTTTATTGAAAAACTTCTATAAAACCGTAACGTTCATTAAATTATAAATATGTTGAGAAAATCTATAATTTTACTGTTAATTTTTATACTACCTTTTTACTCATATGGTTACCAATTTAGGACTAAAGCAAAACAAGCGGTTGTTTTAGATCTCACATCAGATTTATTTATATTTGAGCACAATGCTGATGAACAAATGGCTCCATCTTCAATGAGTAAACTGATGACATTATATATAGCCTTTGATTACTTAAAAGCTGGCATGATTAGCATGGAAGATAAATTTCAAGTGAGTAGAGAAGCGTGGGAGAGGAAGGGGTCATCAATGTTTCTTAGGGAAGGGCAGCTTGTAACAGTCAGAGATTTATTAGAGGGAGTTATTATAGCTTCAGGGAATGATGCATGCATTACTTTAGCGGAGGGTATTGCAGGCTCAGAGGAAAATTTTGTACTTGAAATGAATGAAATAGCACAGAGACTCAATCTTAATAATAGTCATTTTGTCAACTCAAGTGGGTGGCCAGATGAGGACCATTTTATGAGCGCGAGGGATTTAGCAATATTGTCAAAAAGAATTTTTACTGATTTTCCTGAATATTATAAGCTATTTTCTAAACAGTATATTACGTTTAATAATGTTGTGCAGAAGAATAAAAACCTTTTACTTTTTCAAGATATTGGAGTTGATGGATTAAAAACTGGTAATACAAATACCGGCGGTTATGGTATTGGTATATCGGCAAAACGAGATAATAGGAGAATCTTTGTTATTGTAAATGGATTAAGCACAGAAAAAGAACGGATAGTAGAGGCAAAAAGGTTGTTATTATACTCTTTTAATCACTTCAATACTAAAAAGATCTTCGCCAAGGACGACATTGTTGAGGAAGTGGATGTTTTATATGGGAAAGATAGAAAAGTACCAGTAACAGTAAAAAATGATGTAGTTATATCCTATAATCGTAGTATGCGTGATAAAGTTAAGGTGCGCATTGAGTATATGAATATGGTGCCTGCGCCGATAAAAAAGGGGCAACAGATTGGTAAAGTTATCATAGAGATGCCAGATATTAAAGAGCAAATTATACCACTTTATACAATGAACGATGTAGAAGAGCAGAATTATATGGAAAAACTGTTTCGCATGCTATTTGGATAATTTAAAGATTTATGTAAGAAGTTTACTGACTTTAAAAAATTTTACTTTATGTTGGCAATTAAGAGCTTTCTTATAGTACTTTGTAACTGGAAAATTCACAAAATTTTCTTCTTTATATGTTAGATGGTGACATTGTTTTATATGTGATATTATCCATTCTGCATAATCTTGATGGTCTGTTGCTATTGTTATATTCCCTGAGTTCAACATTTTTTCTGCGAGTAAGGCTAAAAATTCTGCATTAATTAACCGCCTTTTATTATGACTCCGTTTTGGCCATGGATCTGGAAATAAGATGAAAAATCTTTCAATGCTATTGTCAGGAAAGTTTATGATTAATTTACGCGCATCATCTATCCATATCAAAATGTTTTCTATATTATTATTTTCTATGTTTGTTAGTAATTTGGAAACACCTTTTAGGTAAGGTTCACATCCTATTAACAATACGTCAGTTTCATTCTGTGCTTGGTAAAGCATGTTTTCGCCACTACCAAATCCTATCTCTAGCCATATACGCTTCTGCGAATCCACGACTTTTTCTATGTATTCTTTGCTATTTTGGATAGAATATTTATCTAATACCTCATTGATAACTGGCTTTAATCTAGATCTTCTGGAAAATGACTTAATCCATTTTTCATTTGTAATAGTGTCCATTCTATTAAAAAATTACTTGTCACTAACTGCTAGTATCATATAATATATAGATTTTAGTAGATATAAAATATATGAACACAGAACCCTTTACTATCAAAAGATTATCATCCAACAAGTTTGTAGATATAGATGAAATATGTCAAGAGTCATTAGAGGATAGCAACGTTTTTGAAGATTCGTTTATTAGGAAGATAAAGGTAAAAGAAGGTGATGTAGTTGAAGGTATAGTAACTAGGGTTAACCCTAATGATATTGTAGTTGATGTTGGTTTAAAATCTGATGGTAGGATACTCATAAAAGAATTGGGTTCCAATGATGAGGTTACTATTGGTTCTAAGATAAGAGCGTATGTTGAAAGGATTGAAGACTATAACGGAAATGTAGTTCTTAGTCGTGAAAAGGCAATTAAAGATGAAAAGTGGAACAAGTTAGAAGCTGATATGGCTGCGCAATCTGAAGTAGGGGGAGTAATTAAACGTTCGATAAAATGTGGTTTTGTTGTTGATCTTGGTGACGGTTTAAATGCATTTCTGCCGCTGAGCCATGTTGATTTAAAGCAAGTAAAAGATGCAACTCACCTGATTGATACTGAGCAAAAATTTATGATCCTTAAAATGGATAAGAAACAGGGTAATATTGTTGTATCAAGAAAGTTAGTTCTAGAGAAGTTACATGCAGGTGAAAAATTGAAGTTTTTAGAGTCTTTGAATGAGGGAGATATAATAGAAGGAAAGATAAAAAGTATTACTAATTATGGTGTATTTGTTGGTATTCACGAATCGGATGAAGCTGGGATAATAGATGGTTTATTGCATATTACAGATATATCTTGGACTAGAGTTAGTCACCCTTCTGCAATTTTTACTTGTGGTCAGACAATTAGGGTTAAGATTATAAAAGTAGATAAAGAGAATGCTAAGGTTTCTTTAGGCGTGAAACAATTAGAGGACAATCCTTGGCAGGATATTGAGTCAAAATATCCGGTTGATAGTATATATAAAGGTCGTGTAGCAAGCATAGAAGATTATGGTTTATTTATTGAACTTGAGCCTGGAGTTGAAGGTCTAGTGCATTCATCAGAAATTGCTTGGACCAAAAGTAATTTGCCAATTAGTAGCATTATGACGAGGGGGCAAGAAGTAAATGTGAAAGTTCTCGGTATTGATGTTGCTAAAAATCGAATGAGTTTAAGTATAAGAGAATGTATAGCTAATCCTTGGCAGATATTTATCGATAAATACCCTCCTGGTTCCATTTTATCTTGTGAGATCAAAAACAATATGGGATTGCACCTATCCGTTACTTTCGATGATCCTGAAATAGATGAAAATGTGGAGGGGACAATATATGCAAAGGATTTAAGTTGGTCTGACGATGGTGCAGATGAAATTAAAAGATGTAATATAGGTGATAGAATAGAGGCAAAGGTGATAAGAGCTAATGTGAATCGGATGAAGATCTACATGGGTGTAAAGCAGATAGAATATGATCCTTTAGAAGAGTTGATAAAGAGGGTTAAGGTAGGAGATAAAATACAAGTTACAGTAAGCAAGAAAGAAGATAGTGGATTACTTGTTGATGCTGGTAATGATGTAGCTATTTTAATAGGGCAGGAAAATCTACCAGAAAATAGGAAATTTTCTATATCTGAACGAATAGAGGCTGAAGTATTGGGTATTGAGGGATATAAAATAATGCTATCTGTTAAATAATGATGGCGACAAAGTCTGATATAATTAACAAAGTTGTAAAAAAATTTCCCTCTTTTGATAAGAGGGTGACTATGACAGTAGTAGATAGGTTTTTTGAGATGCTGACAGAAACGCTAGAAGACCATAATAGAATAGAATTTAGGGGCTTTGCTTCTTTTTCAATCAGGAGTTATAATATAAAAGAAGAACATTCTATATTAGGTAATTTTAAGAAAGATAAGTATTTTAAAGTATATTTTCGTAGCAGTAAAAGCTTGCTCAATTGTGTAAACTATAACTCAGAATGCAAGTAATAGAAGTTACTATACATAACAACAAGTATAAGATATCCTGTGAAGATGAAAAAAAAAGTCATTTGCTGTATTTAGTTGACCGTTTTAATAAATTAGTTATTTCTATATCTAAAAAAACTGGCGGTAAGGGTTCCGATGTACTGAATTTTTTGCTTGCAGCTCTGACGCTTGAAGATCAAATCTTGGAATTAACCAGACAATTAGATAAAACAAAGCAAGAATACAAGGAATACAGAGATGCACAGAAGATGGAATATACTGAATTGCTAAGTAGAGTTGATAAGATTATTGAGCGCATAGCAGATTAAATATTTTTTTATCTAAATGGGAAGGAAATTCTTTTTTGTTAGTTATATAGCAATACAACTCATGATCATCAAGATCAACTATTTTTTCGTATTCTATCAGTTCATTAAGAGAGAATTGGTTAAGATATTTTAATGCAAAATTGCCTAAAAGTATATCAGTTTCTTTGCAGCCTCTATGCCAACTTCTGTACATTAATTTTCTTCTTAGCAAGGAGATATCTACCATTACATATTAAGTTTTTTTTATTAAAAAGTAATATTATCTCCTTGTCAAGAAGGGTGTGCTTTAATATAATTAACATTTGATTAATATCTGAATATATAGGTGGAATTAATTACTAATCTTATCGGTGATAAAATATATTATTTATCATTTTTTTTAATAATTTTCGTTATAGTCTTTGTACACGAATTTGGACATTATATAGTTGCAAAAATTTGTGGAGTCAAAGTTGAATCATTCTCTATAGGATTTGGCCCAGAAATTTGCGGCTTTTATGATAAGTCTGGTACTAAGTGGAAATTAAGTGCTATTCCACTTGGTGGTTATGTTAAAATGCTAGGGGATACAAATGAAGCAAGTTTTCGTGTAGCAGAGAAAGAATTAACTGAAGAGGAAAAGCTGCATTCGTTTTATGTAAAGCCGCGATATCAAAAAGCAGCAATAGTTTTTGCTGGACCTTTTGCAAATATTATATTTACTGTGATAGCCTTAACAATGTTTTTTTATGTAGAGGGATATTATCGCACACCTTCAGTAATTGGCAATATTATAAAAGGTAGTGCGGCTGAACAATCTGGTTTGCTGCCAGGTGATACTATAACCCGTATTAATAATCATAAAATAGAGTATTTTGAAGATATTGCACGCCTAGTTATGTCCAATCCGAAAACGGAAATGGAAATTGAGTATGAAAGAAATAAAGAAAAGCACAAAGTAAATCTCACTCCTTTAATGATAAAAGACAAAGACGCTTTTGGTAACATTATAGAGAAAGAGAGTATCGGGATCACTTCAATTGATATGCGGAATTTAAAGCAATCATCTTTTCTTGGAGCTGTGGGTTTATCGATAAGTGAAACGTACTATGCTATGCAGTTAACAATCAAAGCAATTGCTCAAATTGTAGTCGGAAAGCGCAGTGTTAATGAAATAGGTGGGCCATTAAAAATAGCAAAATATTCTGGTCAATCAGCTAAAAAGGGGATAATGGCTATTTTGTACTTTATGGCTGTTATTTCAATTAATTTAGCTGCTATTAATTTATTACCAATCCCTCTGTTGGATGGCGGGCATTTGTTTCACTATATTATAGAAGCGGTTACACGTAGAGATCTAAGTTTAAAGTACCAAAAGTACGCAGCTGCTTTTGGAGCTTCTGTCTTATTTTTATTGATGGCAGTTGCAGTTTTTAATGATATTCGGCACGTTTTTTTCAGTAATATATGAAAAAGATATTTTGTACACTGCTAATAATTTTCGTTCCTTTGTTGCTTGTTGCATTAGAAAACAAAATACAAATAAAAAGTATTAAGATTATAGGTAACGAGAGGTTGAGTGTACAAACAATAGAGTTTTACGTACAGCTAAGTGCTGGTGATTATGTTGACGATAATGATATAAATTTAGTTGTAAAGAATCTATATACCAAGAAATTATTTGAAAGTGTGAGTGCTTACATTGATGAAGAAAAAAATCTCGTTATAAAGGTTAAAGAAAATCCACTGATTGAGAGAATAATACTACAAGGTAATAAATTGTTTGATAATAAGGTGTTGCTAGCCAATGTTATTCAATCTAAAGAACAAAGTATTTTTACTGAGACGAAATTACAAAGTGATTTGCTAAACCTGGTAACAACTTATAGAAACAATGGAAGAATTGGTGCTAAAGTTAAATATGAGCTAGCTAAACTTGATGACAACAAAGTCAATTTAATTTTTAAAATAAATGAAGGTAGAACCTCTAAGGTAAAAAGTGTAAAATTTGTAGGCAATAAAAACTTTTCTGGTGAAGAGTTAGAAAGAATTGTAAAAACACATAACAATAATATATTTAGTAAGTTATTTAGTGCGATTTTTAAGGACACAAATCATTACTCACCTCAATATTTATTAATTAGTACAGAGTTGCTTGATCGCTTTTACTCATCTCATGGTTATATCAACAATAAAATTCAGCCAATTGTTGAGATTGATGATCAAAATCAAGCGCATGTGACTTTTTTAGTTGATGAAGGACAGCAGTATTGGTTTGGAAGTAGTAAAATTAGTATTGAGTCTGAAGTTCATTTTGAGCAGGAAATTTCAGGGCTTGTGACGGAAGAGAGCAATCAGGTATTTAATAGAGTTAAGGTTAATAATACGGTAGACAAGATAAGTAAATATTTAAGTGAAAAAGGGTACGTTTTTGCAAAGGTTAATTCTGACTATATAGAGCATGGTAATGTTGTGGATATAGTTTATAAGATATCTCCAGGTAAAAAGATTTATGTAAATCAAATTACAATTAATGGCAATGATCGTACTTTAGACCAGGTTATCAGAAGTAAGTTAAGTATTACAGAAGGTGACCCATACAATATATCTGAAATTCAAAAATCACGTAGGAGACTACTTGGAAGTGATTTTTTTTCATCGGTGAAAATAGATAACTATGCAGTAAGCGACGATGCTGTCGACTTGAATTTAAATGTAAAAGAGAAAAGAACAGGTGTATGTTCTTTATCGGGTGGGATGTCTTTTCCTGGAGGAGCCTTTGTTGAGGCTAGTGTAAAAGAACCAAATTTATTTGGAACTGGCAAAGAGTTTTCTTTTGCCCTAAAGAGAGATAAATACTCCTTTTTAACTGATGTGGAAATCGTTGAGAACAATTTTAATTATTCTGATACGTCACTAGGTGCTGGTATATTTTATGAAACGGATGAAAAGCCAAATAGTGACTTTAAAAGTAAGAGCTTTGGACTTTCAACTAAATTATCGTATGGAATAACAGAAAATTTGACAAATTCCCTCCGTTACTTTTATAAGCATAATTATATATATAGGGATAACAAAGAAGAAAAAAGTATAATCTCAGCAGTGGGTTATACATTAACATATAACAAATTAGATAATCTGTATTCTCCAAGAGACGGATATTTACTGCGTTTGAGCCAAGATGTTTCTGGGATTGGAGGAAATGTACATTTTCTAAAGTCTGAAGCCTTATCTTTTTTTGCTCGTCCTATACTGAAAAAGTTTGATGATGACATAATATTTCGTTTTAAAATGGCAGCAGGTTACATTTTTTCATATACTGATAAAGCATTAGGTGTAGATCAACATTTTTTTAAAGGTGGTAATGAAATCAGAGGGTTTGAGCTTTCTGGCATTGGTCCAAGAAAGAGAAAGAAAGAAAGTGAAAAAAATGGAAAGTCCTTAGGGGGAAGGTTTTACTTTAACGCAACACAACAAATTGATTTTCCATTGCCAAAATTATATGATCGAGCTGGTATAAAGGGTTCACTTTTTATTGATTATGCAACGCTTTTCGACCCAGATTGCAGAGATGGCCGGTGTGAAGATATGTATGAAGATAATAAACTTTTAAGAATCTCACCAGGTTTCGGTTTTTCAATGCCGTCTCCTTTGGGTGGAAGAATGAGGCTGGATTTTGGTTTTCCATTGGTAAAAGAAAGTTATGATATTATACTTTCGCCAAATGTTAAGTTTTCTATTGAAGGAGGAATTTAATGAAGTATTTACATTTATGCTTTTTAGCAATTAGCATGCTTTTTTCTATATTTGCAGTATATATTGTGTATAATCGTTCAGAATGCGGTTCATATGCTCATGCAACAGCAACTGTTGATAATTATAGAATACTGGATGATTTGCTGGTAATAAAGGACATACAGCAGCAAGTTGAAGAGCAAGGTTCCAAATTGCGAAAGGAGTTTGAGCAAGAATTAGAAAAGTTTAAGCCGTCAGAAGAGGAATTTAATCTTTTATCTGAAGAAGCTAAAAAAGAAAAAATGGAGCAGTTTAACAAGTATGCTGAAAAAGCTAGAGAGAGTTATGTGAAAAAAGTCACAGCTTTAGAAGGTAGCTATAAAAAAGTTATTGATAATATTTTTGGTAAAATCAAGGAAATTACTGAAAAAATAGCTAAAAGTGAAGAGATAGATTTAGTGTTGTTGATTCCAAAGAACCAGATTTTATACTCAAAGGATGCAGTGGACTTATCTGATAAAGTGTTGAAGAGCATGAATAAGGATATGCCAAAATTTACCTTGGAAATTGCGGAATAAGATTATGCAGTTCAATATTAGAGAAATTATAAAAGTGCTCCCACATTCTTATCCATTTCTCTTAGTTGATAGAGTATTAGAATGTGACCCTGGCAAAAGCATAAAAGCGATGAAAAATGTCACTTATAATGAGCCATTTTTTACTGGTCACTTTCCAGGTCATCCTGTGATGCCAGGTGTTTTAATAATCGAGTCTCTTGCTCAGGCGGCTGCGGTGTGTGTTCTGAGTAACAACAAGGAAAATTCTATTGCTTATCTTACTTCCGTTGAAAATGCAAAATTTAGGAAACAAGTTATTCCAGGAGATACGCTGGTTCTTCAAGTAAGTGTTAAGAATGCACGCTTAAAGGCGTGCAAATTTGAGTGCGTTGCATATGTTGATGAAGAGAAGGTTGCAGAAGCAACAATTCTAGCAATGTTTGAGTAGTCTTTTGAACGTTTTTTAAAGTAGTGAAAACTATCGGTACTTTAATTCAAGAGGGTTGTAAATATTTGTCTTTACACGGAATTGACACTCCGCACCTGGATTGTGAATTGATTTTGCAGCATGTGCTGAGTGTAGAAAGGTCGTTTATAATCATGAACGGTGCAGATTCTATAGCTGAGCAGAAAGAGCACTTATTTTGGCAATTAGTAGAAAAAAGGGTTAAAAGGCATCCAATATCACATATAATAGGCAGGCGTGAATTCTGGAGCAGTGATTTTATAGTTAGTCGAGATGTTCTTGATCCAAGGCCAGATAGTGAGACAGTAATTTCAACGGTATTAAAGTATTATAAAAATAAAGGACAAAGGTTAAAGGTTGCAGATTTTGGCACTGGCACTGGATGCTTGCTTATATCAATGTTGAGCGAGTATAAATTTGCAGTAGGCGTTGCTTTTGAAAAAAGCTTGAAGGCGTATAGGGTTGCTTACAAGAATATAAAAAAGCATAACTTACTGGGTAAAATTAAAATATTTCCAAATTCATGGGTGGAATGCAATGACTCATTTGATCTCATTATTAGCAATCCTCCTTACATTAGAAGGGATAAATTGAAAACTTTGCAAGCTGAAGTGCAAAAAGAACCAGTAGCTGCTCTTGATGGTGGAATTAGCGGATCAGATTGTTATCTCAGTATTTTTTCTGTGTTAAGAAAGTGTCTTAGAAAAAATAAGTTTGCTGTTTTGGAGATAGGTGAAGATCAAGGTAATATTGAGAGGTTAGTGCATCTATATGGATTAGCTTTTCAAGAGTATGTATATGATTTATCTGGAATGAAGAGATGCATTGTTGTAAAGAAAATTTGTTAATAGTAGAAATAAAACGCGTATAATATAAATTTAAAATAAGGAGTTTTATACATGGTATATAAGATTGCTGTTGTTGGGTCTACGGGGAAAGTAGGACGTGAGATATTAAACATACTAGCTGAATTTCAAAGTAAAAAAAATATTTCGGTAATTCCTCTTGCATCAAAAAAATCGATGGGGAAAAAAATAAGTTTTGGTGATGAAGAGTTAACAGTGTTATGCCTGGAAGATCATGATTTTGCAGGGATAGATGTAGCTATTTTTTGTGCTGGGTCTGATGTTTCTAGAGAATATGTACCGTTGGCTGTAGATTCTGGATGCATTGTAATAGACAATACTTCATATTTTAGAATGAAGGATGGTGTGCCACTAATCATTCCGGAGATCAACGAAGAAAAAATTGCTGAATATAAAAATCAGGGAATAATATCCAATCCGAACTGTACTACAATACAAATGTTAGTTGCTCTTCACTTACTGCATAAACGTGCACGAATAAAAAGGATTGTTGCTTCAACTTACCAATCAACCTCTGGTGCAGGTAAAGCAGCTATGGATGAACTTTATAATCAAACAAAAAAGATGTTCATGAATGAAGTTAAGAAAGCTGATGTGTTTCCTAAGCAAATAGCTTTTAATTGCATTCCTCAAGTAGGAGAGTTTATGGAAAGCGGGTATACTAAAGAAGAATGGAAGATGCAAGAGGAGACAAAGAAAATTCTAGGAGAAGATATTAAAGTGACTGCGACTTGTGTGAGGGTACCTGTGTTTGTTGGACATGCTATATCATTGAATGTGGAATTTCATCAACCGATTACGGAAGAAGTTGCGCGTGAAATACTTGATGAAGCTGGGGATAAAGGAGTTCTAGTGTATGATAGACGTGATGATGGTGGGTACACAACTCAAATTGATGTTGTTCAAGAAGATGCTGTATATGTATCACGTATTAGAAAAGATGAAACTGTAGAGCATGGACTAAGTATGTGGGTAGTAGCTGACAATTTGCGTAAAGGTGCTGCACTTAACATAGTGCAGATTCTGGAAATTTTGACAAATCAATACTTATCTGCTAATACAAGTAAAACTAAGATAATGAAGTGATGCATCCAATTATATACTTAATTAGCATATTATTCGATCTGTACAGCTTTGTTTTAATGTCCTGGATTGTGCTCAATTGGCTAATAAGGCTTGGTGTGTTGAATATGTATAATGAAGTTGTTAATCGTATAATGCATACTTTAAATCAGCTGACTTATCCACCACTGAAGTTTATCAGAAAGTATATTCCGCCGTTTAATGGACTGGACTTATCTGTAATAATATTGTTAATAGCGATGCATTTTATAAAATATACTATAATTTACTACTTTCAGTAGATGCTGAAAAAGTATTTCAGGTTATCAGTATACTTATTATTTTTAATATATATATGCATATCAGTTTTCAGTTACAATTATAAAGACCCTTCTTTGAATACAGAAACGAATGCAAAAGTAACAAATTTGGGAGGAATAGTAGGTTCATATTTTGCTGATGTACTAGTACAGTTTCTTGGGCTAACTAGCGTTACAATAATTACTACTATAGCTTACTTGCTCATTTTTAGGCCACAGCAGATATGGCTGAAGGCTTTATATTTTACATCAATTAATTTGGGAATATGCGTTATATTGTCTGAACTTGCATTGGATATAACTGCAAAATACAGGCATGGAGGAATGTTAGGAAGTGTATTAATTGATAATTATCAATCTTCTCTGTTTGTAATAGCATTGTTAATAGGCTTGGTGGGATTTATTGGATGGAGGAAAACAGTCGGTTTTTTATTAAGGAAAGTAATCTCCCTGCCTTTTAGATCACGTAAATCATTCAAATTTTCTGAACCACCTGTTATACGTGCAGCCAAACAGCAAAGAAAAGTTATCGAAAAAGCTCCTTCAAAACTTGCGAGTAACTTTAAGTTGCCTAACGTTACTTTGCTTTCTAGAGGGCAGGAGCTATTGGAACAGAAGAAGTCAAATGAAGCGGAAGGCAGCCGAGTGTTATCCCTATTGGAACAAGTATTAAACGATTTTGGTATTCAAGGAAAGATTGTTAATGTCTGCTATGGACCAGTTGTAACTTTATATAAGCTTGAACCACAAGCTGGAACGAAGTCAGCAAGAGTGATAGGACTTGCAGATGACATTGCACGCTCGATGAGTGCACTTTCAGCACGGATTTCAATAATTCGTGGCCAAAACGCTATGGGAATTGAATTGCCGAATAAGGAGAGAGAAATAGTAATGTTACGTGACTTACTTGAGTCATCTGAGTACCAGAATTCAAATTTAAATCTTCCTATTGCACTTGGTAAAGATATAGGCGGAAAGCCAGTGATTGCAGATCTAACTAAAATGCCACACTTGCTTGTTGCAGGTACTACCGGGTCAGGTAAGTCAGTTGCGATTAACACCATGATCCTCTCGCTGGTGTACCGATTAAGTCCCGATGAGTGTAAGATGATAATGATAGACCCTAAAATGCTGGAGCTTTCTATATATGATTCCATACCGCATTTGATTGCCCCAGTAGTTACAGAACCGAAAAAAGCCATTATTGCACTCAAGTGGATAGTGAAAGAGATGGAAAATCGCTACCGTATGATGTCATATTTGAATGTACGTAATGTTGTAAATTACAACCAGAAAATTACAGAGGCAATGAATAATGGTAAGGAGTTGGAACGAGTTGTACAGATTGGTTTTGATTCAACAACTGGCAAACCTCTGTTTGAAAAAGTGCCAATTAAAATGGAGACTTTTCCTTATATTGTAGTAGTTGTTGATGAAATGGCAGATCTCATGCTTGTTGCAGGCAAGGAAATAGAATGTTCTATTCAGCGCTTAGCTCAGATGGCTCGCGCTGCAGGAATACATATAATAATGGCAACCCAGCGCCCGTCTGTAGATGTGATCACCGGGGTAATAAAAGCAAATTTTCCGACCAGGATCAGTTTTGCTGTTACTTCTAAAATAGATAGTCGAACAATACTTGGTGAGCAGGGAGCTGAGCAGTTGCTGGGTATGGGTGATATGCTATACATGGCTTCTGGTGGAAAAATTATCAGAGTTCATGGTCCATTTGTCAGTGATGATGAGGTGCAGAGCGTGGTTGAGCATTTGAAAACGCAAGGTGAACCAAGCTACATGGAAGAAATAACTAAAGAGGATGAAAGCTCTGTAGATGGTGAAGAGAATGAGACGCAAGATGGGGAGAATGATCTATACAATCAGGCAGTGGCTATCATTCAAAGAGATCAGAAAGTTTCAACCAGCTATATTCAGCGGCAGCTTAGGATAGGTTATAATAGAGCTGCAAATATTGTTGAAAGGATGGAAAAAGAAGGAATAGTGAGTCCTCCGAATCATACAGGAAAAAGGGAGATATTAATTAAATAATTGACCTCTCAAATTTTTACTTTGTGGAAATTAATGGAATTTGTGTATTACTCCAGTGCTAGCTAAAACTATGGTAAAACTATCAAAGGCAATCGGGTCATAATACCGTTCATATAATTCAATTGAACACTGCAAATTGATTCTATCTTTGGTATTGAGACTTATTTCGTAATCGTTAGTAGAATTGGTTATAGCAGAATTGTGTAATAATCGGTCTGCCAGCATACAGTCTAGGATGCCATTGATTTTTATTGTTATGTATCTACTTCCGCCGTAATCTAATATTTTTCTCCAGCCGAAATACGAGACATCTTTTATTTCTTCTATATTGTTACGCAAAGTAAACCTGAGATTTTTTATATTATTTAGTGAAACGTAATCGTTATTATAATCTTTAATTTTCAATTGCAATTTGTTCATTGATGTCTCCTGTAATAAAAATGTTGAAGTTAATTATTGAGTGTAGAATTTCGTCATTCTGGATAATTGTGCAGTTATTTTGCACAACCATTGCGTTGTTAGGACATTTAATATTCTGAATCGTTGAGTTAATGCATTTGATAATATTAAACGTATTATCCATTTGGTAAGTATACACATCGCACGAAAGCTTCGCTTTGACTGAAGACTGAGAAAGCATGTTATATCCTGCTACATACAACCTTAAGTAGGGAATTGTGACTGTTTTAGGTAAGTAGTTATAAATATTGGTAACATGCTTATTTAACTCAGTATTATCTTTTAGCATAGAGTAAATATTGTTATATATAGTCTGAATTTTTTCCATAATTTAAACTCTACAGTACAACTTTTGGGTTACAAAATGGGGAGTAAACTTTTTTTATCTCAGATAAGTGGCTACTTATATCAGACTCACGGTTTTTATAGAGAATGGCAACATGTTGTATTAGTCCTTGTTTTATCTGTCCAGGAACGTTATCATAACCAGCTTCATATGTGATATTGAGTTCCTGAGTATTGGTGGATTCGATATAACTTCCCACAGAGCTGAAATAATACTCAAGCTTTTGATTTCTAGATGTAACCGAAATGATTTTCTGTACTGGTCCATAACTTAAATAAATTCTTCGCGGTATGTGGCCTTCACAGGAAATTTGCCATGTTTGTTTCATGAGAGATTTTTCCATATGCCATTCAGCATAATCTGTTGACATGGCAATTAAACTCAGAATTAGCTGATCATCGTTTTGGTTATTCTCGATGCGTAAAAATGTTTTTACTTCCTCTAATGTTACCGGAAAAGCTCCAGATTTAGATTTACGTTGTGTAAATATAATAGGTAAAATAGACATAATGCTCTCCCTTATCTATGTTTACATATGCAGTATCATTACTTGCATTTAATATTGAGTTAAATTTAGTATGACTGTGCTTATATTTCTATAAACACCTGAAATTCTTGATTTTTTATACTACGAATTTTTTATTACATGCTCTGCTGCTTTAAGAAGTAGACTGATAAACATTGTCTCCCCTTTTCTATTAATGGAATTAAAATTGCTGCTCTGTTGAGAATGGATATCTTTAAAAATTGAGTTTATTTCCTTAGTGAGTAAAGTACGGAATTTATTCACTTCGTCATATATAAGGTTCTCAATTTCATGTGCAAATTTGTCTTGACTAACTGCAGCTATGTCTTCAATTTTGTCGTAGAATTCTTCTAGCTTCTTTTCGTTACTCTTAAAAATTTTCTTCATACTTACTGCATTAACTGTTGATGTGATTCTAGTGATAATTAGAAAACTACCGAAGTAAAAAAGGAGCTTTTTTGCTTTTAACTTTTAGAAATCCTTGAAAAAGTTATTAAAAATAAGCTTCCTATAAGAGAAAATTACTGAAAAAATCTATGATGCTTTTTTTTATCTCTGTTTTATTTATCATGTTGTTAATTTTCAAACGAAACTCAGACGATCCTTTAATACCACTACTATACCAACCTATATGCTTACGTGCTATTTTTACTCCAGTTTCATCTCCATAGTATTCTATCATATCATCATAGTGCTCAATTATTATGTTTAGCTTTTCTGATGATGATAATTCAGGAATTTTTTTTCCTGCTATGAAGTGCATTGCTTGGTTGATTAGCCAAGGCTTGCCATAAGCACCACGGCCTATCATTACTCCATCAGCTCCGGACTCTTTGAGAGCGTTCTGAATGTCATCTAAGCTTTTTATATCACCATTTACTATTACAGGAATTTTTACCTGCTCTTTCACATTTTTAATGAACTTCCAATCTGCATGACCATTGTAAAGCTGCGCTCTTGTTCTGCCATGCACAGTTATCATCTGTGCTCCAAGATCCTCTGCAATTTTTGCTAAGCGTGGAGCATTGCGATTTTCATCATTCCATCCAGTACGCATTTTAACTGTAACTGGCACGTTAACTGCATTAACCACAGCCTCTATTATTTCTGCAGCTTTTTTTTCATCACGCATTAAGGCTGAACCTGCATAACCATTGATAACTTTTTTGACTGGACAACCGAAATTTATATCTATTATTCTCGCTCCCATATCTTCATTTAATTTGGCAGCTTCTGCCATTACATCTGGCTCGCACCCTGCAAGTTGTACAGCTGTTAATTCATCGACTTTTGCTTTTTGTAGACTCTGGCGAGTTTGCATAATCATTGCTCTGCTGGCAATCATTTCTGAAACCAGCAGACTTGCACCGAGTTTTTTGACCATTGACCTGAATGGGTAGTCAGTTACTCCAGACATTGGAGCTAAAATTACCGAAGAATCAATAGTTAAATTTCCTATTTGTAGGGGCATGAGTTAAAAATAGTCTTGTACTATATTATATTACAAGGGAACCAAGCTGTACACTGCCAAGTTTGTGATGCATTAACTTCATTACTTGGGTCAGGATCAAAAATTCCACCTCTTAGACCTTCTTGCCACTGCAAATCTCCCGTAAGAACTTCTGTAAACTCTTTCCTTTTCTCTTGCAGTCGTTCTGGTGTAAGTGTGCATTCTGATAATTTTTGAGTAACTTCATTAAATGATTTATTATCCTTAAATGTATCCACAATTGTTTTAGCATTTAGCAAAGCGAATACTCCACAGTTGTATTTATCTCTCTGTTGTTTAGTTCCTGAACTTTCTATATTGTTATTGTTTACTTCCATAGTTTCCTGTAATACACCCATTATATTATCTGAATCGATTGCTTTAGAGACTAACTTATTTTTTGCTTTTCTTGAATACTGTAGTGTTTCTTGAATATCATTTTTTTTCTCTGTATCCTTACCATCTTCTTTTGCTCTTATTAATTCCTCAACCTTCTTATTTAAAGGCGTTATACATTCATTAGAAATGTTGTTAGCAAGGCTTATATCATCTATAATCTTGCGATTAATTTCTTTTGGTAACTGATGGCCAAATGAGTCACAGTAATAAGCCATAAATTGTTCATTCACTGAATTGCGTGCCACAATCAGTGTAACCCAGTGACTATTATTTATATTTATAATTGAAACAAATATTATGTCTCGATTTTCTTTCTCGACTTTTTCTTTATATTCTTTTAGTCGTTCATTTAAAGAATTTACATCACCAGGTACACAAAAAAATACGCCGCTTGTTATGGATTCCTCAGAATATCCATATATCAGCCTTGCAATATGGGTAATATCATGTTGCCGTAACCAGTAAGTGTAATTTTCCCTATTTGTCTGATGCACAAGAGTTTGCTGATCATCATGAAATTCTTGATCTAATGCCTCTAACTTTATATATCCATTATTTGAAATTTTCCTTTTGTCTATCGAATCTTTCATAAGATAAAACAAAGATTTACCAACACTTAAAGCTAACCCGCATGCTATTGTAAAAATGACACCAAGTATAATCCAAGTGACAGTACTGGAAATTAGTAAAGCAGCCGGTAAAAGTAAGTAAAAAGAGGATGTTAAAGCGAGTGGTGCAATACAGATACTAGCTGCAGTGATTGCTGTGTAAAGACCTGCACCATATTTTAGGCCAGCTTTGAAATTCTTACGAAAATATTTATATTGCATATAAAAACTCCACACCAATTACTTCAATATTATAGCAAATTTAAAAGAATGTTAACTAATTTTTTTATTATTGAAGATTTGAATGCTTTTTAGTACAATTCCTCATAATATTGTAGCGTTAATGGCTCTAACTGTAGCAGTTTTAAGTGGTGGATTTTCCTGCGAAAGAGAAGTATCTCTCATGAGCGGAAGAGCTATAAAGAAAGCTTTAGATAGTTTATCGTATAATGCAGTAGAAATAGATGTTGACAGAAACATTGCTAATAGACTGAAAGAAATCAATCCTGATCTTGCGTTTATTGCTCTGCATGGCTCATATGGAGAGGATGGTTGCATTCAAGGTTTGTTGGAGATATTAGGGATAAAATACACTCATTCTGGAGTCATGGCTTCTGCTGTTGCTATGAACAAAGTAATGTCAAAGCATGTATTCAATTCGCTAGGTATTAGCACTCCAAAGGGTTATGTTATTAGCAGAGAAGATGTATTGAATAATAACATTCAGATTGACTATCCGTACGTTTTAAAACCGATAAGTGAAGGTTCAAGTATAGGGGTGCATATTGTATTCTCGGAAGAAGATTACCTAAAGCTGAAAAATGATAAATTGTTGGAGAGAATGATTATAGAAGAGTACATACCCGGTGTTGAGTTACAAACAGCTGTTTTATTAGATGAAGCAATTGGTACCATAGAAATACGGCCGAGAAATAAGTTCTATGATTATGAAGCAAAATATATAGATGGATTTGCAGAACATATATTTCCTGCTAAAGTTTCGGATGATATATATCAGATGACTCTGAAGCATGCATTGGCAATACATAAATTTTTGGGATGCAGAACTGTCTCACGCTCAGATTTTCGTTATAATCCTGAAAACAATACCTTAAAAATGCTAGAGATTAATACCCATCCTGGTTTCACAGAATTATCGTTAGTGCCAGAAATTGCAAGACTAGCTAAAGGAATAGACTTTAATAAGTTGGTTAAGATCATTATTGAAGATAGATGCTAAATAATATCACTAGAAGTCAAAGGCGCTTTCTTCGTAAATGTGCTTTGATTATTATTATGTCGCTTTTCTTAACATTAGTGATCTACAGCTCACTTGATAGAATAATAAGCTGTTTTGACTATTACTTAACTAAATGTGATGAGTATACATCAAGTTTATTATTCAGTAGCGGATTTAGAACAGATGAAATAGTGGTCACTGGTAACAAATTTACAGATGAGAGGGACATTTTAAATTTGATAGATAAAACGCAGCCTATAGTGTATGTGCGGCTGGCGAAACTTGCAAAGAGTATAAAATCTATAAGTCAATGGGTAAAAAATGCAAGGATTTACAGAATTTTACCTAATACTATCCATATTGATATAGATGAACACAAACCGTTTGCGATCTGGAAAGATGATGATAAAACGTATGTTATCGATTATGAAGGTAAAATTATTGTCGAGGACTATCAAATAAATGATCTGGTGATGATTTCTGGGCAAAATGCGCTATCGAATTTAAAGTTTGTCAGGGATATATTAGAGAGTAAAACGCAATTAAGCGGACAAATTTCTTCATTTGTTTTTGTTGGGAGTAGAAGATGGAATATAATTCTAAATAGTGGCCTAACAGTTAAACTTCCTGAAGATAATCCCCATAATGCATGGGATTATTTGGGTCGCTTACAAGATACAACTGATTTTACACTCAATAGTTGGAGCGTTATTGATATGCGTGTTATTGATAAAGTTTTTGTTAAAAGGTAATAAAATGAAATTAGGCGTTAATATTGATCATATTGCAACAATTCGCAATGCACGTGGAACTCCATATCCAGATCCTGTAGCAGCAGCTAAAATAGCAATCGATGCAGGTGCAAACTTTATCACTGTGCACTTGAGAGAAGATAGGAGACATATTAGAGATGAAGATGTGTATAGGCTTAAGGATAGTATTAATGTTCCATTGAATCTAGAAATTGCAGCAACTGATGAAATGCTTGAAATAGTAAAAAAAGTAAAACCTTATTCTGTTTGTATAGTGCCAGAAAGAAGAGAAGAATTAACAACAGAGGGTGGCCTTAATATTGCAAGTGTATCCGATAAGCTATCCATTATAATGGAGGAAATGCATGACTGCGGCGTAAGAGTATCATTATTTTTAGACCCTAACGTAGAACAACTTAAGCATCTTAAGGTGAAACCTGATATCATAGAAATTCACACAGGGAAATATTGTAATAACCCATCAGAAAAAAAACTGCAATTTATTGCTGATACTGCGGAATATATCTCTAAATTAAAAATAGAATGCCATGCGGGGCATGGCATAACATATGAACATGCTAAAAAAATAGCACAAATACGGCATATTTCAGCCTTTAATATTGGACACTACTTAATCAGCCAAGCCACCCTTTACGGCTTGTATAATTCAGTAAAAATGATGAAAGTTCTAACATCTAATTAGTCTTACTTTTCTTCATTTAAAATATCTGATAAAGTCTGACTTGTTTTAAATTTTACCCTCATCTTTGGAGGAACAATCATTATATTACCATTTTGAGGATTGCGGCACTGTTTTTCCTTGCTTTTCATAGTATATAATGTACCTACTGAATGAAAACGTACCTCTCCTCCTTTATGTAATACATTTTTGATTGTTTTCATAAATGCATCATAAATCTTACTCAATTCAGATTTTGTAATATCAACACTTATAGAAGAGCATTCTTCTTTTAGTTGGTTTATTAAATCTTCTTTACTCATAATCTACCTTATATTAAAAATCAGTATACACAGATAGCATATTACGTCACCTGTTATAGTCAACTAAATTCGTTACAGAATGGGTATGTTTTTACTGATTGATAACAAAAAGTTAGATTTTTTTACGTGTTTACAATTAGAAAAGGATTTCACTTTTATAAGCAAAGCTTAACCTATAACACGAATAAATTATTGAAAATTAGATCCTGAAGATAAATGTTTTTGCTGCTAATGAGCTACTACATTCCAAACTCTTCGTTGATTTTATCAACTATATCTTGTGGAGGATTATCACCCCATCCTGAGTATAAGATTTCTCCGTAATCCGCAACATCCATAGAACCTGTTCTACTTTTTGCAAGAAACATTTCTTTTTTGTCTTTATCAATTAATACGTAGTGCCATGCTGATCTTCCGCGATCTTTACCACGTACTAGATATATGAGATCTGCTCTACTTCTTCTGGTTGCATCAGCAAAAGATCTTTCATTAATGGTACGGCTTTTACTTTTTATACTTCCGGTTTCAGAGAAAGGGTCTTTTTGAACGGATGGTGTTTTGCCTGCTAGTTCAGAAATTTTACCTTTTGCGCCTAAAGCTTGCTCTTTACTATTTCCAGATGAGTACTTACTAGCAAATCCTCCCCCTGAGGTGTTGTTATCGTCATCATTGTTTTTTCTTGCAAAACGTTTAGTAAATGAATTATCTGTCATAGTAATCTCCAGATCTTAGATTATAATACCTAAATTTTATATAACACTCTATAATATATTATATTAATGAATTTAATATTAATGCAAAATAAAATGATAATTATTACAGGTATTACAGCTTCAGGAAAATCAGAATTATGTAATAGCCTAGTAAAAAAATACAATAATATTATTATAGTAAATTGTGATTCAAAGCAAGTATATAAAGAGATCCCTATCATTACTGCCCAGCCACTAGAGCAAAGTGATTTATTTAAACTGTATGGATATGTTTCAGCAAAAGAAAATTATTCTGCGGGTTTATGGTTAGAAGACCTAAAGCGAGAAGTTGATAGCGCGTTACAGAATTCACAAATACCTGTTATCACCGGGGGGAGTGGGTTATATATCAGTAGTTTAATTAACGGATTATCTGCGATACCACAAATAAGCCAAGAAACTAGAGAAAAAGTTAGTGCATTGCGTAAAAATCTCACTAAGGAAGAATTTTACAAATTAGTACTTAGTAAGGATCCAAAAATTGAAGACAGGATACTCATTAATGATACTCATCGCCTCTCTCGAGCTCTTGAGATTATAATTGAAACCGGTAAGTCAATATTTGTTTGGCAAGAAAGTGAAAAGTCTCCTGTACTGAAGAACTTTAAGATGTATACAATTTTACCCGATCGGGAGTATGTATATCAAAAAATAAATTCTCGATTTATTACCATGATTGAAGATGGAGCAATTGATGAAGTGAAAAAATTACTCGAAATGAACCTGAGTCCATCTCTACCAGTTATGAAGGCACATGGAGTACCCGAAGTTATAAGATATTTAAATAGTGAGATTACCCTAACAGAAGCAATACAGATTTCGCAGACTAACACAAGACACTATGCAAAACGTCAATACACCTGGTTTAAGCACCAGTTCCCCAACTCTCAGGCAGTTAGCTGTGCGGAAGAGCTTTATGCTCTTCCTTTGGACTAACGTGATTGATAAAACGTGCTGTTTCCAACTTCAGTTGGTTGCTCCATGTTATCTAAGTGTCCATTTTGTGATGGCTCACCAAAGTGATGCTCTATCTTTGCTTCAAACTTAAATCCTAGTTTTTCACAGAAACTTTGAAAATATTCTTTTATGATATCAAATAAGTTTTTGTCTCCTACTTTATAGTTTTCCAATTCTTTAGGAGCTGTGAATGAAAGCTTACCATCTCTGCATGTTACATCTTTATTATTTTGAGAATCAAGAGTAAACTCTAGTGAGCTAGATAATTCACATATTTCTCTTGGACTTCCGTTTTCACATAAGTTACTTAGAGTTATTTTGTCACTATACTTAACTTCTAAGCTATTCTCATTAGTGCAGTCAAGGGATATTATTTTGTCTTTATGTATAGCACTTAGTTTATGTTTCTGAACTATATTTATTAGAGGTCCACCTGTACTGTACAATGTTCCTCCTACGTAACTTGCTTGATTACAATTAGTGATTAACTCTTCTAGAATTGCGTCATTAGGAATTTGTGCTTTAGCTTCTTTAAACATTTCCTCAAAAACTTTCTTCGCAAATGGACGATAATTTTTGTTTTCATCTTCACTTTTTGGTATTAAATCACTATGCTTCTCCTTTACTTTACTAAGCAGATTTCCCATAAAAGTTAAGTCCATGTCTTTATTATTAATGACAAAGTGTGTTCTGTTAAAGTCTACATATGCCGTTGCTCCAGAGTTTGCTTCGGCATTATTTTTGTCGACTTTGAGCGCATTTTCATTGAATCCTTTCAGCGCCCCTTTTAGAGTGGCTATTGGGTTTGTACTATCTGTCATAACATTATATTTCAAAAATATACTGTATATATTATACCACAAATTGTTAATTATTCAATAATATTAGGTGTGATATTAAAGATAATGGTAATGCATGAAGTTTTTGTGGAAAACGCTTTACTTTCAAGAAGGTACGGATATCATTTGGAATATACTTTCAGGATATTACAATGTCAGAAATTGCAGATATAGAAACTATAAGGCAGGGTGTTGCATATAAAGAGTTGCGGTTTAGTGTAAGTCGCACAGACCTTTCAAATGCCTTATCTAAAATAAATGGAGTGGTTGAAAGGCGCAATGCAATAGATGTTTTAGCTTGTGTTAATATCAAAGCACAGCATAACAAAATAAAATTAATGGCTACTGATCTGGATATTTCAATATTTGCATCGTTTTCTGCGAATATATTGACAGAAGGAGAAGTGAAAGTTTCAGCACATACTCTTCATGATATAGTGAGAAAATTGCCAACAGATTCGAATGTAGATTTTGCAGTAAACAATCAAGGAAAGTTATTAATATCTTGTGGAAATGCAAATTTCTCTTTACCAAATGTAGTTTCAGATAGGTTTCCTGCTCTTGAAGAAGATGATTATAAACATGATTTCATTTTACTGAGTGTGGACTTAGTAGATTTACTTACCAAGACGAAATTTGCTGTATCGTTGGATGATACAAGATATAATTTGAATGGAATATATATGCATACAGATGAAAGTTTTCTATACTGTGTTGCAACCGATGGTCACCGCTTATCATGTATTAAAAAGCCTAAGCCGCATCAAATTCATAAAGAATTTTCTGTGATTATTCCCCGTAAAACTGTTACAGAGCTATTGAAAATGTTAGATGAGAGCGATAAAGTTAGCATAAAACTTTCAGAACGGAAAATTAAATTTATGTGTGGGGAGTATATTTTGATATCGAAGCTAATAGATGGGGTTTTTCCAGATTATAAAACAGTTATTCCGGAGTTTCAGGATAAATATATGATTGTTGAGAGTAAGAAGCTTTCGGATGTTATTGACCGTGTTTCTGTTGTTATATCTGATAAAGTCAAATCTATAAAATTCTCATTGCAGGAAAAGAAATTAACTCTATATTCGAATTCTCAAGAGTGCAGTGATGCTACTGAGTCTATAGATATAGAATACAATGGTGCTCCTATGGAGGTAGGGTTCAATTCGCGTTATTTGCTTGATGTTTTATCTTCTATAAAGAATAAATGCAGATTTAGCTTTATTGATGGTAATAGTGCCACAAAAATAACTGATGAAGATGATCTAAATGCATTATATATAGTGATGCCAATGAGGACTTAAATTTTTGCTGAGCGAGATATAAGGACCTAATGTACATATTTGAAGAGGGAAAATATGTTATTAAATCATGAGTTTTATAACTTACAAGATGAAAAAGGAGATACATATCTGCATCTAGCAATACGTGAGCGTTTGAGTCCAGAATTAATTAATCTCCTGATACAGCTTGGATCTAATCCTTGGGTTCGCAATAAAGCAGGTTACACTGTTTTTCACGAAGCTGTTAAAATCGCAAATTTTGAGGCCTTCAGGGAAATGATTAATATTGCTAATAAAGACGGTAATACGTTGTTACACTTTGCTTCTATAAAAGGTAATTTGAATCAAATAAATTGTTTATTGTCTTGGGGAGCAAATCCTTATTTAGAAAATAAATTAAGTAAGAGCCCTTTGTGTTATGAGAAGAGAAGGTTACAAAAAGGTGGTAAACCAAGTGAACTTTCTTGGTTTTTGGAAGAATTAGAAAATGATAGTAAGAGAGAGAAGAGCTGTAGGTGTGAAAGAACTGAGGTTAGCGTTTCTTTAGCAAATATAGGCATTGAAGGTACCTCAAAGATATGATCACAGAAGTTAAGTGTATTAGAACTTGAAAAATTGAGTTTGAATACTTATCTATTTTATAGGCTTATACATTTACTTGGAGTTTAAAATGCACAGTACAGAAAATTTGAAGTTCGATGCCGAGGTAGGTAAAGTACTCAATATAGTAATACATTCGCTTTATACTAACAAAGATATTTTCCTGCGTGAGTTAATTTCAAATGCATCTGATGCCTGTGATAAGTTGCAATACGAATCTAAGCTTAATCCGAATTTACTGGATTTAAATGATCCATTGAAGATTACTATTAGTGTTGATCAGGATAAAAAATTACTGTGTATTACTGATAATGGTATTGGGATGAATAGGCAGGATTTGATAGATAATCTCGGGACAATTGCAAGCTCTGGTACGCAAAAATTTTTAGATGCAATTAAGAGTGGCGGTGACTCAACTCAAGCTGTGGAGTTGATAGGTAAGTTTGGTGTTGGCTTTTATTCTAGTTTTATGGTTGCGTCGGAAGTGATAGTCGAGTCACATAAAGCAGGGGAAGAAGAATCATGGATATGGAAATCAAAAGGAGAGGGGGAATATTCTATAAGTAAATTAGATGAGAATATATCAAGAGGTACCAAAATAACTCTATTGATGCGCTCTGAAGAGGATGAATTCTTGGATAAATTTCGTATTGAGCATATCGTAACCACTTATTCTGATCATATCAATTTTCCAATCGAATTTATAGATGAAAAAGGAGAAAGTGAAAAGTTAAACAGCAAAGCTGCAATTTGGACTAAGCCAAAAAATGAAGTAACTCAAGAGGAGCACAGTGAATTTTTCCGAGGTGTTGCACATATAGGTGGTGAGCCTTGGATGGTATTGCACAATAAAAATGAGGGTACCATAGAATACACAAATTTACTTTATATTCCTTCTATTAAGCCTTTTGACCTATTTCATCCAGACAGACGTTGCTCTGTGAAGCTATATGTAAATAAGGTATTCATCACTGAAGACAATGTGCAAATTATTCCACAGCACTTACGCTTTTTGAAGGGTGTTGTTGATTCACCAGATCTACCTTTAAATATCAGCAGAGAAACTCTGCAGAACAATCGTGTTGTTGGGCAGATTAAGAAGTCACTCACTAAGCGTGTGATATCTGAGCTTGGCAAAAAAGCAAAAGAGAATTTAGAGGAATACACAAAATTCTGGGATAACTTTGGTGCGGTTTTAAAGGAAGGCCTTTGTGAAGCAATACCAACTGATGAGAGAGAGGCTTTATTGTCTGCTTGTAGATTCCACAGTACAAATGACGATAAATTAGTAAGTCTCGAAAATTATATAAGCAGAATGAAGCCTGAGCAGGAATACATATACTACCTAACAGGTAATAGCTTGGATTCAATAAAAAATAGCCCACAACTTGAAGGTTTTATCAGCAAAGGGTTAGAAGTTCTCCTATTCGTTGATCCAGTTGATGATTTTTGGACTAGTGTTATACATGGATATAAGGATTATAAATTTAAATCTGTAACTCGTGCAGATGTAGATTTGGAAAAATTTTCCTCAGAAGAAGGTAAGAAAGATGAAGAGAATAAGTCAGGTGAAAAAGAAAGTACAGATTCTATACTGCAATACTTCACTAAAGTACTAGGAGATTTAGTAAAAAGTGTAAAGACTTCCAAAAAATTGACTGATAGTCCTGTATGCTTAACCGTTGATGAAGGTGCTATGGATTTGAGAATGGAACGCTTCTTACGTGAACAAAAACAACTGAGTTACCGCACTCCGAAAGTATTAGAAGTTAACATTAAGCATCCTATCATAAAAAGTATGATGAAATCTTACACTGAGAATGATGAAGAATCTACACTGGAAGATATGGTGTACCTATTATTCTATCAGGCTTGCATTATCGAAGGCGAGGAAATAGAAGATATTAGTATTTTCTCTAAAAAGTTAAACAATTTGCTTGGCAAAGTTGTTGTATAGTTATATACTTGGCTGGCTATATTAGTAATTGGTGTAAGGCATGACACAAGCAGATTCTTTAACGGATAGTTGGGTTTATTTGGAGCAAAATGAGAATAGCATTCTTAATACTTCTGATGGGAACAGATTGAAACTTCAAGTTAAAAAGTCTTTGCGTGGAGAACTAAAAGCTGGAGCTAATAACACCGGTGCAAATTCCGGTAAGCAGGCACTTAAGGACTTACCTAGAATGGCGTTTATAATTAACAACAGAGATGTACATAAAGGCCCTGTTAAAGGATGGTGTGAGGAAAAAAACTCTAGAAGTGATAGAGAAAAGGCTAAAGATGTTTTTATTAAGATATTTAGATACGTTAAAGAACAGTTTCAATGTGCTCAAGCAAAAATTCCTGTTGATTCTATTATAGAAGAACTCATTACTAACTGTAATCAAGCTGGATATCAGGCTTTTTCCTATATACAAATGCAAAGCATATTAGATGAATTCAATTTGTTGCTGAAAAACCCTGATGAAAGAACCATTAGTATTGATTGTGTTGATTCAAACTACGTAAGCATTAATTATGAATCGTCAATGCCTGTATTTGACAAGTACTCTCTAAAAGAAATATGTAAATTGGATAGCCGGCTTAAGTTTAAGCTTAAAGATCAGGGCAATGGATTAGTAGTATATGAAGATGTTACAATGTCATTCGAAGTGCCTGAAGAATTAGAAAAACATACTAATGATAAAGACATATTATCTAAAATAAAAAAACATTTTTCAGATGATGAGGTTAATAATGTAGAAGCTTCTAGTGATGTACATAGTGATACATTCTCTGCTCAAGTGCCTGATTGTGAACAAGTGAAATGCTTTGTGGAAGAGCAAGATGCTATTGTAGATAGTTCTATTTTAGAAGTAGGCAACAATATGTATTCTGATTTACTGGAGAAGGAAAGTAGTAAAGATAGTGGTGTTTCAAGTCCAGGTTCTGTAATTTCGGGTGGTAAAATTGAAAATCAGGAAAGTATTGATTCAGAAGTCGTTACTTTCGATGTGCATAAGAATACAGAAGATGATAAAGTAAGCATTTCATCTGATGAAATGTTTATAGCGGGAGATGTAAGTGATGGTGAAAATTCTACATTACAATATGTAAGTGGTGGTTCTGATTGTAAGAATGGATTTGTCAATAGTAAAAGAAGTAAATTGTCTATTGCAGCTGTAGCAGCGTCAGTAATAGCTTCAGTGGCTTCTGGAGTATTTATTTCGGTTTATTTACAGATGGTAGCAGTAGGTATAGCAGTTGGAGCTTGTACATTAGCTATTACAGCAGTTGTATATTATTGCACTGAAGCTTCAAGTGCACTTGAAAATAGCGATACTGAAGTTATAAGTAATAATCAATCAGAAAAGGCATGGTCATAAAATAAAGAACATAGATGAGTTTAGCAAATTTATACAAGAAAGTTTGGTAACATGTGCAAAAATACAGTTAGTGGTTTTGATTTACTTATCTTGGAGTTTTTTTTCAGTATCATAGATTTAAATTTTGTCGCGTAGTTGATCTAATGAGATAATACTACTTGATGATTTTTTACATTCAGCAACTTTATCAAAAATTAGAATGTCTCCTGAGATTTTATCATAGAATCTACTAATAGCAAAAAACGGTATTGTGATTTGTGTTGGTTGTCCGCTGAAACTTAACGAGACACTGAATTCAGTGTCAGAAACTTTTAAGTTATAGAATTGATATTGTAACACAATAAGCATTTGGTTTGGATACAATTTTTTCAAAAAATCTGGTATTACTATACCTTCTAGATCTGTAAAAAATAGTATTTCAAGGTGTGGAGTTATGACGCCACTGGAGATAATTTCTAGTGTTTTCTTGATGACCTGAAATTTAGTAGGGATAAGTAATTTTTTATAGTTACTGTCAGTCATAGCTTATTTTTATAATCTGTGAGGGGAACTTCTGTTACCCGGTGTTCCCCATACCGTGCTTTATAGTAACAAAATTACTGTGCTAGATTAAGCAGCAGCTAACATTTCATTACCAGAAGCAATACGATTATTATCGTTTGCACTTAAATTATGAACTCTTAACGGCGGTGTCTTACCGAGCAAAGTTACCACCTTTACTATGTATGTCGATCCTAACTCGCCCCCATAAACTTAATGGTGGAGGCGCCGAGTACCGCCCTCGGGTCCAATACACCTATTACACGGTAATTTTTATTGCCATAGCATACATCAGTATGCAAGCCTATTATACAGGAATATTAAGCAAATGTCAACTTGGTCACTTTTTTATATGACTGTTTTGTGCAGAGTTTTGTAGCATAATTTTAAGTAGAACAAGTAAGGAAAGTACTATTGGCATGATAAACATTCATCGTAATTAATATCTTCTTTTTGTGGCAATGTTTTAACTTGTGTTAGTATATCTTGTGATATTTTATCAGCTCTTTGCATTGATTTAGATCTGCAATAGTATAAGCTTTTTAATCCTTTTTTCCAAGCAAGTATATGTATTTTATGTAGGTAACGCTTATGAACATTTGCTGCTAAGAACAAGTTTACTGACTGAGCTTGACAGATGTAAGGTGTTCTGTCACCTGCATGTTCTATAATCCACCTTTGATCAAGTTCATAAGCTGTTTTAAATACTAATTTTTCATGCTCATTGAGGAAATCTAAATGTTGTACAGAACCTTCATTGATTGAGATTGAAGACCATACTTTGTCGTTGTCTTGATTTTTTTTTGCTAACAGTTTTTGTAAAAATTTATTTCGTACAACAAACGATCCTGTTAATGTTTTTTGTGTAAAAACATTTGCTGCATATGGCTCTATTCCGGGAGAGGTATTACCCGCAATTATTGAGATAGAAGCAGTTGGCGCAACTGCAAGTTTGTGTGTAAACCTTTCCATTAGATTGATCTCTTGTGCATCGAGACATGGACCTTTTTTGTGTGCAAGTTTACGAGAAACATCATTAGCTTGTTCTTGTATGTGCTTAAATATTTTTTTATTCCATTGTTTTGCTGTAACTGATTCAAATGGAATCATTTTACTTTGTAAGAATGAGTGGAAGCCCATTACACCAAGGCCAATACTGCGCTCTCTCATAGCAGAATATTTTGCCCGTTGCATCTCGTTTGGCGCTTTATTTATAAAGTCTTCTAATACATTATCAAGAAAACACATTATGTCTTCTATGAAAAGTTTATTGTCTTTCCATTGCTCGTAATATTCGAGATTTAAAGATGATAAACAACAAACAGCAGTGCGTGATTTTTCTTGATGATCATATCCTGTAGTTAAGGTTATTTCACTACATAAATTTGACATTTTAATATCTAAACCGAGTTTTTTATAGGGTTCTGGTTTATTTCTATTTATAGAATCAATAAAGATAATATAGGGTTCTCCTGTTTCAATTCTTGCGGTTAATATTTTTATCCATATGTCACGTGCTTTTAAGCGTGAGATAATTTTATTGTCACGTGGGCTAATTAGGCTCCATTCTTCATCATTTTCAACAGCTTGCATAAACTTATCTGGCACTATTACAGCATGGTGTATATTAAGTGCTTTACGGTTTGGATCTCCACCTGTTGGCTTGCGTATATCTAGAAATTCTTCTATTTCTGGATGTGATACAGGAAGATAAACTGCTGAACTGCCTCTGCGTAATGATCCTTGGCTAATTGCAAGTGTTAAAGCGTTCTGTACTACGATAAATGGTATAATACCTGATGTTTTACCGCTACCTTTTACGCTTTCTCCGATTGAGCGTAGGTTTCCCCAATAACTGCCGATACCTCCTCCACGTGCAGCAAGCCAAACATTTTCATTCCATAAATCAACTATTCCACTTAGGCTGTCTTCAGTTTCGTTAAGAAAGCAAGAAATGGGTAGTCCTCTGTTTGTTCCACCATTACTAAGTATAGGAGTTGAAGGCATAAACCATAGGTTGCTCATGTAATCATAAAGGCGTTCAGCATGTAATGCGTTATCGGAATAATGGCAAGAGATGCGCATGAATAAGTCTTGATAACTCTCATTTTCTATTAAATATCTGTCTGATAAAACCGCTTTTCCGAAGTCGGTCAACTTACTATCCTTTTCATGGTTAATAGTGATTATATTCATGGTACTCCTTATTTCCTTAAGTTCTTTTGATAACCTTAATGTTAGATTTTTGAATTATTTTGTTGATGTTGCAATACAAATAAAATCCCATCAACTTGACTTCCATATATTTTGCAGTAGCTCATGTAGCTTATTTGCATATTTATTTCTTTTGTAATGTGCTGGATGTAACTTTCTGAGTGGCGAAAATAGTCGCCTCTATTGACAAAATCGATTCCATCACCTTCCTTTCTTCTAGCTATACAGACAATAGCTCCCTTGTTGCTGATAACTTCTTTTGCTAGCTCTAATTCTGATTGAAAATCAGATAGATAATGCAGCACCTCAGCGAAAATAATAACATCATGTTTGTGTTTTTTTTCTTGCGCAAGAAAGTCACTCATATTCATACGGATTAGCTCATTATAAACTGATTTGCCTTTTATGAAACACCCTCTTGCAATATTTAACATTCTGTTTGAAATATCGACTCCTGTAATATAGTTTCCAATATTATTTATCTTTAAAAAATGGCCACATATTCCAGTTCCGCAGCCGAGATCTAGTATATTGAGCTTTGCGATAGATTTATTGTCAAAGATTTTTATGATTGCTGCATGGACTAATTCATGTCCTTTGTATTGCTTAGCAATTAGCCAATGTTCAACAAAATATTCTCCTGTGTAATCGAAATACTGCTTTATAAGATTTATAGGTAGTGCTTTAATCAAACTTGGATCTGTCATTTTTTTGATGTAGTAAGATGCTTCTGCATGTTTACTATCTAATTTGAGTGTTTTTATGAAATAATTGTAAGCTTTTTGTAAGTTACCTACTGCAAAATTACATCTTCCAAGATTATAATAAATCAAAGGTGATTTTATTCTGAAAATGCCAATTATATGAAACCGTAATTTTGCATCTGATATATTACCCTTATAAAAATGATATAGACCTATTTCAATGTTAGTATCTAATAGGTTCCTAGATTTTTCAAAAAATGTAGTTATTTCTGTATACAAAGTGTTGCGTTTACTTTTAAAGAAGCTTATGTTTTTTTTTATATTGAAGACACCAGCAAACTTGCGTGCAAAACTCAAGATAATATCTTTTATGAGCGATACATTGCTTTTCATACCTTTAAATACTCCATCATTTTTAAGCAAATATAGATTTTATTTTATAATAAAAAGATCTTTGTGTTAATTTTTACTTTATGTCATGTGTGTAATTTGTTTTTAAAGCTACAGTATATTCTTATTGTTAATCTAAGTAAATGTTTTGTATTAAAAAAACGTTGACACGTTATTTATAGTGTTATAACATAGGAAAGTAAATTGATGTTTGACAAGTTTTATGGTAGAGATTAATAAAATCTCAATTCAATTTTATAATATTTAACTCTGCATATTCTACATATAGTCGTATGAATAAATTATTAAGAGCATTTGATGGATGCCTTGGCGTTAAGAGGCGATGAAGGACGTGGCAGGCTGCGATAAGCTGTGGGGAGTTGTCAACAAACTTTGATCCGCAGATTTCCGAATGGGAAAACCTAACTAGCTTAGCTAGTTATTATACATTGAATAAATGTATAAAGCAAACTTGGTGAACTGAAATATCTAAGTAGCCAAAGGAGAAGAAATCAACAGAGATTCTGTTAGTAGTGACGAGCGAACGCGGAAAAGGCTAGTGATTTAGAAATAAGAATTAGAATACTTTGGAAAGAGTAACCATAGAAGGTGATAGTCCTGTATAAGTAGAAAGTTTTTAAATCCTCGAGTAGAGCGGGACACGTGAAATCCTGTTTGAATATGGGGGGACCATCCTCCAAGCCTAAATACTCCTTAACGACCGATAGTGAACAAGTACCGTGAGGGAAAGGTGAAAAGAACCCCGGGAGGGGAGTGAAATAGATCCTGAAATCAAATGCTTACAAACAGTTGGAGCTCTATACTTCAACAATGGGAGTAATCTTGTTGTTAATTTAGTATTAGAGTGACAGCGTACCTTTTGCATAATGGGTCAGCGAGTTAATCTATAGAGCAAGCTTAAGCCGTTAGGTGTAGGCATAGCGAAAGCAAGTCTGAATAGGGCGTTGAGTTTTATGGATTAGACCCGAAACCAAGTGATCTAGTCATGACCAGATTGAAGGTGTGGTAAAACACACTGGAGGATCGAACCAGTTACTGTTGCAACAGTATTGGATGAGTTGTGATTAGGGGTGAAAGGCCAATCAAACTTGGAAATAGCTGGTTCTCCGCGAAATCTATTTAGGTAGAGCGTTGTATGTATGTTGTTGGGGGTAGAGCACTGGATAGACTAGGGGGATTCACCGTCTTACCAAATCTAACCAAACTCCGAATACCAACAATTAATTGTACAGCAGACACACTGCGGGTGCTAAGTCCGTGGTGAAAAGGGAAACAGCCCAGACCACCATCTAAGGTCCCAAAATTACAGCTAAGTGGGGAAGGAAGTGGAAAAACCATCACAGCTAGGAGGTAGGCTTGGAAGCAGCCATCCTTTAAAGAAAGCGTAACAGCTCACTTGTCTAAATAAGTTTTTCTGCACTGAAAATGTACCGGGGCTTAAGCTGTATACCGAAGATGTGGGTGCTTATTGATTTTTTATCAATAGGCGCGGTAGCGGAGCGTTCCGTAAGTCTGTGAAGGTAGTTTGAGAAAACTGCTCGAGATATCGGAAGTGAGAATGCTGACATAAGTAGCGTAAAAGAGTGTGAAAAACACTCTCACCAAAAATCTAAGGGTTCCTACGTTAAGTTAATCTGCGTAGGGTTAGTCGGTACCTAAGGCGAGTCCGTAAAGGAGTAGTCGATGGCAATTAGGTTAATATTCCTAAACCTCTTAAGTGTGACGGGTTTCGTATTTGTATAGGTCTTATTGGATTGACTTATGCTTAAAAGAAGCTCCAGGAAATAGCACTTATATTTATGAGGCCGTACCGTAAACCGACACTGGTGGATGAGTAGAGTATACTAAGGTGTTGAAAGAATGATGTTGAAGGAACTCGGCAAATTATACCTGTAACTTCGGGAGAAGGGTAGCCTGCTTTTAGGTAACTATTAGTAGGTGGCACAGAATAGGGAGTAGCGACTGTTTACTAAAAACACAGGACTCTGCAAACACGTAAGTGGAAGTATAGGGTCTGACGCCTGCCCGGTGCTGGAAGGTTAATAGGAGGGGTGCAAGCTCTGAATTGAAGCCCCAGTAAACGGCGGCCGTAACACTGACGGTCCTAAGGTAGCGAAATTCCTTGTCGGGTAAGTTCCGACCCGCACGAATGGCGTAACGATTTCTCCACTGTCTCCAACATCATTTCAGCGAAATTGAATTCCCCGTGCAGATGCGGGGTACCCGCGGTTAGACGAAGAGACCCCGTGCACCTTTACTATAGCTTTACATTGCTATTAAGAGTGTGATGTGCAGAATAGGTGGGAGGCTTTGAAGTTATGGCGCTAGCTATAATGGAGCCGTCATTGAGATACCACCCTTTACACTTTTGATATCTAACTATGTTTCATTATCTGAAACTAGGACATTGTATGGTGGGTAGTTTGACTGGGGCGGTCGCCTCCTAAAAAGTAACGGAGGCGTGCGAAGGTAAGCTAGGGCTGGTTGGAAATCAGCTTGATAGTATAATGGCATAAGCTTGCCTGACTGCAAGGCTGACAGGCCGAGCAGAGACGAAAGTCGGTCATAGTGATCCGGTGGTTCTGTATGGAAGGGCCATCGCTCAACGGATAAAAGGTACGCCGGGGATAACAGGCTGATGGTGTTCAAGCGTTCATAGCGACGACACCGTTTGGCACCTCGATGTCGACTCATCACATCCTGGGGCTGGAGAAGGTCCCAAGGGTTCGGCTGTTCGCCGATTAAAGTGATACGTGAGTTGGGTTTAGAACGTCGTGAGACAGTTCGGTTTCTATCTGCCGTGGGTGAAGGAAATTTGAGAAGATCTGACTCTAGTACGAGAGGACCGAGATGGATATACCTCTGGTGTACCAGCTGTTATGCCAATAGCATCGCTGGGTAGCTATGTATAGATGGGATAATTGCTGAAAGCATATAAGCAAGAAACCCTCTTCAAAAAGATTTCCCAATTAAGGCCGTGGAAGACTACCACGTTGATAGGCTAGGTGTGGAAGCATGGTAACATGTGGAGCTAACTAGTACTAATAGCCTGATTGATTTATTTATTTGATATATATGTATATATGCAGTGTTAAATATTAAGTTGTTGAATTAAGTAAGAAGCTTTTGTTAACTTGGTAGCTATAGCAAAAATGAAACACCCGATCCCATTTCGAACTCGGAAGTGAAACTTTTTAGCGCTGATGGTACTTGTAAAGGGAGAGTAGGTCGTTGCCAAGTTTATAAAAGTTTCTTGCTTTTCTTATA
>JAUEMM010000008.1 GCA_030441635.1 Wolbachia endosymbiont of Tyrophagus putrescentiae
ATCCCAGAAAATGATCCAACACTCATGTTTACAAATGCTGGCATGGTGCAGTTTAAAAATATTTTTACTGGCATACAAAAAAATGAAGTTAAACGCGCTGTTTCAAGTCAGAAGTGCCTAAGAGCTGGCGGTAAACATAATGACTTAGAAACTGTTGGTTATACAGCTCGTCATCATACATTTTTTGAAATGCTCGGTAATTTTAGCTTTGGAGACTATTTCAAAGAGACTGCAATAGAGTTCGCGTGGAACTTTATAACTCGTGAGCTAAACCTTGATAAAAGTAGATTATCTGTAACTATATATCACACTGATGATGAAGCCTATGAAATTTGGCGTAAAATTAGTAGCTTTTCAGATGATAAAATTATTAGAATAGCAACAGAAGACAATTTTTGGAGTATGGGTAACACTGGTCCGTGTGGTCCATGTTCTGAAATTTTTTATGACCATAAAAATCCGGATCTAAGCGATGACGATAGAATTGTGGAAATTTGGAACTTAGTGTTTATGGAATTCAATAAAGATGAAGATGGTAATCTACATGCGTTACCTAAGAGATGTATTGATACAGGAATGGGACTAGAAAGAATAACTGCAGTCATGCAAAATGTTCACGACAATTACGATACTGATTTTTTTTCTTCTATTCTCAATAAATCACAAGAGTATTGTGGAAATATAGAAAATAAAGTAGCACATAAAATCATTGCAGATCACATGCGTGCAGCAGCATTTCTCATTGCAGAGGGGGTATTACCTGGAAATGAAGGCAGAAATTACGTCTTGCGCCGGTTGATCAGAAGAGCTGCGCGTTATATTCATCAACTTGGGTTTAAAGACGCTTTGCTACATCACATTTTTCCAACTTTGCTAGATAAAGCAAGTCCGGCGTATATGGGAAATGTTTATCCAGAATTAATTAGAGCTGAGAGCTTAATAAAAACAACTTTGAAATCAGAGGAAGAGAATTTCAAAGATACTTTAATGAAAGGTATCAACCTACTAGGAAAATTCACTGCAGATTTACATGCAGGTGATACTCTGTCTGGAGAGTCGGTATTTAAGCTGTACGATACCTACGGATTTCCTCTAGATATTACTTTAGACATTTTGAAAGAAAAAGGGATAAAATTTGATCAAAAAGGCTTTGATGATGCAATGCATGCTCAGAAAGAGAGAGCGCGTGCTAAATGGTCTGGATCCGGTGAAAAGTCTGTAGAGCAAATATGGTTCGATTTAATTAATAAGTTTGGTAAGACAGAATTTGTCGGTTATGAATTCGATGAAATTAACGATGCAAAAGTATTAGCTACTATTTCTCAAGAAAATCAATTGATTAACTCAGCAAAAGAAGGTGATACATTAACAATTATTCTAGATAAAACTCCGTTTTATGGTGAATCTGGCGGTCAACTTGGAGATACCGGAAAGTTTATCGAGTTAGGTAAAAACTGTATAGTAAAAATAAATAACACCAATAAAATCAATGATTTATACCTACATAGATGCACTATTACTTCAGGTATAATCCACACAGGGGACACAGTTGCAGCAAGTATTGATAAAGAAAGAAGGCAAAATCTGCGGAGAAACCACTCAGCTACGCATTTACTGCATTCTGCATTGAGAAAAGTATTAGGTGAACACGTCACTCAAAAAGGCTCTTTAGTTGCACCAGATAAATTGCGTTTCGACTTCAGCCATAATGCTCAATTGACCCATGATCAACTATTTTTGGTAGAAGATATAGTAAATACTTTGATAAGAGAAAATCATCCTACTTCAACGAAAATCCAAAGTATAAATCAGGCTATAGATGAAGGTGCTATGGCTCTTTTCGGAGAGAAATATAGTGATCAAGTGAGAGTGGTAAGCATTGGAAATACTAAAGAATTGTGTGGCGGGACACATGTGCGGCATGCCGGCGAAATAGGGTTATTTAAGATAGTCACGGAAAGTTCTGTTGCCTTTGGAGTCAGGAGAATAGAAGCTCTAACAGGGCAGGAAGCAATTAATTATGTACGTAGTAACGATATTAGTATAAAAAAAATTGCAGAGTCTTTAAAAACGTCAGCAAATGACATAATAAGTCGCTTAAATACATTGAATCAAGAACGTAAAGAATCTGAAGCCAAAATAAAAAATTTGTATAAAAAGCTTATCAGCCAAGAAGATATCGAGAACACTGAGATAGGTGAAGTAAACTTTTTAAGTCATTCGTTTATAGATATACCATCAAGTATTGTAAGAGAATTTATTCTGCAGCAACAGAAACAAAAAACTATTATAGTGTTTACTGCAACTGACGAGAAAAAGGTAGTTCTATTCGTTAAAGTTAGTAAAGATCTAGCCAATAAAATCAATGCAAAGGAATTAGTGTCAAATGCTACTGGAAAAAACTGCGGCGGTGATGCTGAACTCGCACAAACAGGTTGTGATAGCACCGATAAAGTTATTACATGTATATATAACTACTTAAAAGAATTGTATGCTAGTTGACAATAAAACTGGTCTAATAATTGATGCCATAGAGAAATTTGGTGGTGAAGCAAGATTTGTCGGTGGATGTGTAAGGGATTCAATTCTCAAAAGGAATGTGCACGATATAGATTTCGCTACAAATTTATTGCCATCACAAGTCACTGAAGCACTAGAACGCTACAATATAAAATCTATTCCAACTGGCCTCAAGCACGGTACAATAACTGCAGTGTTAAATCACAGATCTTTTGAAATTACAACCTTAAGACGTGATGTTAAGTGCGATGGCAGACATGCAGAAGTGAGATTTACTGATAGCTGGAAAGAAGATGCTTCAAGACGTGATTTTACATTCAACGCCCTATACGCAGATAAATACGGTAACATATATGACTACTTTTGCGGTATCAAAGATCTAGAAGCACGAAGATTGAATTTCATAGGTAATGCAGAAGATAGAATTAGAGAAGATTATTTGCGTATTCTGAGAGCATTCCGCTTTCATGCTAAGATATGTTTAGGAGACTTAAGTAGTGAGATATTGAAAGTATGTAAAGCACATTCACATATGATACAAAGTCTTTCTGGAGAAAGAATAAGAGATGAAATATTTAAGTTGTTGGAGTGCAATAACCCCCCCCCTACTTTAGCGAATATGCAACAGTCTGATGTACTACAGCAAATCATTCCAGAGGAAGTGGATTGTCAAATCCTTTCTTCAGAACTTCTTGCTGACGTTGAGCCGCTGGTAAAACTGGCGTTACTTCTCAGAACTACTCAAAATCAAAATCTCGGAAAATACATGAGTAAGTTTTTGCGTCTTTCAAATAAGCAAAGAGAAAAATTGTTGTTTTTATTATCTAATAGTATTTCAACCGAACTTTCAGAGAGAGAACAAAAAAAGTACATATTACAATTTGGTACAGAATTATATTGTGACTTAATAAGAATCTGCGGTGTGGAATTAAAAGCAAGTACTGAGCAATACATTTTGTTTGCTCAATCGTTCACTGTTCCAAAATTTCCTTTATCAGGTAATGATCTAATACGCATCGGTTACCAACCGGGAAAGAACTTAGGTAAAAAGCTGGAATTATTAAAAAGGCGCTGGGAAGATAGTTCTTATATCTTAACAAAGGACGAACTAATATCATATGCTAAAAATAATAAGTTATCACTTTTTTAATAAATTCATCTCATTATTAGAATAATAACGTTTCATTAAGGCAAGAAGTATGGCAGCTATAAAGGTAGGTATACGTAATACGGAAAATCACAAAAGTTTAGCACAAAAGTTTAAAGGTGCAGCAACGCTAAAAGTGGCTACATATAAAGTAAAAAGTTTATTTAAAAAACTTAAAAAGGTGGCTCGAAAGCTTCGAATAACGTCAAAAGCGGGCACATATGAAATCAAAAGTCATGAAGGCTCAATGAAAGAAAAATTTGGAGATGTGGCTCGTGCATTTGGAGAAGCTGCAACAATATCTAAGCATCAAGTACCGAAAGAACAGCAAATATCTATCGATTTAGGTAATAAAAAGTTTTACCGTATTACAGATAAAATTCTCTACTGGGCACAAGATACACTTAAGAATATTTTCCCTCGGTTTGGCTTCTTTGCAGAATTTAATAAAGAAAAAGAGAGAAGAATAATTGGCACTAATGTTAAAGTAAAACATTTTACTCCAGAAGAGCAAGCAGAGCATGCTTTGTATGTTGGTAAAGAAGAAGACGGCGAGTTAAGGCTATACGATGTAATAGGTAAGCTATATGATACAACTGGTAAGATAAGCAAGGGACAGAAAAACAGTGTAGCTTATGCAATGACCCTTGACGGTAGGCTGGTTGTCCATGAGCATCTTGACGTTGGAAGATGTGGAGATTATGCTTATCGTCACTCAACTTTAGGAGGTGGTAAAGCAATTTTATGCTCTGGTTTAATCAGAATAAAAGACGGTAAAATAACACACATAGACAATAATAGCGGACACTATAAACCAACAGCAGCAAATCTATACAATGCTATACAAAGGCTGAATGGTGTATTCTCAAAAGATGCAAAAGTTACTTGCTTAACGTATTGGAGAAGATTAAAAAAAGAGATGTCACTTACACGTAAACTCCCAGCTAAAAAGCTATCAGTGGAAAAATTCTTGGATAAGCTGAAGAAAGTGGGAAAGAGTGGTTTAACTAAGCACGAAGAATATTTTGCTAAAGTAAAAAGAAGTAACGAGCGAAATAGAATTTGCATAAGTTACAAACCGTTTCCCATTGTAAACTATAATAATCCTCAGGCAATAAAGGTAGCAATTGAGCAGTCAATAAGAAAGGTAATTGGTGCAAATTACGGACATAAGCCAGAGTTCAGCTTAAAGCATTATAAAAATAAAGTGGTTGGTGTTAGTGTAACTTTTCACAATGAAGAAGACCGTAGTAAGTTTATCGAAGTGTTAAAGTTGAAAAAGTTATCTAACTATATTTCTTATACTCAAGAAAATATGATCACCTTAAAAAATACATATGCAGTTATTATGAGCGTAAATAAAGCTAATAAACTCATAAAGGACACCCTAAAACTTGATGTACGGATAATAAGAGATAAAAAGGTTGCATCAATATTAAGCAGTGCAGAGGTGTCGGAGAACAGTCATCAAGAACTTTTGCATCAAAAAATTTGAATTCTGTGAGGTGTTAGTGTATATTACTATCGATTTTTTATGATATATAATGTCTAGGGTACCTTTTTTATTAATTCTAATAGTAGTAATAGCAAGTTTACCAGTAATAAACAATTGGCTCTCAACTCAAAAGAAGCCAGCAGAAGTAGAGTTGAGTGATAGTTATATTGGAAAAAGATTAGATGATTATATAAGCAGGAACATAGATCAAATTCTAGCAACTATACAAGCAAAAAGTAATGAGGCTGCTCGTGATAATGTGGTAAAAAATAGGATTTTACAGTATAAAGACAGAATATTTAATGAGAACTATCCGTATTCCGGCAACAAAGACAGTAATGTTATAGCTGTAGGGTTTTTTGATTACTCTTGTGGATACTGTAAATTGATAAAAGACGACATAAAGCAGTTAATCAATGATGGTAAAATCAAGTATATATTTAGAGATACTCCAATACTTGGCAAAGGTTCTATGAAGGCTGCAAAAAGTGCTCTAGCTGTATATTTTCTTGACGAAAAAAAGTACCTTGGCTTTCATGATGCTGCTTTGAGCCATAAAGGAGAATTTTCAGATGATGTCATACTAAATATTGTGGAAAGCTTGGGAATTAATAAAGATGATTTTAGTGCCTCGCTGGATAACAATATGGATAAGATCAAGCATATGATCAATGATAGCAGGCTACTAGTAAATGATTTAGGTGTAGGTGGTACGCCTTTTCTAATAATTGGAGACAGCATATTTGTAGGAGCAACAGATTTAAGTGTGCTACGCAGAAAAGTAGATGAATTAAAAAATAAGTAAGCTTACGTTACAATTAATGTAATTTTTACTATTTTATGGTTCCATGGAATATGTATGTTGCACATATTCATCTACACTGTAGCTGTATTAGGTTTTTCTTATGCTTATGCGAGTGAAGATCCAGAAATACACAAAACTTTTAATAACATTGCTAAGTACATAAAAGTCGGTAAAGATCATAAAGATACTAGTGTTATTGAAAAGAAAAGCAATAAATTTAACATTAGAGTTACACAAAATTCCGGTAAGACTCTTAACATTAATCTCATTTTAAAACAGGTAAAAGATTCACTAGAATCTGGAGATAAAGAAACTGCCGTTTCGCTTTTGAACAAGATTATTGAAAAATTTCCTTATCATAAAAATTCTCTAGTCTGGTTAGGCAATATACACTTTCTGAGTGAAGATTATAAAAAAGCTTACGATATATATATTAAGTTATTAAAAGAATATCCAGGAGATCAAATATTAATGGAAAATTTTTTCACTATAGCCTTAAAATATAACCCAGAAACTGCTCGAGATGAAATGTTAAAATTATATGATACGCATAAAAATTATGCACCTTTGCTAGCTAGCTTAAGTTTAGCTTACTTAGAAAAAAAAGAACTTTTGAACGCTAAAAAGTATATGGCAGAAGCAGCTTCTCTTGATCAAGAGAACATTTTTTACATCTACAACTTAGCTATTATTCTAGATCAATTGTCAGATTTGGAAAATGCTAAAGCATTCTATGAGAAGCTATTAAACAAAGCCATGCACTACGATGACATAAGCACAAAAATACCTGTACAGAAGATATCAGCAAGACTAAATTCTATAAGATGTAAGCCTCGCATTTAATTTTCTAATGCGTCACTCAAATTAAATGATATATACTCATACCAAAAATATAGTTGAAAATGGCTAAGTTATATAACCAAAATTTTGCAGTCTTTGGACTTGGAAAAACAGGTTTATCCATTATTAATATGCTAATAAATAGTGGGGCACAAGTATATGCGTGGGACGATAACAATGAGCAAATTGTAAGTGCACAAAGAATGTATAAAAAATGTAATTTTATTCATCCCAAAGAGTATGATTGGAGTAAAATAAGCTCTTTGATTGTAAGTCCTGGTTTGCATTTAAAATCACACTGGATAGCAAAGCTAGCAAAATGTGAAATAAAATCTGATATTGAATTATTTCTTGGACTTCTTACAGAAAAACAAAAAGTCATAGGAGTGACGGGCACAAACGGTAAATCAACCACCACATCATTAATAGGCCACATATTAAAACTTGCAGGGAAAAAAGTAGGCATTGGAGGAAATCTAGGGATTCCTGTGTTGAGTTTAAATATTGATGAAGAAATTTATGTTATAGAACTTTCTTCTTTTCAACTAGAGTTGATTGATAAGATCAATGTTGACATTGGAGTGTTATTGAATATCACACCAGACCATATAGAAAGACATGGAAATATGGAAAATTATATAGAAGTCAAATCAAAACTAGTAAGTAGTTGCAGAACAGCAATAGTGGAACACAATATTGCTAAAATGCTTGGTGACTCCATTGAAAATAGAATTTATATCTCAGGCAAAGTTCTATTAGAAAATGGTATATCATGTATAAATGATAATGTATTTGATCATGGAAATTGCGTAAATATGCGTAGTTCTAGAATAAATTTAATTTCAAACACAGAAAATATAGCAGCTACATATGCAGTGTGTAAGTTGCTTAAAATAGATCATAATACCATCATTGATGGAATTAGATCCTTTTCAGGCTTAAAGTATCGGAATGAATTGCTAGGAAAAATCAAGAATGTTTTATTTATAAACGATAGCAAAGCTACTAATGCTGAAGCAAGTGAGAAAGCGCTCTTATCTTATAATAACATATATTGGATTGTTGGCGGAAAAAGTAAAATAGGTGGTATAAACCCGCTAGTTAAGCACTTTACAAGAATTAAAAAAGCATTTTTAATAGGTGAGTCCACTGAAAATTTCGCAAGTGTTTTAAGTAGTAATAATGTGGAATTTATCAAATGCGATAACCTGGAAAATGCTTTTAAATTAGCCTACGAAGAAGCATTCTACCAGCAGGAAGAAATAACAATATTGCTTTCCCCTGCATGTTCTTCTTTTGATCAGTGGAAAAATTTCGAAGAGCGAGGAGAAGCTTTCTGTAAAATGTTTGAAAACTTGAGAGACTCGACTACAATATCATATAGTAAAGCAATTAAAAAAGTATCAATAATGGAATGTCAGTGAAAAATGAGAGTGATATACAAACAATAATTGATAGCTTTATCATTGCTGTACCATTTGCAGGAATAAGTGATGCAACGTTATTGAAAACGTGCAAAGACCTTAATTTAGCTAATAGTTTTTGCAAATTTCAAAACGGGGTGTACAGCGCTCTGGAATACATAGCGGAAGATTTAAATAAATCAATGGAGGCTGAACTAGAAAGCTCTAATTTAAAAAACATGAAAGTGCGTGACCGGGTGAAACTTGCAGTGCATATATGTCTTATAAATTACACTAAATTACCTAACTATAGAGAATTCTTAAAAAATATTTTATCATTCTCTCTGCTACCACAAAATGTATACTTTTCTAGTAGAATTCTTTATAGAACCGTAAGTACAATTTGGTATTGCATTCATGATCAATCAACAGATTTTAATTATTATACAAAGAGAATGATACTATCTATGGTATACTTAAGCACTATATTCTTTTTTATTAATGATTACTCAGAAGATTTCGCCGACACCTTATCATTTCTCGATAAACGCATCAATAATGTGATGACATTTCAAAAATTGAAAGCCCGCTTTAACGGCTTACTCCAGCCCTTGAAATTTTAGCAAACTTTCAAAACTTTATTTTCTATCATCTTTGCTTCCGTATTTTCCAGTGAATCACCATAAGTCACTGCCTTAAGAAAAATTTTTTTCCCTGGTATTGCTTTAAAAGGTACTACTGCATCATCAAGCAAAGTAAATTTTTCTCCTGGGTGATGAGTATACTTCTTAGTGCCTTGCTGTTCTCTTTTCAGATTACTCAACTTGTACTTATTTGTTTCTATCAGCTCAACATTCTGAAACTGAATTATTTCTGTTCCAATTAATGCCATCGAAACAGTACTCAACTTACCAGAACTTAGTATCACCATAAATTCCTCTTCATTGCATTCCATAACATATCCACAAGTAGATTGCCTATTTACATTTGCTAGAGGCACATAGTTTTTATTATCTTCAGAAATAAAGAGTATTGCACCTCTCCAGCCTTCTTCTTCACCACTTAAAGTAAAATATAAGTTATTGTCGCTAACATACGGTAGATATATAATATCTATATTGGTTTTACTCAAGTGAGAAGGAGGTGATTCTTTGACTATAAAAGACTTTATTGCAGGAAAAGATAGCTTATATATAGAGTGATCATACCCTACCCCACTCACCTGAATTGACATACTCTCAAGTTTTGTCTTTATAACTCTTACAGTATGTTTTTTCTCTCCATCCAAAATGGAGATTACACTACTGGGGGAAAGCCAAGCGTATTTTATCGGTAATTTGAAGTTATATATATTTCTTTCTTGCCATGACGAATAAAGCAAAATCTCAGCTATGTTTTGTGCTTGCCCCTCTTCCATAGTTATTGGAATTTCAATTGTTTTAGTTGTCCCTCGCCGTGGAAGTTCAGCATACTTCACATCAACTAAGTAGTTGAGACTACGATTAAAATAAGCAACATTAACTTTATTACTTAGATCTAATTGACTAAGCTGTACTTGTCCTGAGTTACTATTAAGAACCATATCATCAATCGGTACTTCTGTTACTGCTTCCCTACCCTTTTGCACAAATTTCAGCTTGAAGCTTTGCTCAACAACATCAAAGAAGTAGCAAGCCTGTAGCATATTAATGATTGAACGCACTGATTGTTGATCATTTACTACATACCCAGATAGTAGCCCCTTAATATCACTTGTATCAAACTCATCTTTTTTCAGCCCCGCCTTTTGCAGCAAATCTGATAGAACATCAGACACATTAAGTAAGGAGATTTTTCCCTGAACCCAGTGACCAGTTAGCCAATTATAACAGTCAGCCCAAATTTTACATAAATTAGGAAAATAAGGGAATGGCCTTGCATCCCAAGTCCATAGGAACATTCTCTCCACCATTTCTGAATCTCTCCACTTCTTCAGCGTTCCTTCAATCGCAATCTTCTGAGAAAGAAAGCTTATTTCTTTATTTGAATGACGTGGATACTTACTTTCGCTGCTGCTGTTATCAATAAATACATTTGGTTCATTGGTACATCCATTTACACTAGGAAACCCATACTCAGTAAACCAAATTTTCTTCATTTTGGGTTGCCACTTAGTGCAGCTACCATCTGGATTAATATGAATCTCGCTCCACCATTTTTCTATATTTTTCCATGCGTACCTACTATCATTGTACTTCACTTGTTCCGGTTTATCTTGTGAATAGTCGTAAAAGTAATCATATCCTTCGCCACTGTTCCAACCATTAATCACATCTTCCACAGAATAACCAAAAGGCGGTTCAGGTCCATCAGTAAGTGGGAAGTAAGCATCTATACCAACAACATCAATATACTCAGACGACCACAATTCATCTATATAATACCAACCACCATGTGAATGATATTCACTCCAATCTGCAGCATAAGTAATTGTGACTTCCTTTCCTAGGTTAAGTTTTACTAGCTTCGCAAGTTTTACTAGCTCCAAAACTGCCGGGTGATTACCATGCTCATCTTTCGCTTTAGTAAGCTCAACAAATTCAGAGCCTATAATAAACCCTTCTACTTTTGTTCGTTTAGCTATGTTAGAGTAATGCTCTATAAAATTATTATATTGTGTGCTAAAGAAATTACTTATGCTTTCCGGTGATCCTTTGAGTCTACCTCGCCACTCTTTATTCTCTGTATCAAGTAAAAGCATAGGGTAAAGCATTACTTTATAGCCCCTATTGTGCAGCTCCTCTATGTATCTAACCAGTGCTGAATCACTGACTGTGCCACCATATCTTGGATTTCTGTTATTATCCTTTGAAATCAACTGTGCATTACTTCTGGTTATATCTCCCACTCGCCAATCATCAGGTACCACAATAGAATCTTTCTGAAATTCAACTGCAGGATATATCTTACAATTTTCGATATTTAAATTGTCTGCAAACCAATTCACTACTACCGACACCCATTCAATATTCGGTAAATCGTCTTTTAACTGATCCAGAGAAAGCACTGCATCACTTTTCTTAGTGTAATTATTGTGATTTATTCTTTTTGCAGGGCCATATGTAATGTATTGATTGCTATTTATTTTTTGCTGTGCAATTTTTTTCTGTATCTTTGTATCATAGACAAATTCCCCTGAACCAGGAATTATATTGATATTTCTAATGTTTTCTGCAATTGAGAATCCTTCAGATTTTAGAATAGATTGCACTTCAAATGTAAATGTCGGAACACGATTATGATAGTCTGCTAAAGGAAAATCTTTAATCACTATATAGGATATTCCCCGGTAAGCAGGTACGTCCTCAATAGATGAGAAAAATGGATCAGGGTTCTGTTCTTCTGTGCCATGGTAAAAGGTATAATCTATTTCATCAAAACTCAGTGATTTTGTATCTGCCCATATTCTATTTAGTTTTTTCACCTCACCTTTACAGATGGCAATAGCTAAAGTAGCATAATAATTGTAAGTGACATTGAAACTCTTTCCCTCTTTGCTACTAGTCTCCTCCTTGAGAGGCTGTGCCCAAATTATATTTCCTGCAACACGAGCAGTACCATAAATTATTGGTATTGCTTTCCCGTAAGCTGAGGTTTGGATTTGTAAGTTCTTCAACCTAGCTCCATACGTCACTTTTTTTTCAGCATCAAGCCCAAATATTACAGAATCTAATTGTTTATCAACAAGTCCCGACCCGATTATCTTTCCAATCGCACTGCCAAGAATTGATATTATAGACATGACAGACCTCCTTTTAAGGCTAAAAAACAGCCGTAGTGATTTTTCAAGTAAAATTTAATAAAGAGTTTATATTATGACTCTATAGTCAAGTTAATAATAAATAACAATGAAAAACTATGGAAGTAAGGTGTATGAAAAAAGAGCTTGACATTATGAATTTTATTAACAAGCTTAACTTATTATTGAAAATAAAGAGGGAGTTATGGCAATTGAAATGTCTAAAAAAAGTAGTGAGTTTTTTCTATCCCTTACTAAAAAAGCTGCTAACTTTGGTCAGAATTATTCAGCTTCACTGAATAATAGCTCTATAAGCTCAGGAAAAAAATTCATCAGTGCTTTTCTACTTATACCAGTTATAGTGCCTACCGCTATAACAGCGTCATTAGTTGGCTGCACATACTTATTTTTAAATGCTGTAGAAGTTCACAATGATGATTCTAAATTATCGAAAGCGGCAAAGGGTACGATTAAGTTTCTGATATACGCTGCTGCATTTGTAGTTTTGGTTCCATGTGTTATTTTAAATATAGTAATTTCATTAGTACCATTTCTTATCTTTTCAGCTATCAATAGAAATCAACAAAATACAGGCACCCAGAATGAAAAAGTAATAGCAACTAGCGAGGAGTGCATTGAGAAAGAGGTAAGCGAATTAGGTAGTGGAAATCACAGTAATACAGGTAATCAGTCAACCATCGAAATAATATCTCAAGAAAATAGTTTAAATCAGGCTGTTATTGTAAGAAATATAAATGGTAATAACATGCAAAATAGTGCAATGATGATGCAGATGTATGAGGATGATAGTAGAGTGATTATGCGCGGGCTTCAAATTGGAGATATTAATAATTACCGACAAGAAAGCTTTGCTTTGTGCTTTAACATGTCGTGTCGTATTGTAGAAAATGGCATTGATTTCAATTGTGGCGGTAATATGCGCACTGGACAGAGCCAAGAGGAAGCATTTAAAGAACTGATGCAGCAAAACCCACAGGCACGTACTATACTACATAGTAATAGCAATAGACCGCTGCAAATAGAGCCTCATGTTAGTGCAATAAAAAAAAGTGACGAAACTATAAATAGGTAACAGATAGTAACTGCCATATGTATAACAAACACTGAAAGCTGCAACAACGCAGCTTTCAGTTAATACCTAAAGACTAATTTTCCAATAACTTTAAATTTTTAGCAGATATCTTACCTTCTCTGTTTTTTATTAAATCATAGCCTACCTTCTGGCCTTTTTTTCCATTAGCTTTATCTTCCCCTCTAAGTTCATCAGGCCTTATTCCTGAACTTTCTAGTGTACTGATATGTACAAAAACATCAGCCCCTTTACCTTCTGGTGTAATAAAACCATAACCTTTTTCGGTGCTAAACCACTTTAAATGACCAAATTCCATTGAATTACTCCTAAATTATTAATTACTATGCTAATGTGACGAGAAACTGTGAAACTTAATTCCTGAGCAACTTATTTCCATAGTCTATCCTGACATTGCCTTACATGATACATGATAGCTATTGCACACGCAACCAAATATTTTATGAACCAGCAATTGTCATCTCCTGAATTTTAATTGTTGGAGAATTGAATTGTCCACAGAAGCTTAAATCATTAGCAACAGTTAAATTGCTAAACATATCAGATAAATTGCTTGCAACAGTAATTTCATGTATTGGGTATATTATTTTACCTTTTTCGATGAGAAACCCAGATGCACCTTGGCTGTAATCACCATTTACTAAGTTAATACCAAAGCCAAACAAATCTGTGATATATATTCCTTCCTTTATCTCTTCAATTAACTCTTCGCAAGAAACGTTACCGTTATTAATGTAAAAGTTACTAGCCGCAGGAGCAACAGAAGAATTGCTAGACCTTACAGCATTCCCAGTAGTTTTAAGGTTCAACTGTTTAGCTGAATAAAGATCTAAAATCCAACTCTGCAGTATTCCATTCTTTACAACGGTGTTTTCCCTGCTAGCAATACCTTCTCCATCAAATGGCCTTGATGCTATGCCTCGTGGCAATAATGGATTATCAATAACTTCTATTCCATCACTAAAAATTTTAGTGTTAAGCCTATTCCCCAAAAAAGAACTATTACTTGTTATATTGCTACCATTTATAGCTGAAGCAAAACTTTTTACTAATCCTTTAGCCACCCTTTTCTCGAATATCACAGGAAATTTACCAGTTTTTATTGTACGGGAATTTAGCTGAGAAACAGCTCTTCTAGCAGCCTCTTGACCTATTAACTCTGGAGACTTAAGATCGGCAAAATTACATGCTATATCATAGTCATAACCAACTTTCATTTCACCTTTTGCTCCCGCAACAACAGAAACTTGATTAGTAAAAGTTGATCTACTAAACGAACCAACAAAATTTCCAGCAGTTGCCAGTGCTACATTAGTTAAAGTGTATGAAGAAGATGCTCCTTCAGAGTTAATAATGTTTTCATGTGCCAGTGCTGAGTTTTCTGCAACATCAGTAATTTTCTTTAAATCATCGATATTGACAACATTATGCTCTAAGATGGATAAATCTTCAAAAGCAATATAATTGCTGCTTTCTGTAGCAAAATTGATACAAGGATCTTCTGGCGCATTTTTCGCCATCTCTACTACCATGTCTATTGTTTCACTCAAATTGCTGAGATCATTTGTAGAAATATATGCAGCTTTATTTTTATTTGCTATAGCCCTAATTCCAATAGTACAATTTTTAGACTGAGATACCTGTTCCACTTTCGATAAGCGCTGAGAAACTGAAACACTACTGGTTTCATAGATAACTACCTCTGCATATAGACCACATTTTTTCACTAAATCTGTAGCAATATTTAATATATCCATCACTTATCCTTTAGACTGCTATAAAGATTCTGCACCACCTATCACCTCAATTAAGTCAGTTGTAATTGCTGCTTGACGTGAACGATTATAAAGAAGCCCCAATTTATTCAACATTTCTTTAGTATTCCTGTTTGCCGATTCCATAGCAACCATTCTAGCACTATTCTCACTTGCTGTACTTTCAAGCAAAGCAGAATAAAGTGCTGCCACGGTATAATCCTCAATTAAGGACCTAAGAAAAAATTCAACATCGTTAGGCTCATATTCATAAACATAGGCTGCTTTACTAGCTAAGGAACTATCAACTAAAGATGAGTTACCATTCCATGGTTTTATTGTTTCCAGTGTCGGTTTTTGTGAAAAGGTGCTATGAAATTTATTGTAAAAAATCTGTACTTTACTATATACACTTAAATCCAGAATCTTTATATAGCCAGCAACATCCTCTAGCGTAATATCCTTACTGTTCTCGACTTTTAAAACATTTGCAGAACCAAGTTTATTTTTACTAATATCAAAAGCTTTTTTACCAAAAAATGTAACATCTACTTGGCTATTTTCCATTGCTATATACTCTCTACTGAATTTAACTATAGAAGAGTTAAAATTACCGCATAAGCCACGATCGGAAGATATTATAAATGCTAAACATGAGTTTTTGCCCCTAACATTGAAAATTTTCGCTAATAATTCTTGGTTAGATACTAACGAAATAATGTTGTGCAGTTTGGATATATATAACCTTGAATGCAATAATTTCTTTTGGCTCTTTGATAACTTTGCCGCAGAAACCATTTGCATTATTTTAGTGGTCTTTTGTACAGATTTTATATTTTTAATCCTTAAGGATAATTCCTTCAAGCTTTTCATTTCATATTAAAACCCTAGTCTATTAGAGTACATACATTTACACATTGAATCAAGATTTTTAAAAGTTGACTTACCTACTTTTTTATGTATAACTTAAATATAGTGTTTTTTTATTGTAGTATGCCTATGAATAATATAGATTTTACCGATAAGAGTTTAACAGAAAGAATACAGGTTCTAGCTGATCAGTTCCAGCAAAAAAGTGAAGAAGAAACTTGGGCTTTAAGAGTTAGTCCGCAAGAAGTTGGCGATAAATTCAGTATATACATCAATGGAAATGAACATGAGTTATTAAAAACTAAGGATTATAAAATTAATCATCATCATGCGGAATACAATACATCATGCAGAGATGGACAATGTTCTAGCACAACAAAAATAAAATATGATGTAACATGTAATTCAGGACCAAATGATAAAATAAAAATCGAAGAAGAATATAACTATAACAGCGGCTCTAGCTATCTTCCACTTCAGTTAAAATTTTATGATGGTGATGGTAATGCTATAGGTCAATATAGTATAAAACTAAGTTCTCCCTATCTCCAAAAAGAAAATTGTGAACCTGAGTATACAGTATATGATATATTTGCCATCTAAATAATAGTAAGAAAGCTTCTAAATTAGAAGCTTTCTTACTTGTTTAATGTTGAAGTTCTGTTGAGTGGTGCAGTAAGTACATCTGCTAGTTTGGAAGGTGTGGTGCTATATATCGTGACGTCATTCCTCACTGATGTGTTCTGATAAAAGAAATCTTTTGAAAATTCTTTTTTTTCTATTTGAGGGTTTGCAGTGTTTTGATAATCCACTACTTCGTATTTATACCTACCATCTTCTTCTTCCTTGACCAATTTAAGCGTTATTGTCTTTCTTTCAGATTTGCTGGCTATAATACATCCTCTAGGGTATTCTTTTAGCAGTGTAACACAAACATCTGTACTTCCGTTTTCACTAATAGTTATTTGTTGATTTTCTTCAACAATAAAAATCTCTGACTTGCATTCGCTTTTACCCACACCTTTAGAACTATTGTGCATTTTACAAAGCATATAAATAGTTGCGGTAGTGGTGATTGCTGCAAGGATTAAACCCATATAAAAGAGACCATTAATTTGAGGTGTCATATGCTCAAGCCCACTAATTTTGATAAATTGCATCCATTCTGGTATAGCATTACCAAGCTTTGTAAGGTTTAAAAAATATGCACCGAGAGCCGCTGCTGCTGGTATAGAAAGTGTAAAAACCATTGCAGATGTAAAAAATCCTATAGCGGTACTAGTGATATATCTCTGCTTCCTTCCTTTTGTGATTAAACTCATAATTGCATTTCCAAATAAATTACTAGTATCAAGATATCATATAAAATGAGCATGTCAACATTTTTTAACACAAAATTAACCATTCAGCAAAATTGACAAAAAATAAAAAGTCGACTACCTTTATATCAAAGGTTAGGCAAAGTTAATTGCTTATATGTTTACAGTATCAATTGCTTCAGATCACGCCGGCTTTAGGTTGAAAGAGAAACTCAGATCTTATTTAGAAAATCTAGGCTATGCAATAACAGACAACGGCTGTACTGCTCAGCAAAAATGCGCGGATTATTCAGATTACGCTGTTAAAGTCATAAGAGATATAGAAAGTAAAAAAGCAGACTACGGTATATTAATTTGTGGTACAGGCTCAGGTATGAGTATTGTAGCAAACCGTTTTGAAGGAATTAGGGCCGTTTTATGTAACAATGTTGAAATTGTAAAATTAGCCCGTGAACATAACGATGCAAATGTATTATGTTTAGGTGCAAGATTTACTACTGACGAGTTAGCAAAAGATATAGTTAAAAAATTTTTAGAAACGAAATTTTCAAACGAGCAGAGGCATAAAAAACGTCTTGCTAAGCTCAACAATCTCAATGAAAAAGCAGAAACAAAAACCTACAATGAAGAAGAAATATCAAAGTTTGCTAGAATAGCTAATGATTGGTGGAATGAGAATGGTAAATTTAAGCCGCTACATGCAATTAATCCCATCAGGGTACAATATATAATTGATAAAATAAAAGAACTGAAACAGCGCTCTTTAAAAGATGTCTCACTACTCGACATTGGGTGCGGTGGCGGTATTTTATCGGAATCAATGGCCCGGGTATGTGCCAATGTTACAGGAATAGATGCATGCAAAGAAAATATAAAAGTAGCTCAGCTACATGCAGAAAAAGTTGGCTTAAATAACATAGAATATTTGCATACTAGTGTTGAAGAATTGAGTAACAACAAACAGTATGATGTGATACTCTTGATGGAAACAGTTGAGCATGTGGATAATTTAGAATTTTTCATAAAAAAAACAATAGAGTTACTAAAACCCGGAGGACTGATTTTTGTATCCACAATAAATAGAACGATCAAATCTTTTCTGCTTGCCATAGTAGGAGCGGAATATATATTGAATTGGCTTCCTAAGGGAACTCATAGTTGGAAAAAATTTCTTAAACCTTCAGAAATTGCACATCTTTTTGGCAAGAACAATGTAGCATTATACAACATGACTGGAATAGAATATAGTATAAGAAAAAGTGAATGGTGCTTAACTGAAAATTTTGATATTAATTATGTGCTTTGTGGCAAGCTTAATGATTAAAATGAGAAAACAAAGGCTTATTACTCTACATTCACATATTGAATAAATTGTCTGACATATTGATTATCAGTACATCGTATTTCTTTAACACTTCCATGAAATATAATAGAGCCTTCTTTCAGCACAGCTATTTTATCCGCTATTTTAAGTGCACTGTAGATATCATGTGTTATCGTAATAATTGTTGGCTTAAGATCCTTAGATAGCTTCATTATTATCTCATTCACTAAGTCTGACATAATTGGATCTAATCCAGAAGTTGGCTCATCCAAGACAATAATTTCAGGATTGTGAGCAATTGCTCTTGCAAGTGCCACTCTTTTTTTCATTCCACCAGATAACTCTATTGGAAACATATTTGCTATATTTTCCTCTAGTCCAACATCCTTCAGTTTTTCTATTGCTAGTAATCTAGCTTCTTTTTTACTAATGTTAAAACGCTTTTTATAGTTGAATAACACATTTTCCCATACTGTAATGTAATCAAACAGGGCAGAATTTTGAAATAATACACCAAACCTATTCTTCTTACTTTTACTATTGATTTTAATAGTGCCTGAATCTGGTAATAACAAACCAATAATTGTTTTCGCAAATACAGACTTGCCACTTCCTGAACCGCCAAGTATAACAAGTGACTCACCTTTCAAAATATCAACATTTAAGTTGTCTAATATAGTCTTATCGCCGAAAAACACGTTTAAATTTGACATTGAAATTATAGGATTATGCATAGATTAGAGTAATCAAATAATTGGTTAGGATAATTAGCATGGAAGATGAAACTACTGTAGATGTTGTAGCAAAACCAACTCCTCTAGCACCTCTCCAGCAATGATAACCATAATAACAACCTGAAATAGAAATTATAGCTCCAAATACAGTAGACTTTACTAATCCAATAATAAAATCATACATATCAAAAGATAAGACTGTATACTTGACATATGTGTTCAAATTGTGGTCAAATTTTGCTGCCGCAGTGATATATCCTCCAAACATTCCTATTAAATCAGCACATACAGTCAGTATTGGAAATACTATCACTGAAGCTAGAATTCTTGGTGCAATTAAGTATTTAAAAGGGTGAACATTTAAAGTTGTAAGAGCATCTATTTGCTCAGTGATGCGCATTGTCCCTATCTCTGCTGCAATTGAAGATCCTGCCTTTCCTATCATTATTAAGCTAATTAAAACAGGACCCAACTCTTTTATAATGGTAATTGTGACAATTTTAGGTATGAGTTGATCTTGATTAATCAACGGACCATTTAGGCTACTTTGCAAAACTATCACTGCTCCAATAAACACACCTGTTAATCCAACAAGTGGCAAAGAGAATAAGCCTATTTCTACAATCTGCCTTACTATATTACCAAAATAATATGGTGGTACAAAGCAGTTATATATTGATCGAATAAAAAATATAAATGCATTGCCAAGCTTTGATAAAAAATTAATAAAACGCCTACCAATTATTCTCACATCAAATAAGTTCACTTTGCTAAAAGCCTTGACTATCATAGAGTATAATCTTACTCAGTTCAGAATTCAATGAATCCTTTTTCAAACAAAAATTAACATTTGTTTGTAGCCAACTCCTGAAACACCTCACTTGCTCTACTTAAAACTGATTCAGGAAAACCCGCAAGCTTTGCTACATGTATTCCATACGATTCATCTGCAATACCTTCTATCACTTCATGCAAGAATATAACTCTTCCTTCCCACTCCTTTATTTTTACACAGAAGCATTTTACGTGGCTTAAATATTTGTTCACTTTAGTGAGTTCATGATAGTGAGTTGCAAAAATAGCCCTACATTTATTCACATTGTGTATATGCTCTATTACCGCCTGAGCAATTGATAATCCATCATACACTCCTGTACCTCTACCAATTTCATCAAGAATAACTAATGAACGATCTGTAGCCTGATTGACTATTGTTGCTGTTTCAATCATCTCTACCATAAAGGTAGAATAACCAGCAGTTATGTTATCCGTTGCGCCAACCCTGCTGAATATCTTGTCAATCACACCAATGTGAGCACTTTCTGCAGGCACAAATGACCCCATGTGAGATAAAATTGCGATAAGAGCATTTTGCCTTAAGAAGGTACTTTTGCCAGCCATATTAGGGCCTGTAATTAAGTGTATTCCAGCTAAATTGATACTATTTGGAATAAATTTATCATTTATTTCAATTACAGGGTGCCTACCATTAACAATACTAAATTCCCTACTGTCATCAATAATAGGTTTTACATATTTATTCCTCACAGCAAGCTCAGCAAATGTGGTTCTGATATCGAGTTTCGCTAAAGCATTTGCAGCCAAGGCAATCTTTTCAGATTCTTCAGCAATTTTACTGCACAGCTCGCCAAAAATTCTAACCTCTAAGTTAATGATAGCATCACGCGCAGTGAGAACTTTGTCTTCCAATTCTTTTAATTCATCGGTAGTATAACGAGTACTATTCGCTAGGCTTTGTCTGTGAATGAATGTATCCAAAGTTATTTTGTGATTTGCTGAAACCTCTATGTAGTAACCAAGTATGTTGTTGTGCAATATCTTAAGTGATGCAATACCAGTGAGATCACGATAAGTATTACGCAGCTTAGTTATCAACTTATTGCTGTTGTTTAACACATAGGAAAGTTCGAACAATTCTAAGTTATAACTTGGGTCAATAAAACCACCTTCTTTTACATTATTGATATTATTATCGAGGACAGCTTTATTTAAGAGTTCGCATAGATCTTCATGATTACCTAGACTCTTGTATATGATTTCTAGCTCATCTCCGCCTGACTTTATTTCAAGCAACAACTTGGATAACACCAAAATTCTGTTGAGCCCTATCTTCAGCAGATTCATATCTTTTGGTGAGCCGCGCATTAGCATTAAGCGCGATAGTGATCTTTCGATGTCTGGAATATCGGATAGTATTTCCCTCACTTTTTCACACAATTTATGGTTATTTACAAAAAACTCGACAGTGCTTAATCTTAGGTTGATCGCTTTTGGACAAGTTAGCGGTGAAGAGAGCATTTGCTTTAATAGGCGCCCACCAGGAGCTGTGACTGTATAGTCGATCACTGAAATTAAAGAACCCTTTTTTTCACCAAATTGAGTTGAAAATAACTCCAAATTTCTCCTTGCTGAAGCGTCTATGAGCATAAAGCTTTGTTGTTTATAAGCTTTAGGAAATTCAAGCCGTGGAACAGAACCTCTCTGTGTTACTCTGACGTACTCCAATAAAGCTCCACATGCCATCACTTCTGCCTTATTAAAATTGCCTATACCTCCAAGTTCTTTAATCTTATAAAATTCACATAACGTTCTATAAGACCTTCCATATTCAAAACAGCTCTGTGCATGTTGTGTGATCGACACTTTGTGATTTTTTAAAATTGACCTAATCTTTTCTTCTTCAGTTACTTTTTCTGAGATCAGCAATTCCCTTGGTGAGATGCGTAATAGATCACTATCCAGCGTTTTAAGGCCTACAGAAGAGTAAAAAAATTTACCAGTCGATAGTTCAAGCCAAGCAATACCATACTCACCATCTTTTTCAACGATAGATGCAAGATAATTGTTGCTTTTATCTTCAAGTAACGAATCCTCAATCACTGTGCCCGGAGTTACAATCCGTACTACATCACGCTTCACTATGGATTTATAACCCCTTTTTTTTGCTTCATCTGCTGTTTCTAGCTGATCACAAACCGCAACTTTATATCCTAAGTCTATTAACTTATGTAAATAAGATTCACTACTATGAGCAGGCACACCGCACATAGGTATATCTTTTCCGTTTGAATTACCTCTTTTAGTGAGCACTATATTTAGCAGCTTTGCCGCCTGAACAGCATCATCAAAAAATAATTCGTAAAAATCTCCAAGTCTGTAGAACAATAGATAATCTTTGTATTGCGTTTTTAAACTCAAATACTGCTCCATAACTGGAGTTGCTCTCTCTCTTGTTAAATCCATTAGCTATATAATAATTAACATGATATCTATTATAACTAAAAATCAAAATATATTATAATTAGTTTCCTCCCTTTAACCTGGTAACTATATTTTCTTTACCTATCAGAATCAACAATTGAGCAAGTTCCGGACCAGCCTCTTTTCCAGTTAGAACCAAACGCAGTTGCATAAATAAGTCTTTTGTTTTGATATTCACTATTTGCCGAATAGCTTTCACCCATTCCGATAACGTACTTTCATTAAGGTCACCTTCAGGTAATGCGCTCAGCGCAATTTTTATGAACCCCTGATCAATAATAACAGGATTGATTTCAGATTTACATATCTGCCACCATTCATCAACATCAGAGAGTTTCTGTATATTGCTTCTTATGAAATACCAAAACTCCGGAGTTACTTGTCCCAAGCGCTCTTTCACTTCCTCAAATGGCATTTTTTGTAAAATTCTGCTATTTAACTTATAAACTTCATTCAAGTTAAATTGCACAGATGCTGCATTGAATTTTTTTATGTCAAACGAATCTATCAAAGGTTGCATATCCACACTTGCTTCAATTGCTTCTGAAGTCCCTATCTTTAATAAGTAATTACTAAGTGCAATTGCCTCAATCCCTTCATTTCTAATGGATTTTATGTCTAATCCGCCAACACGCTTAGATATTTTATTATCTTCAAAATGCAAGAGAGGTAAATGCGCAAATATTGGAACTTTTCCTTTTAACGCTTGAATCATTTGAATTTGTATAGCAGTGTTAGTTAAATGATCTTCTCCACGTATAATATGAGTTACATTATAGTCGATATCGTCAGTTACAGAAGGCAACATATATGTATAATTTCCATCTTCTCTTTTTACAATAGGGTCGCTAACGCTACTAGTTACGATATTAAATTCTCCTTTAGCCTCATCATTCCATTTAATAACTTCTTCTCTGTTTAACTTAAACCTATAATAAGGTTTTCGTCCTTCTTGTTCATATTGAATCTTTTTTTGCCCAGTTAAGAGTAAAGCACTTCTGTCATAAACTGGTGGTAGACCTTGTTTTAACTGCAACGTTCTCTTTGTTTCTAATTCTTCTTTAGTTTCATAGCATGCATATACATATCCCTCTTTCATTAGGTATGACAACACTTCATCATAGCGTGCAAAACGTTCTGATTGTTTAAAACTGGTATCCCAGTCTATACCCATCCACTTTAGATCCTTTATGATATTGTCTATATACTCTACGCTTGAACGCTGAAGGTCAGTGTCATCTAATCTCAATAAAAATTTCCCATTTCGGCTACGAGCATACACCCAACAAATTAAGGCAGTGCGGATATTTCCTACATGAAGATAGCCAGTAGGGCTTGGAGCAAATCTTGTTAACATTAAAATAAAAATAACAATAATTATTTAGTATATTATATTTCTGATTTTTATAAACGTTCATTTAATCTCAGAAACTTTTACTACCATTATAGTAAAAGAAAATAATCAAAACAGAAGCTCTTGTAAATTTAATGCGTACATTATATATACATCAGTAAAACAGAAGGGACGACTAGAATATGAAAGATAAATTACAAAAATTAATAAACAGGGCTGGTCCTGAGAAAATATGTGCTTTTTTATATGATAACGATACCAAGCTTCCATTATTGGCAAGAATAGCACGACTAATCGAAGCCGAATGTTATGAAAAGAAAAATGGCGAATGTAAACAAACAAATTGGTTATGCCCAATCATGTATAGAATAGCATATAAGAAGCCTGTCAGGTTAAAGTATAGCAATGGATCAGAGTCAATCTATCTCTTTGAAAATGACGCAATCAAAAAATGTATTAAAACTTCTGGTATGAACTGTCCTATTACTGGACAGCGCATCAAAAAAATGCTGCCTGAGGATGCAGGGCCAATAAGAAAAAAGGTGTTCACTCTTTTTGGAAAACACTGTGAAGAATTACAAGAATCTAAAGAATTAGAGGAAATTTATGATAAATTAAATGATTATATGAGCTCTAGAGTATCAAGTGTACTGTCAAATGTAGTACATAGATTTGCGTTTTTTTTGTGTCATCATTTCAATAAGTAGTATATTGCCAAATGCATATGCTCAATTTTAAGATGTGCCTATAACAAAAATACTGGAGCCAACGTTTTCAGGCTCCTGTGCTGATTTATCAACTCACCACAGGAGATAAAGTCCCAGGATTAGTAAACATGTTTTGCTGTGCATTCACTTCATCCATTGCAGGCGCAGGTACAGATTGTGAACAGCAAAATTCTTTACGTAAGTCACTATTGGTACTGATAATGCCTAACCTTTCTTTCAAGCATCTAATATATGCATCATTCGAATTGAAATGCTCTTTATTTCTCTTGGTACACTTCATTTCTTTCTGCAGATCTTGAAGAATATCTTTTAATGCTTGCTCATCTGTTTTTGATATATCATCGCTCTTCAGAAAAATTTTAACTTGTTTCATCTCCCATCTAAGTAAGATTTTTTTATCCTCGTATGTTGAATTTGCTCTCCTCAAGATTCCCCCAAGCGTTCCCCATTTATCGTGATTGTTTGGCCAATAACATTGGCTTCTATTTTCTTCAAGTAAATGACGTACTCCTTTTATGTTAAAATCTTCTTTAAGCCTATCAAGCTCTAGGTCTTTGTTCTTATAAAGCTTCAAATCAAGCTGATCATGCCATTTTTCTTTACTTGTTTTATATAACTCTTTTTTTAGGGAGTTTTTTTGCTTCGTACTCCCGTGACTTTTTAAACGCCCAACTTCATATAGGATGTCCACCTGTTTTTGAAGTGAATTTTTTGCACGTTCTGCTAATAAATTTTCTACCTGTTTTTCCATCGTTTCTATTTTTTGCGATACTGATGTAACTTTTTGAAAACTGTTTTGTGGTGTTATAGAACCCGTTCTGTCCTGTGGAGTTAAGCTACTACTACTAGCAAAATCAATTCCACTGTCTTGTTCTAATTGCTCCCTCATGTTACTGAGTATACTGCTCATGAGATTGGTAACGAACTCGAACTCTTTAGAGCCCTGCTTGTGCTCTGTACCCTTCCCTAACTGATCTTGTATAAATTCAAGCATGTGCTTATTTTCTTCACTAATAACAATATCTTCGAATTCAACTACAACTTCAACTTCATCGCATAAGAAATCTATTCCTTCCTTGTATAAACCTTGATACTTATTAAAGTAAGATAAAAGGTTTGATAACTGAGAATAGACTATAGAAGCTTCAGACTCGGTTTCACTATTATTAGAAAAAGTTTCACCTGAAAGTGAGTTTTCATTATTTGTATTATTAGCTTTAGAATCGCCATCTATTATACCTGTAAGCATTTCGAAACCTTTAATTATTAATATAATTTAATTGTATGCAAAGATTATTAACTATATGTTAATACTATTTCTAGTAATTTTAACTATATTAGTATATTACTTAAGCGACATATGCAAATAAAACTTGATCTTTGCGATCAAATAATGAACCATGAAATCATACACAAGCGTTCACAATGAAAGAAAAAACTTTCACGATAATTGATGGTTATGGCTTTCTCTTTAGGGCTTATTACGTATTACCTCACTTGACTACCTCAACTGGCATGCCGATAGGAGGTGTGTATGGCTTTCTAAATATGATATTGAAATATATTACACATTCAGACTACCTGGTTGTAGCATTCGATTCAGGTAAGAAAAACTTTAGACACGACCTATATCCCAAGTATAAAGCGAATAGGGTCTCACCGCCTGAGGATTTAACGCCACAGTTTTCTATATTGAGAGAAGCAGTAGAAGCTTTCAGCTTAAGTTACGAAGAGATCGAAGGATATGAGGCCGATGACATAATTGCCACTCTAGCTGCAAAATATGGCAACCATAAAGACTCAAGAGTAGTGGTAGTTTCATCAGATAAGGATTTGTTTCAGCTTTTAAATCATAATGTTTTGATATTTGATCCAATCAAAAACATCTATATAGATGAGAAACGAGTAGTAGAGAAATTTGGTGTCAATTCGGATAAACTACTGGATCTGCTCTCTCTCACTGGAGATGTATCCGATAACATTCCGGGAGTGCCAGGAATAGGACCAAAAACTGCAGCTAAATTGCTTGACGAATTTGGTTCACTAGACAGCATTTTAGAAAATATAAATGAGATAAAACAAACTAGAATACGCAACTTAATAGTTGAACATAAAGAAAAAGCCCTGATTTCCAGAGGGCTTGCGTCACTATATGAAAATGTAGAGCTGCAAAATAGCATTGAAGGATACAAGGTTCATACTCCAAATATGGAAAAGTTGCTGTCCTTCCTCAAAAAATATGAATTTAACTCCTTAATAAACAAAGTGGAAAAGCTCTTTTCTTTTAAGGTGCCACATCAAAATAAAGAAGTAGAACATGACACTCAAGGACTAGAAAAATTTTTAGAATACTGCAGATATGAAGGAAAGATCGCTATTTACTGCCATTTTGATAACAAGATGTTGAATAAAATCTCTTTATCTTACAGTGAAAGTAGCATTTTCTATATAGAACAGGCCAGTATACAAGCACTAAGCCCATTTTTATTTCCAGATGGAATGCTTAAAATAGTGCACGATGTGAAAGAGGTAAGAAAAGTGATACCGGCAATAGAGAACGCATTAGGTTCAACAGATGATCTGATGTTAATGTCATATAGTTTAGATACAGGAAAGCATGACCACAGCATTGCTAACATAATTGCACACAATTTGAGTGGGGATGCGGAAGTTTGCTCAGCACAAACTTTGATTACTCTTTATACAAGGCTGAGGCAGAGATTGTTTCAAGAAAAATTATTTACAATATATGAACGCTTCGACAAACCTCTGATGAGAGTGATATTCGAGATGGAGAAAAATGGAATATTACTTGATACCAAGAAATTGCAGGAGTTATCTAATGAGTTTCAACAGATCATCGATGTGCTTGAGGGTGAAATATACAAGTTAGCAGGGGAAGAATTTAACGTTGCTTCACCTAAGCAGTTGAGTGATATCTTATTTAATAAGATGGGTCTTAATAAAAAAAAGAAATCAAAATCAGGTGCATACAGTACAAACTCTGAAGTACTAGAAAAACTTGAAGCTGAAGGAGTAGAAATTGCTAGTAAAATTTTAAATTGGCGTCATTTAAGTAAACTGAAAAATACGTATACTGAAGCGCTGATGAGACAAGTTAGTCAAGACGGCAGAGTACACACAAATTTTTCAGTAACAGTAACTTCAACCGGTAGATTAAGTTCCAGCAACCCAAATCTGCAGAACATTCCAATAAGAAGCAAAGAGGGAAGTCTGATTAGACAGGCATTTATCGCGCCAGAGGGGCACAAAATAATATCCGCTGATTATTCGCAAATAGAGCTCAGGCTCTTAGCACATGTTGCAGGTGTCACAGCCTTCAAAGAAGCTTTTGCAAAAGGTCAAGATATTCACGATATTACCGCAAGGCAAGTGTTTGGAGTACCCAGCGTAGATGAACAGCTCAGGAGAAAAGCAAAGTCTATCAATTTCGGTATTATATATGGAATCAGCCCATTTGGTTTAGCAAAGCAATTGGGAATCACAATTCAGGAAGCTGCTGAGTATATAGACTATTACTTCTCTTGCTATCCGGAAATAAAAATCTATATGGAAGAAATGATCTCAACAGCAAGGTCACACGGTTACGTGGAAACTCTCTTTGGCCGAAGGTGTTTTGTAAAAGATATAAACAATAGCATCTCCTATATAAGACAGTTCGCAGAAAGAGCAGCAATAAATGCGCCGCTACAAGGAACTGCTGCAGATATAATAAAGCGTGCAATGATTCAGCTTTTTGATCAATTGAAAAGAGGTAAAATTATACTGCAGGTTCATGATGAATTGCTAGTGGAAACAGAAGAAGAATATACAAAAGAGACAGCGACACTGATAAAAAATGTCATGGAAAACGTAGTAAAACTCTCTGTCCCGCTTGAAGTAGAGGTAAAAGCTGGAAATAATTGGGGGTTTAAAATTTCTTAACTGCTGTGTAAAGTGTTTGAAATAGTATGGCAAATATGTTAAAATAAATTATAGTAAATGCCAGTAGGTTAATTATGACAGTTCACGTAAATCCACTCGAAGAACAGGTTATAAAAAAGCAACAGAATGAAAAAGACCAAAAGCAAGACTTGCAGCTCAAAGGAGAGCATAAAAAAATTTATGAGGCCTTTTTAGCTGAGCTAAAAAAAAGAAAAGAAGTAAAAGGAGGAAAAGAAGTTGATATTTTTACTTTTATACATGAAAGGCGCAACAATATATTCAATGCCACTAGTTTAGAAAATACAAATGTAATTAGTGGTGAAAATTTCTGTGAGTTTTTACTTTCTGTATATGAAGGAATAAGGACTCAGAGCTTAACTAATAAGAAGAGTTTAGGAAATGATGCAATACAAGAAATAGTAGCCCAGTGTGTTAAAGATGCACGTGGGCAAGATACTAAGGATACATATATAAAACTTGTTGGTAAACTTATAGGCATTGAAATAGATCCAAGAAATATTTTTGCCTCTATAAAAAGCGGTTTAATGAATAAAATCCCATTCTTTGGCGGAAAGCAAGAAGAAACCAATCCAGCCAAGACTGATACAGAAATGGTAACTAGTACACTTGCTAAAGTTCTTTTCTCCATTGCTCTCTTTGTCATCACAGCACTAATCTTTAATGTTAGTACAGTCATGGTAGCAATTGGTATTATCGGTATTACAATTGCTATAGGCAAAGCAATAAAAGGATTATTTCAAAACGATAAGCCAGGTACTGCGTACAATACTGATTCACCACAGATTGAAAAACAAGATTGGAACAAGAAAATTACAGAAGGAATTAGTAGTATTCTCAACGAACAAGTGCAAAACCCTACAGAAAAAACTAGTGAGGTGATAATACCAAAAAATCAAGAATCTGCACAAGTAGCTAGTGAGAAGATAGCGCAAACAAATCATCCTAGTAGCAATTTGAGTACAGACAGTATAAGTAATCACATCACAAATCAGCTAAAATGCAGCTAAGAAGAGGAAAATATGGTAAACTAGAGTTTTAATTAGCAGTTAAATCTCAGTTGAAAAATTAATCTCTTATGTGTATAATTATTAGTAGCTTTTTTCTTGCTGGCCATGGCTCTTTCTAAATTCCTTGATGTTAAAAACGACATCGCATTCAAACGCATTTTTGGAACTGAGAAAAACAAGGATATTTTAATCCATTTTTTGAACGACATTTTGGGCTTCACTGGCGTCAATGAGATCAAAGAAATTGAGTTTTTAAGTACTATTCAAGATCCTGAGATTGCCTCTAAAAAACAAAGTATCGTTGATGTTCTTTGTAAGGATGAAAATGGTATACAGGTGATAGTTGAAATGCAGATCGCTAAAACCAAAGGCTTTGAAAAACGTGCCCAATATTACGCTGCTAAGGCGTATTCAAGGCAAGCCGACAAAGGCGATCAATATCACAATCTCAGAGAAATTATCTTCATCGCCATCGCCGATTGCATTCTATTTCCCGATAAAAAAGAATACAAATCTGATCACATGATATTGGACAAAAACAACTACGAGCACGATTTAAAGGACTTCTATTTTACATTTATTGAGTTACCTAAATTTTCCAAGACTAAGGAGGATCAGTTAGAGAATATTGTTGAAAAATGGATATATTTTTTTAAGTATGCAGATGAAACAAGTGAAGAAGATCTGGAAAGAATAATAGGTAGTGATGTGATAATTAAAAAAGCTTACGAAGAGTTAAATAGATTCAACTGGTCGGAAAAAGAATTTATCGCCTATGAACAAGAGGTAAAACGCATCAGAGATGAACAGGCTATACTTGAACACAAACTTGACGACGCTACTGAAAAAGGTAGACAGGAAGGCATTAAAATTGGTGCGGAGCGGGTAGCAAAAAACCTACTTAGATCAGGCATTTCCATTGATATTATCTCACAAACTACAGGCCTCTCTGCTTCTGAAATTGAAAAACTTGATTCACAGAAGTAGGTATCTATGGATTAAAAAGGAGTAGATCATGGTAGAAACTACAACCATGTCAATAAAAAAACTTTCTTGACACATTTATGTAGTGTTATTACCCTTAATACAAGGGTGTTTCTATAACCTTTTAAGGTTTTTCAATCAAATTTTCAGTTTTTTAAATTCACTTATCTATTCAAGTTTTACATCCAAATACCCGCATTTCCTATTCAAAATTTCTAGAGGTATTAAATGTTCAATCAAGAATTTTTTAATCATTATGAACTCAACAGTGTATCTGATGAGATACAAAAATATCATTTATTGTGGAAATCAGTCATATCACAAGCTATTGCTGATGCAACCAGTAACGGAAAAAAAACAGAAAGTATAGTGGCAAAACGTAAAGCAATCTCTTGGTTATCTGACCATAATCAAGATTTTGTGTATGTGTGTATATTAGCTAACTACGATTCGGTATACGCGCACAATAAAATACTCCCAGCACTGCCTTAGTTTTTTTTGCCACGCCTAGCAAGGAAAATTTCAAATAGCCTTTTGTCTATAATGCGCTCTATGTCCTTCATTAAAACTCGTTTGATAAGATTAACAGCTTCCACATCCCTGCCATACCCATGGCTCTGCTTTTTATTACTGTTATCTTCACCCTCATTTCTATCTTTTCTTCCCATGAAACTCTTTAATTTTCTTGCTATCCACCTCTTGGTTATAGGTATCAAACTTGAGTTAAGAAACTTATAGAAAAAATTAGGTAAAAAGAATGCTACAAATGTTCTGAAATATATACCCCAATCTATATTGTCTTTATTATTATAAAGCCACTTAAAGTATTCGTATAACCTAAAAAGTGCACTCCTTAGACCAAACTCCACTTCATGTGAAAACCCATGAGTGAGAAGCATCAACACTATACTGACTGTATAAAGATATATTGTCAGAAAAAATAGCTTCACTATTATATCTTTGAAGCTACCTATTATATAACTTATTAACCTTAATTTATACAAAAACGATACCATTCCCTTATTCCAATGGCTGGGATGGAAGGATTCGAACCTTCGCATGGCGGTACCAAAAACCGCTGCCTTACCGCTTGGCTACATCCCAATAACATCATTTACCCAATTAACAAAAAACCTATTCGCTCTTTCAATTGGTATTACGGCAATAATAGGCTGACCATAAGAATGCCTAGACTCAATACCCTCTGTTATCTTATCAACCAGGTCACTCGTACTTTTCATGATTGCTACTACTTCAGAACTGGTATTAATCTCTCCTTTCCACAAATAAAAAGAGCTCACTTCAGGAAATATATTTACACATATAACCAACCTAGCTTCTAATAACTCCTTAGAAACTGCTTTAGCTTCTTCAAACCCAGGAAAAGCGATATATACCAAAACTAAATTGCCCATCAATAGCTACAAAAATGTTCCGCTATTATACTTTGTCAAATTCTATCTATCAAGAAAAAATTGTACTATCTGGAGGGGTCTATCTATCAACCTCTCCAAAGACTATATCAAGCGAACCAAGAATTGATGCAATATCAGCTAACATATGGCCCTTTGCCATGAAATCTAAAGCTTGTAAATGTGCAAAACCTGGTGCTCTTATTCTGCATCTATAAGGTCTATTCGTTCCATCCGAAACTATATATACCCCAAATTCACCTTTTGGTGCTTCAACTGCAATATAGGTTTCACCTTTTGGCACATGATATCCTTCTGAGTAAAGCTTAAAATGATGAATTAAGGCCTCCATAGACCTTTTCATTTCAGCTCTTGGTGGTGGAGAAATTTTTCTATCCTCAGTTTTAACAGGACCCTTTGGAAGTCTCTCTGTACACTGCTTTATCAAGCTGACAGATTGCCTGATCTCTGCCATCCTTACTAAATACCTATCATAACAATCACCATTTTGTCCAACTGGTATATCAAAATCCAGTTGATCATAAATTTCATATGGTTGACTCTTTCTCAAATCCCAGGCAAGTCCAGAGGCACGCAGCATTGGACCACTGAAGCCCCAATCAAGTGCTTGCTCTATTGACACTGTACCAATTCCTACAGTGCGCTGCTTCCAGATTCTATTTTCTGTTAAGAGATTATCCACATCATCTATATATTTTGGAAATTCATCTATAAATTTTGCAATATCATCAACTAGATCATCAGAAATATCAGCCGCAACCCCACCAGGTCTAATATATGCTGCGTGAAATCTCGAACCTGAAGCTCTCTCATAAAATGAAAGAATTTTTTCTCTTTCCTCAAATAACCATAAAAGAGGAGTCATTGCTCCAACATCTAATGCTTGAGAAGAAACACTAAGTAAATGATTCAATATCCTTGTAAGCTCACAAAATAAAACACGCAAGTATTTTGCTCTGATCGGAATATCACACTGCAACAATTTTTCTACACATAACGAATATGCATGTTCCTGTGACATTGGAGATACATAATCAAGGCGATCGAAATAAGGTAATGCTTGAAGATATGTTTTATATTCTATTAATTTCTCAGTGCCGCGATGCAAAAGCCCAATATGAGGATCTGCCCTTTCAATAACCTCACCATCCATCTCCAATACAAGACGCAACACACCGTGTGCAGCCGGGTGCTGTGGCCCAAAATTTAAAGTCATTGTTTTTAGATCTGGCATGCTAAAGTTATTCAAAAGTGTAATTATGTTTATAAACCTAAGCACACTGAAAGTCAATGCAATTACAAAATTGACATTCGTTATAAACTATTTATAAACTATATTAATGCTAAATTCAGTAAAGCATTTAGAGGAGTTAGTATGAGTAACGAAGTAGCTAAACTTATAATGTATAATACTATACCAAACGTAATAGTTAATTTAGTTGAATTGCCTGTTGTTGGAGGATTTGGGTCTGTTAGCGGTGTTATCCTAGCCTTTACTGCTGCCGCTACTTCCAACCTATCACCTTTTGTCAGTGGTGGAGTTATTGGTGCAGGATCACAATTACTAGAACCATTGTTTTCATCATTATGTTTGTCACAGCTACGCATTGTCGAAGAAAATAAATCTCATAGTTGCATAAGTGAAACAAAAAGAATTGTAGATCTCGGAGTTGCTTTTGGAGTGGGAGCATATCTAACTACTTTTGGAGTCAGGAGACCTGCAGCGATAGGAGCTTTATCTGTAATTGCACCTAAGGTTGTTAGTATTGCTTTCACAAGCGCTTGCCTTGCTATTGGAGGTATAGTGTCTGGCATTTCAACAGGAATTGCATCTTTGCGGAATCGTATTATAGAAAGGAGTGAATCACAAAGTCGTTTGAATCACGTAAGTACAACAAAATACAACGGTAATAGTATAGAATCATTTGTGTAATAAAAAAAATTTTTTTAGGAGAGAAAGGTAAAGCACTTGTTTTAAAGCAGAGATCTTTAATTTATCTTGTTTATCTGTTATATTCCTTATAAGTGTTTAAGATTTTTTAACTGATGAACATTTTCAAAAGGGTATTTACTTTAATTTCTGCTAAATTGGCTGAGTTACAGCAAAAGGGTATTATAAACACAAATGTTACTAACTTTATTGTAGAATCTCCAAGTAATAGGATCCACGGCGATATTTACACGAATGTGGCTATGGTACTTGCAAAGTGTGAGAAGAAAAACCCTACTAAAATTGCAGAAATCTTAGCCAAAGAATTTGAACTTTTTGATGAAGTTGCAAAGGTAGAAGTAGCGGGACCTGGTTTTATCAATATGCATTTAAAAGCAAAGGTATGGCATGAAATTTTAAAGCAAATAAATGAGCAAAAGACTGATTTTGGCAACTTAGATATTGGAAATAATCAACCTATCAATGTGGAATTTGTGTCAGCAAATCCAACTGGACCACTACATATCGGTCATGCGAGAGGTGCTGTATTCGGTGACGTTTTGGCAAATTTGCTTAAGAAAGTTGGTTATAAGGTCACTAAGGAATACTACATCAATGATGCTGGAGCGCAGATAGATACTCTAGTGCAATCGGTATATCTCAGATATAGAGAAGCTCTGGGAGAAAAAATAAGTATAGATCAAGGCTTATATCCTGGTGAATACCTCAAACCAATTGGAGAAGAGCTGGTTAAAAAGTATGGAAGGGAGCTTTTGGATAGCCAGATAATCAGTGACTATGCTTTAAAATCTATTTTGCAGATGATAAAAGAAGATTTGAACTTGTTGAAAGTGGAGCATGATGTCTTTACCTCAGAGTATGAGATACAAAAGAGCGGTAAAATTGAGGAGAGCATTAAAATATTATCCGATAAGGGTTTGGTTTATGAAGGATATTTAGAGAAGCCAAAAGGTAAAGAGAATGAAAACTGGACAGCGAGAAAGCAAACGTTATTCCGCTCTACACAGTTTGGTGATGATGTTGACCGCGCACTAAAAAAAGAGGATGGAAGTTGGACATATTTTGCATCAGACATTGCTTACCATTACGACAAGATATCTCGCGGATTTAACTATATGGTAGTAGAACTTGGCAGTGACCATGGTGGCTATGTAAAAAGGTTAAAGGCAATAGTTTCAGCGTTGAGTAATGATCAGGCAAAAATAGAGGTAAAATTGCATAACATAGTGAACTTCTTTGAAAATGGTAAACCTGTTAAGATGTCAAAAAGATCAGGCAATTTTCTAACAGCAAGGGATGTGATAGAAGAAGTTGGTAGCGACATTACACGTTTCATCATGTTAACGCGCAAGAATGACATGGTTCTTGATTTTGACTTTGCTAAAGTTAAGGAACAATCAAAAGATAATCCAGTTTTTTATGTGCAATATGCCCATGCTCGTGCCCATTCGTTGATGCGTAATGCTCCAAAAGTGTTTCCAGATGCAGATCTTTCACTCCTAGAAAGCGAAGGTGAACTGTTTCTAATAAAAACCTTAGCAAAATGGCCAGATGTAGTTGAGATCTCAGCAAAGCTTTGTGAGCCACATAGAATTACTTTTTATTTACTTGAAGTTGCAGAAGCATTTCATGTTTTATGGGGATATGGCAAAACTGATCTGAATATGAGATTTATACTAGAAAATAATTTAGATCTCACCGCTGCAAGAATTTTTCTCGTGCAAGCCGTGGCACACGTTATCGCCTCAGGGTTTTCTATTCTGAATATCGAGCCCTTAAAAGAAATGAGTTGATTTCTTTACTAGGATCTCAAGAAAAACACAAAGTTTCAACTATCCAGACTAATAGTTGGTTGAGCATCTTGTTCAGAGATTAGTGTGACCAACAGGTTATTTATTAATTGAACTTTTTGCTTTTCATCAAGTTTTATGCTTTTATTTCTCTCAAAGTGAGCGATCACTTCTTCGATAATCCCTATTGCGTTTTGTACTATATATTTCCTTGCAGAAGTAATAGCATGTGCCTGCTGACGCCTAAGCATAGCCTGTGCAATTTCTGATGAATATGCCAAATGCGATATCCTTGCATCTACAACCTTAATACCTGCAATATCTAATCTATCCTGCAGCATGGACTGCAATTCACTTGCAATTTGATCTGAGTTCTTGCGTAAAGATTCCTCTTCACCTTCACTGTCATATGGATAATTACTTGCTAACTCTCTGATCACAGATTCACTTTGCACACTAACAAATTCTTTGTAATGATTAACATTGTAATATGCTTTTGCCGGACTCTCTACCTTCCAAACAATTACCACTGAAATCTCAATGGGGCTTCCACTTGCATCATTTACTTTAATCTTTTCTGTATTTATATTTTGAAACTTCAGAGAAATGATATATTTGTTTGTAAATGGAAGTGTGATAAATATTCCAGAATTAAAATAAGTACCAACATAATATCCAAAAAACTCTATAACTCTAGCTTCATTTGGGTTATTGATAAAAAATCCTCCAGCAAGAAGGAATGTAAGAATAATAACAGTGATAATCATAAACGGATAACTAAATGGATTTTCAGTAATGATATTTAAATTCATTACAAGAAAATACAGCAAAAAAATCAATCCAGCTAATCCCCCAAGTGTTATAATAGAGGCCACTCCAAATCTGTTCAACTTTCTATCGCTCGTTATCATAGTGTCTTTACCATTTTATTTATTTTACTTACAAACAATTTAAATTCTGCTAACTCACCACCAGTCAATTTTATTTCAGTTCTATATTTTAATGCAAGAGGATCTATATGCTTATCGTTGTATATAACTTCATAATGTAAATGAGGGCCTGTTGCAGCACCAGTACTGCCGACATAAGCAATTACCTGTCCTTGCTTTACTTTTGAGCCAAGTTTTACGTTGCTACTAAACTTACTCATATGTGCATAACAAGTTGTATAGCCATTTTTGTGTTTTATTTTTATATATTTACCGTACCCACCATTGTGACCTATATACTCTATTATGCCATCTGCTGCAGCATGTATAGGAGTTCCAGATTGAACAGCATAGTCTACTCCCTTGTGAAAAGTAATACGACCATGAATAGGGTGCTTTCTATTACCAAACTTCGATGATATACGGTAATTTACACCCAAAGGCTTCATAAAAAATGCTTTACCTGTAAGGCTTATTCCCTCGCTATTAAAATATCCCTCTTTTCCATTTTGCAGTTTATAGTGATATAGGCTGATAGTTCTCTTATCAATAGTTAGTGAAGTATACACAATCTTTTCTTTCATAGCTCTGCTATCAAATGATTTTTTTAAAAGTATCTCTAATTTACCCTGATTTGTCTTGAGGTCTATGTTCAGATTTTTACATAAGCTAACTAGCTGCATTGCTATATCAGGTGCCACGCTGCGCTCAACATCTAATAAAGACTTTATATCGCTCGATACCAGTACAGTTGTGTGTTGAGGTTTACCCCTAGGCACCACTGTTTGTAAATCATCAGTTGAATAACCCACGTTTGGTAAAATACAAAGCAGCATGAACATAAGGTCAATAAGCAAATACATTCTATTTTTTCCTTTTATACTATTGTTATATTTTTCAACTTATATTTTATAATCAAAATTTAGTTTTCACACCTCTTAATTTCTAAAACCCACTTGAAATAGGCTCTTGAAAGCTGATTTACAGTGCAGCAGAATATATGAAAAACTATCAATATAATTGACAGTTTTTCATACTTTTTCCGCTTGTCTTGCAAAAAGCCCACTGTACATATTTCTCTACCTGCACATCTCGTGTTCAGCAGCCTTTTTTATGGAAGGACCCTCTATACTTGAATTTGGACTTGCGTTATACATATTTAGAATTTCCAGCACAGTTGGATGATTAGGACCATAATGCTTGCTTCTTACTGCATGAAGTTCTTTAAGTGTCTTTTTAGCCTTTTGGTGATCTCCTAGACTATCATAGGTATTATACAAATTAAACAATGTCTCATCTAACTCAATACTATTGACACCGTAACGCTCTTTTTTAATCTCTAAAGCTTCTTCAAAAAAACCTTTTGCTTTCTGATAATTTCCTAATGCACTGTAAGTATCACCAAGATCATTTGCTGTTTCTGCTATCTCTAAACCATTGAGTTTTTTTATACTCAAAGCCTCTTTATAACATTTTTTTGCTTTTTTATAATTTCCACAGTCATAATATGTGTCACCCAAATTAGATAGTATAGAAGCTATTTCAACTCGTTTACGATGAGAATTAGGCATCCCTTTCATAATTGTCAAAGCTTGCTCATGGAACTCTTTTGCTTTCTGGTAGTTATCTAATCTATAGTAAACCTTACCTAAATTGTGTAATACTGTAGATGTCAAAGCATGGTCACGGCCATACTGTTCTTGCAAAATAGGCAAAATTGATTCAAATATTTCCTTTGCTCCCTGGTAATTCTTTAAAGCATGAGCAACACTACCTATATTATTTAGTAGTTTAGCTATTTCAACACTACTAGAAGGAGAGTGTTTTTGATATATAGCCAAGGCTTCCTCATACAACTTTTGTGCATCTTTAACACGCTGTAATGAATAATAAACATTCCCAAGTTTATGTAATGCTTCAGCCCACCCTATAAAGTTAGATTCTAGTTCGCAAATATACCGAGCTTTTTTATAATAAGTCTCTGCATTTTTATAATCTTTCAATTCAAAATAAACATCACCTAAACCCTTGTATGCTCTGGCTACTTCTATATGATTAGGTCCATAGCTTTTTGCAAAAGCACGTGAAGCTATCCCATAAGAAATTTCTGCCTTTTTATAACTTTTTAATTCAAAATAGATGTCACCTATGTGCTGATGTGCTTCAATTGTTTTGATATGATCAAGACCATATCGTTTCTCAACGATACGTAAAGTTTCACCCAGATGTTCAATTACTCTAATTCTAAGGTTAAGTCCCCGCTTATCAAAAAAACGCAAAGCTTCTTTATATTGTTCCTTAGATTTTTGATAATCTACTGACATAAAAGAAGCTCTAGCTGCTTCCATAACTTGCTCTTGCTCTCTGTTTACTAACATAAAACCCCCCTATAAAATATTATATTAATCATACTTACATGAATGTGTAAAATATCTTAAAATAATATGCAAAACTTTTTGAAGAGTATATTTTATTCTAGCAAAACACTTCAACTACAATGCCTTACTCCTTGAAGATATAACATCCTAATCTGCATTACCGGTGACATACTTCCTATTTCTTTGCCAATAATGTCAAACTTTTTGTCTCAGATATAAGCTCGCAAGCTTTACTTGTTGAGCGATTTTTGCTATCTCTTTTGGTACTACCTCGGCTAGTTTCTGCGTCTGAGTTATGTGATATTCTACTTTTTCAACTATAGTGGTACATATTCGCTAATGATTGACTGCATATATGTTTAATCACTTTTTGTGCAATAACGCAGCCCTCTCGATTAACGTCCAATATATCAGACAACGAGCTAATATTAACACTGTTACTGAATTTCTCTACTGTTGTCCGTACCACTCTTACTATTTCTAAAAAGCCTATTTGTGATTCTAAAAATGCTTTTACTGCTACTTCATTAGCAGCATTGAATACTATGCTGTTAACGTGCGACGAAGCAACTTCCATACCGAGTTTGATTGCAGAAAAGCGTTTATGATCTACTTTGTGAAAGGTAAGTTTTTTGTATCTTGTTAAATCTAGTTGATAATTTAAGGCTGATCTTTCCGGCCATGACATAGCATAAGCAATAGGTATTGTCATATCAGGCTCTGCAAGCACAGCAAAATTGAAACCGTCTTGATAAGCAATAATCCCGTGCACTATTGACTCAGGGTGGACTACTACTTCAATTCTATCGACACTGAAACCAAATAAATTATACGCTTCTATTATCTCCAGTGCCTTATTCATCATCGTTGCACTATCAATTGAGATCTTTTCTCCCATACTCCAAATTGGATGCGCAAGGGCTTTATTTACCGAAACATTTTTTAACTGTTCAAGATTATAATCTAAAAACGGCCCACCAGAAGCAGTCAGTATTATTTTCTCTACGTGCTTTCTTTCATTATTCTGTAGCACCTGAAAAATCGCATTGTGTTCAGAGTCGATAGGAATAATTTGCACATTATTTTCTTTAGCTTTTGTAAATAATAACTGACCACCACAAATAATACTTTCCTTATTCGCTAGCGCAACAACCTTAGTACCACTTTCAATTGCTTTCATTACCGGCACAAGCCCCGCTATTCCAACTATTGCAATGATTGCAAGATCAACAGGTATAGAGGCCACATCTTCTTCTATTTTAATGTTTGTACCTAACAGGCTTTCTTTCAGGTCCTCATAGAATTTTTTATTAGAAATAGTAACATACTTTGCATTGAGCAACTTTGCTTGATTGGCCAGCAGAGCAAAATTTGAGTGTGCACTGAGTGCTTCAACTTGATACTCTTCTTTTCTCTGCAGCAGTAGATCTACAGCCTTTCTTCCTATACTTCCTGTTGACCCTAAAATTGAAACTTTCTTCACTATTTAATACATAATACCTTCTCTAAGTACAGACTACTTTAAAAGTATATCCCTTTTAATTAGTAAAAACCTGACGAAGATGAATCACTAGATTTTGACCTACTTCTATTGCCACCAAAACGAGGGCGAGAAGTCTTCTTAAAATGAGGTTTTCTATTGAAAGAATTAGTATCATCTCTTTCCTCATTATAAAGTTCACCTTCAAAAAATTCTCCAGTTTCTTGATTAACCCTACGTCTTGACAATTTCGGATACCCTCCCTTTTCAAAGTCAATAACCAGTGCTTTAAATACGTCCCCTACTTTCAGTATATCATCTATAGACTCTATGTGTTGATTAGCTATTTCGCTTATGTGCATTTTACCTTTCTTTCCATTGCAAAGCTCAACTTCCACAATAGACTTCTCTATTTTTACAACCTTAGCATCTATAATTAAACCTTCTTCCATTTCCATAATGGAATTTAACATCATATTCTTTGCAACTTCCGCTTCATCATTATTTGCAGCAAAAACTGAAACCTTACCATCATCCTCTATTTCAATCTTGGCATTGCTTTTCTCACATATATTACGTATATTCTTGCCTTTTGTACCTATTGCAGCCGATATTTTATCTTTATCTATATAAAAAGATATCATTCTTGGAGCATGATCTTTTATATCATCGCTATGTTCCGAAATGACCGCATTCATTTTTTCTAAAATATGTAACCTACCAGCTTTGGCTTGCTTTAATGATTTCTCAACAATCTCAAAACTTATACCAGAAATTTTCATATCCATCTGTAATGCTGTGATGCCCGCATCCGTTCCAGCAACTTTAAAATCCATATCACCTAAATAATCTTCATCACCTAATATATCAGAGAGTACTATATAATCATCTTTATCTTTTATCAAACCCATAGCAACTCCTGCAACTGGAGATTTGATTGGTACCCCAGTGTCCATCAGTGCAAGAGATGCACCACAAACCGTTGCCATAGAGGATGACCCATCTGACTCCATAATCTCAGAAACTACTCTGATTGTATAAGGAAATTCAGACTTATCTGGTAAAACAGGATGTATTGCCTTCCAAGCAAGTTTCCCGTGACCAATTTCTCTTCTCCCTGGTGCACGTGCAGCAGCCGTTTCTCCAACAGCAAACGAAGGAAAGTTGTAATGTAACATGAAATGTTCTCGCCTATCCCCTTCAATATCATCTACAATTTGTTCATCTTGTGTAGTACCAAGAGCAGTAACAACTAATGCTTGAGTATTACCTCTAGTGAATAAAGCAGATCCATGAGCTTTAGACAAAATATCAACCTCAATTTCTATCTGACGTATTTCATCATACTTACGACCATCTATCCTTAAACCACTATTTTTGATTACTTTGCGCACCAAAGAACGCTCAAAATTCTTTACTGCATACGTGGCCACATTTTCATCTTTACCAGATTCTTTAAGAGTATTGATTATATTCTCTCTTAAAACCTCTAAAGCTTGTACCCTCTCTTGTTTTACCCTTTTAGAATATGCACCCTCAAACGCTTTACTACTTTTTTCAAGCTCTTGCATAATATCTGACATATCATCAGCTACAAATTCTTTAGGCTTATTTCCAACTTTCTCAGCAAATTTCTTTATAAGTTGAATAACAGGTTGAAGATGTTCATGACCGAATTTCATAGCGCTGAGAACACTTTCCTCAGAAAGTTCTCTTATCTCTGACTCAACAATCAAAATGGAGTTTTCATCACCAGATAAAAATAAATACAAATTACTTGCTTCTATTTCTTGAACAGTGGGATTAAGTACATAATTATTGTTCTCATCATAACCCACCATAACTCCAGCTATAGTAGATTGAAAAGGAATGCCAGAAATTGCAAGTGCTGCAACAGCACCAATTAATGCTGGAACTTCAGGAGGATTAACCACACCATAGGTTAACAAAGTACACACCACACTGACTTCATCATGAAAACCATCTGGAAAGAGAGGCCTTATGCTCCTATCTATCAATCTGGAGATCAAAGTCTCCCTATCAGAAGGTTTCCCTTCTCTCTTAAAAAATCCACCTGGAATCTTACCTATAGCATAACTTTTAGCAATGAAATGTACATTCAAAGGAAGAAAATCAACACTCTCATCCTTTTTTTTGCTTACAACAGTAACTAAAACAGAAGTATCACCGTAACTAACAACAACTGAACCAGTAGCTTGACGTGCCATTTTTCCGGTTTCTAAAGATAAAGCACGACCACCCCATTCTATGGATTCCCTTATAATTTTAAACATATTAAATTCCTCGATTATTTTCTGATACCTAACTTTTCTATTAGCCCTTGGTAAGCTCCATTGCCAAACTTATGTTTTATATAGTTCAAATGCTTACGTCTCCTACCTATCAAGATAAGTAATCCACGTTTGGAGTGATGATCATGCTTGTGCACTTTAAAGTGTTGAGTTAAGTTATTAATTCTCTCTGTTAAAATTGCACATTGTACAAAAGATGAACCTGTATCATTTTCTTTAACTGCATATGTACTAATTAAACTTTTCTTCTTCTCCGGTGTTACTGACATCTCAAAACCTCATATCAAATATTAAAAACACGAATAGGTTTTATATAACCACAAATAAAACTACAAATTGCTATAGGTAAATCACCCATTATTATATAACAAATATCACAGTCTTTTAAATTACACAAGTTATTTAATATAATTTTCTGACCATCTCTAATTTTTTTTACTTCTTCTCTAGAAATTTCAATTCTCAGCATTGTTTTTTTTAAGATAGAGGCTATAGAAACAACTTTATCTTCTGCAAGCTGTTCTACTACCACTGACTCTTCTACTTTGAAATCACCTACCATAGTTCTTCTAAGCTCTGTTACATGCCCAAAGCAGTTCAACACAATTCCAAGATCCCTTGCAATTGACCTAACATATACACCACTACCACACACAACAGAGAAATTTGCACAGTTATTCATAGTATCTACAGAAAGCAATTTTAACTCATGTATATAAACCAAGCGTGGTTTCATATTTATTTCTTGACCAGCTCTTGCAAACTTATAGGCTCTTACTCCATTGATTTTTATCGCAGAAAACTCGGGTGGTATCTGCATTACCTCACCAATAAAACTTTTTGTTGCACAATTTATTTGCTCATACCCAGGTTTTATAGAGCTATTTTTTATGACCTCGCCCTCTGAATCATCTGTGGTTGTTTGTTGTCCCCATTTGACCGTGAAGTTATATGCCTTTACATCAGAATGTACGTATGGAATAGTTTTTGTCGCCTCACCAATAGCAACTGGCAAAACTCCAGAAGCTAATGGATCAAGCGTGCCTAAGTGACCAGCTTTTTTCACACTAAAAATCTTTTTTATTCGATTGACAACCTGTGCAGAACTGATCCCCACAGGTTTATCAATGTTAAGCCAACCATGTATCACGATACATTACCAACCATAACTTAGATAAGTTTCAACTAATTAAATTATAATCGTTATGATCACTAGCGTAATCAAATATCTTTCCTCCTAATCCATTTATCAGATATAAGTCGTATTCACTATACTGGTCTGCTAGTTGCATACTATCCTGTGTTTCTAAGCTTAAGCCCGAACCTGATAACAGCTCATAATTCAAATTATCTACTCGGTCAATACTATTTATTACATCGCCTTTGCTGTTTGATATAACCAAGTTATAGTCGCTACCCAACTTCATTATTTTTATGTTTATTTTATCTTCAGGTAATACTATGCACTTTTTCTCTTGGTCATCATGAATAAAAAACTCACCCTGCTTGAAATAATATTTGTCTATTGGCAAAGTACCAACCTTATACTCTGACACATGTAATTTATTCCAAAATTCCAATACAGAGCTTTTTTCTTCATCCTGGGCTTTATCGTATAGAGACTTGATATCACGATAGTTTATCACCACATTAGCCTTGAGCTTACCTGATAAATCTTGATCAGAACTCTTCTCTATTTTTAAAATTGTATCTTTTAAAACCTCAGCTCTTTTTTCCCTATTGAGTTGCTCATCTCCTTCTGCTGGCCAATTAATAACATTGCTTATGCCTTCTGTGATACTATCGGTCCAACTGTCACTCTTTATTTTCAAGTCAGTTTGCTTATGTGTATCTGAAAGCTTTTGTTGCGCATCTTGAACTGGTTGATCAGACTGCATTTCCTGACTTTTGTTTATTGTATACAAAAAGTTGAGCACTTCTTTTCCTGTACTTATTCGACTCAAAGTTTCTTCTGAAACTTTTTCGTAGTAAGAATCACCACCAGAAAAATGGTTTTGCTGATCCACCACACTTTTTAGTAACGCTTGCTCTTCTAAATAATGATCAGCATATCCTTGCAATGTAAGACCATAATAATCTTTAATATCTATATTTGCACCCTTCCCTACCAAATATTTAATTACATCCAACTGTCCATATTTTGTTGCACACATAAGAGGAGTACGTTCACTAGTATCTCGCATTTCAATATCCGCACCATGCTCAATTAGATAATCTGCAATCTCTCTTGCTCCCATAATAGCGGCCATGTGTAAAGGTCCGTTTCCGTAATTGTCTTGAATATCAACATTAGCACCATGATCTATGAGGTATTTTACTTGTGCAACATCTCCTGAGCTGATCGCCTTATGTAATAAAGTTAAACCACCAGCAGGTTCATCTCGTGTATTAACATTTTCACGTATTGATTTTGACAATACCTCTTGAGTGCTGATATTATTTTTATTACTTAATATGCGACTTAGCACATTGGATGTAGGAAAAAATTCATCATAATTGCTATACTTTATTAACTCATCTCTTGGATAATAATCATAAAGTCCACACGCCTTGATTAGAAGCTCTTTAGAAGCATCGTAAGATGCTGCTTTTATTATAAAATGTGTATTATCAGTAAGTGGTAAAACATTAGCTCTTCTTCCATCATCACCCATAACAAACTCTCCTTTATTGTCATGCATGTCCAACTCATATCTCTTAGCATACTCATTGTAACATATTCTAAAGTTATTAGGATCAAGATTGATATAGTCATCAAGATTGCTAAATTGAATTTCTTCTCCAAGCCTTTCTTGCAGAAGCTTTTTACTGTATTCTGAAAGCTTTATGCGTACTGAATAGTAGTAGTCGTTTATAGGCTTCCCCTTCTCTAATACAAATTCCAGAATAGTCTCATTGCTTATTAAATGCTTAAAATCATCCACTGCTTTTGTTACTCGTTCTAACTGCCTATATGGTTGCTCTTCATTGTATTCATAGTTATTTTGCATTGGTTGATCAGACTGCATTTCCATGTATAATGACTCCCTTGCATGTACGTCTTGATTGCTTATTTGTTCTTCAACCCATTCTTTAAATTCTGAGTTGTAGTTTTTTAATTGATTCATGAAGTCTTCAATTGATTTATGGGCCTTTAGTTTGTATTCTTCACGGGTATATTCATATTGATTCTTCTGATAATCATATTTATTTTCAGTGGAAAGTGTCTTCAACAAGTTGTCAAGCAGGTCTGGATGTTTATCTTCAAGAAACTTTATTACTTGTTCTGCCTCCGAATAATAGTGTTCTCCTTTGTAATTATTACGCAGTATTTCATCTGCCTTCAGATCCTTTTTCTTTATCGCAGCAAGAGCTTCTATATCGCCGTGGTCATTCACATGGTTACTATTTTCCAAACTCGCAATATAGTTAGCTATGCCTTCATGCATCGCTAGTGGTACGTCAATGCCTGTACCATGATAAGAATTCATAGTATTTAATGCGTGACCCATCTCATGTTTCAGAGTTTTACGCGAATCCTCAAAGTTATCTTGAATATAAAGATGCACGTGAAAATTACCACGTTCTACAGTTGCTACACCTGAAGATTTTTCGTAAAAACTATCTCCCCTTGATGTTTTTAAGTAATCTTGATAATCCTTCTCTGTATTAAATATAAAAACACTTACGCTTCTGTCGTACCAGGGCGCATTGACATTAAATTCTGAGTCATATTCTTTCACAGAATCTTGGATAGCATCTTTTATACTTGCTAATTTGTCGTCACTCAGTTTCTCCTTATCATATTTTATATCCACTTTAATTTTATAGTTTTCTAGCAACATACTATCACTGTTAGGTACAAGATCTGCGACAATTTTTTCACCACTTTGCTCAAACATCCACTCTTTGAATTCTCTTTCAATCTTTGAACTTTTTAAGCTCTTCTCTAGTCCTGCCTTAATATCAAATTTGTTAGCATTGCGTATCAGATCACTAATCAAAGATGGATATTTATGCTGCAAAAATTTGACAAGATAGCCCTGTGCTTGTATGCAAGGAATATCATCCATTGCAATGTCACCTGTATGAACATTATCCATATTAACATTAATGATGTTTTCAGGAGTAATACAACCTTGTTTTTTCATTCCCTCAAATGTCTCCTTTGCATGATACATATCATGCTTTTCCTGCTTTGCAAAACCATAGCTCCACATAAAATCACTCATACCACGACTTAAAGTTTTAGGCACAGCATCTAGATTACCTGTAGCATATTCAAGAAATGCATCGCTCATTTGTTCCATCAAATATGAGGACTTCGAACATGGAAGAGATCCTCCTCCCAACATAAAAGTTTTTGCTATGGTACCATCAGGCTCATGCTCCCTTATTGTTCCACCACGCCAGAAGTCTTTACCTGATAATTCTTTAATATATTTTTTGTAATCATCGTGATTTTTAAAAACATAAAGCTGTATTTTCGCAGGACCCTCATTATTATTTTTTTGTGTATAAAAATTCTGACACCAATCTTCATAAGCTTCTTTCAAAGCTTCCTTCATGTATTCATACGTATAGCCTTGTTTCATACCCTCACCGTATTTCACTTCTATAGTTAAGTTATTATTTATCACTACACTCTCTTGATTAGGGAACAATTTCTGTATAAGTTGTTGCTTTATCCCTGTCGCTTTGTGCTCTTCATTGTATTCATAGTTATTTTGCATTGGCTGATCAGATTGCATTTCTGTATCTTCTTTTGTTTGAAAATTTTGCTCCACAATTGCACTATTATCTTTTGCATCTACTTGTTCTTGCTGCTCAGCTTGTATAAATACCTTCTGACGATCTGTGTATCCTTTATCAGTGTTGCCTATATCTCCACGACTTTGATCAAAAGTAATCCTCTTGCTACCATCTTGCATATCCTGAATCTCAACTTGAGGAGAGACAGACACTAGAAAGTCACTGTAACTATAATTGTAGTCAGCAGAGAAGAATATTTTACCTTTAAAATTGTGGAAATTGTTTGATAGCATTCCAACTTCCTCATCGCCATGAAATAATTTTACTTTAGTAAAGTATACATTACCATTCATCCGTACTATCTCACCAGAAGAATTTCTAGGAATATGATGATCATTAGGATCATATCTGATAGCAAAAAGTGTACCAAGCTCATACTTATCTAAGTTCACAAGACCTATATTCACATGTTTATGAGAGTAATCTCGCTTTTCATATTCATGAGCAAACATTGGATCGATATACCGATACTCATCTGATATATCCGTTGAAAACTCATCACCGTTCTTTGTTGCAGGAACTAGTTTATATCCCCCATCTTTCTGTACTAACTTTAAGTGAGTGACATCACTTGGCAATTGAAATCTTATATTTTTCCCATGATCATGGATAAATAAGTTGCTACCATAAATAGTTTCTCCTTTCGCGTCCTTCACTTCTTCTGAAATGTAAAAACCCATATTTTTGAATGCGTGCAAAGATTCATTTCCCTGCTTTATAACCGCTTCATATACATCATCATCTTTTCTGTCAGTACCCTTGTCATCCAATAACTTTCCTTTTTCTACTATCACTCCGTTTTCTTTTTGTTCATCAGAATATTTAGCAAGCTCCGAGTCTTTATGATTTAAGATCTTAGTACTCTGAAGTAACAAAGAATCTAGATTTTTTGCTTTTATATGATTAATACTAGGACTTAGTAGCTCATTTTCATGTAAGTGAGATTTATCAAAATACTCATCTCTCTCAACTTTTCTTCCATCAACGAAAGAAGCTTTATAATCCCCGTTTTCCTTTGTAATTGCCATGTAGGCTCCACCATCATAATGCACATTTAAGTTATGTAAAATATCTTCAAAAAAGAAAGCATCTTTAGTTTGGCCTTCAACTTGCTTAAAAAAGCCAGCTTCGCTTAGCAGCTCCCCAATTTTTGTATTTCCATCATACACAGACAACGCACCTGTAATCCCTTGGCCAAGCGACTTCAGGGAAAACACCTTGCCTTCCTGTAAATCAATATCTCCTATCAAACTCTGATCAATGTTCACTAACTCATCTAATATTTTAGTACCATCGATTTGTTTATTTGCTTTTATATTTGCTAATCCAGTATTTATTATTTCATTAAGTAAAGAGTCTTTTTCTGCCTCATACCAAGAAGGTACTGCGTAAAATTTTTGTATGTATTGTTCATAAGAAATTTCTCTACTATGTAGCTCCTTGCTTATGTGAGAGTATTTGTTTTGCCTATCCTGATCCAAGCTTGTTAATTTTTCACTATAAACTTGCTGTAAGCTTTCATCATAATTTAACAATATGTTTAAAGCCTGCTCTTTATACTCTGTGGTGTTATTGTAATTGTTTCCCTGTTTATCACAATAAGTGAGTTTATATTGCCCATCAGTAGTCTTAATAACCTTCAGAAAATTATATTCTTTAGATATATCTAGATAATCGTTTGTTGCTCTATTTATTGCACGAGCATCATTGTAGAACGATATATGTTCTACAGGTGAAAAACTGCCAACACTTTCCCCATCTATTTTATCTATATTTGCCTTATAATATGATACCTCCTTAATTTCCCCATCTACTATCTCTTTTTTAGTTGCTATAAATTCTCCTTTTGTTACCTGCAAAGCATTGACGTCTTTCATTGCAACTTCTGTGTTGTTAGCAGAAAGCCACTGTTTAAAGTCATCATTACATTTTACTATTTTATCCAGGTAATCTTGCGATTTACTTTGATCACCACTTTTCATCACTTCAATGTAGTTCTTCAATAAAGATGGATTTTTCTCTTGTAAATACATTATCAATGCATGCCCAGTTTTATAAACTAGACTATTTTGCTCTCCATCAGGTGAATATTCTAATCTTACAATTTCATTTAAATCCAGGTTTTTAGCTTGAGTCTTATCAATGCTTGACCCTTGAGAATTAAATTTATGATTTGAATGATGCTCAAAATAGTCTGCAATTCCTTCCATTAACACTGTAGGTAAAGATTTTCCTTCTGTAGCTAAATAAGTTAAGCCGTGTGCCAACTCATGCTGAAGGTTGAGAACGCTACCTTGCTGATACACGTATATTTCAGCAGAAATGTCTGGCATTCCTCTATAGAAACACTTTCCTCCCTCATCACCAAGACCAAATTTAAAGCCTTCATTTCCGCCAAGATGCGTATAGTCTTCTTTATCGTCAAATATATAAATCTTAAAAATTTTCTCCGAGTTACTATCCCCTAAGCTAAATGTATCTTTAAAGTTATTTATTGTCTCTCTTATCTCATTTTCAATTATTGTAATTTTACTTGCCTTTAAATTATGAGAATAAACTTTTACTTGAACATTATTAATTTTTATAACATATGGTTTATTAAATCCCTGACCATTATTGTTAAAATACTTTTCTATTGATTTATTAAACTCTTGATCATTATTGTTAAAATATTTTTCTATAGCCACACTTCCATTTATTTTTAAACTAGTCACGTTTCTTTCCTCGCTTTATTGAATCTTTATGCTAAGAGTAAATGAGGCTCTTTAAAAAAGTATGAATTATGATATTGATATACTTACTACTTTGTTTAAGATATAAATATTTAATCAAATGTCTTGTAATATGACAAAAATAGTAGATGTATTATTACCACTACCTATCACCCAGCTATTTTCATATGCAGTCAGCGACAACATTACAATTTCAACGGGAGATTACGTTATAGTACCATTTGGTAATAAACGCCTAATTGGCATAGTATGGCAGTGTGGCAGCACAACCAATCGAGCAGTAAAGCTGATCGAGAAAAAAGTTGACTTACCAAGCATCAGACCCAAGCTAAAAACATTTACAGAATGGGTTTCACAATATAACTTAATACCCCTTGGCATGCTTGCAAAAGCAATAATGGGGGGAGTACTAAAGGTTAATACTGTAGATAAACTGACGCACACAACGCAATCAGAAAAAACAAACGAAATAAACTATCAATTGAATAAGGAACAGCAAAAAGCCAGTGAAAAAATAATAGATAAATTGGGTAGATATTCAGTAACTGTCCTCGATGGAGAAACAGGATCCGGCAAAACAGAAGTTTATCTATCTGTCATCGCAGCATTAATTAAAGGTACACATAATGCACAAATTCTTATAATTTTGCCTGAAATTGTTTTGACGTCACAACTAGTAAATCGTATATCTCAACAGATATCTGGAAATATAGGTGAATGGCACTCCGGACTTACTCCAAAAGCTCGTCGCAACAACTGGATAAGCATAGCACATGGAAGTACGCAGATAATTATAGGAGCAAGATCTGCACTTTTTTTGCCCTATAAAAATTTAAAATTAATTGTTATAGACGAGGAGCACGACTCATCCTTTAAGCAGGAACAAGGAATGATATACAATGCCAGAGACATGGCTATCATTCTCGCGAAAACTGAGAATATACCTGTTATTTTATCATCAGCAACTCCATTGCTTGAAACCATTTATCATATTAAGAATAATAACTATAACCACGTAAGATTAACAAAAAGGTTTGGTAACGCAGAACTACCAGAAATCAAAGTAGTGAACAACAAACAGTGGATTTCATCCAAGCTTTTCGAGCACATCAAACTCACTATAGACAAAAAACAACAAGTAATGCTTTTCTTGAATCGTAGAGGGTATGCGCAATTGGCAGTATGCAAAAAGTGTGGATACAAAATCTCTTGTTCTAACTGTTCTATTTGGCTCACATACCATAGGACAAAAAATGCACTCCTGTGCCACCACTGCTCTTATCAACTAAAACTTCCAGAAAAGTGTGCTAATTGCCAAAGTGAAGAGTCGTTATTTCTCTATGGCATAGGAATTGAAAGACTGCTTGAAGAAACAGTAAAGCTAATACCAAATGCAAAAACTGCCATTATTAGTAGTGATCAAAAATCAGTTAACAACATCATTGATTTGGTATTAAGAGAAGAAGTAAACATCATTATCGGCACACAAATAATTGCTAAGGGGCATAACTTTCCCAAGCTAACTTTAGTTGGAGTAATAAATGCAGATCTAGGTTTGGAAAATTCAGACTTAAGAGCAGCAGAAAAAACATATCAATTGTTACATCAAGTTGCAGGTAGGTCAGGCAGATTTAATGAAAAAGGAACAGTAATTGTACAAACTAATAACCCTGATAGTGCAATTATAAAAGCACTACAACACCGAAAACGGGATTTATTTTATGAGATTAAGCTTGAATCAAGACGCAAGGCTAAAATGCCACCCTTTAGTAGACTAATAGCACTAATCATCTCTGGAAAGAATCAAATTGCAGCACAAAAAGCTGCAAGTGAAGTAGCAAAAAACATTCCACATAATAATGAACTGGAAATCCTCGGACCATCACCGGCAGCTATAAATTTTTTAAATAACCGATATAGATATAGGATATTACTGAAAATATATAATAAACACAGCTTAGCTGCACAAAAAAATTTAAAAGACTGGATAAAAAAATGCCACTTAAGTTCAAGTATAACTGTCACAATAGATGTGGATCCTGTTAATTTTCTTTAACTTTTTGTCAGTTAATATGCGAAGAATGTTTCAAATGATATGGAAATAAATAATCTTCATTATTTGCATTAATCTTTATATGATAATTACTTTCTGGCTCTTTTTTATGCCCTGATAATTTATAATGCATCGAATCTTTATATTTGTTATACAATCTCTGCACCTCGTTTGGGTCAACTATAACAGCTGATATAGCAACAAACATAATACATGCTAAAGCTAGATTTTTCCACAGCCCACTTTTTTTTTCCTGCCTATTAATAGCAACTTGTGGATATTCATACCATATGTAATGACAACTTGTACACTTGACCTTTCTTCCAGACTTACCAATTTGGTCTTCAGGTACTAAATAAACTTTAGTGCAATTCTTACATTGTATTTTCATAGTATTTACATATAAAATCTCTGTTAGTTTAATATCAATAGTAAAAAACTTGCAACTAAAAACAATGCAACGCGACATAGAAAATATCTGGTCACACAAAGACAGGTTAAGTTGCGAACAGTCAGCAAAAACAAGAATTGAAGAAGTAATGAAACTTTTAGATAGAGGCAAGGTACGAGCAGCAGAAAAAACACCCAATGGACAGTGGATAATAAATGAATGGGTTAAACAAGCAATATTGCTTTATTTTCTAACTAGCAAAAGCAAAATCCTCGGCAACGGATGGTTTGATAAAATCGACAATAAATTTTTTGACTGGGATGAAAAAAAATTTTGTGATTCAAAAATTAGAACAGTGCCTGGATGCTATATCCGTAAATCTGCATATATAGGAAAAAATGTTATTCTAATGCCAAGCTTCGTAAACGTCGGAGCATACGTTGACTCAGGAACAATGGTAGATACTTGGTCAACAATTGGCAGTTGTGCTCAGATAGGCAAAAATTGCCATGTTTCCGGCGGAGTAGGAATAGGTGGTGTGCTTGAACCTCTTCAGTCTTTACCAGTGATCATAGAAGATAACTGCTTTATTGGAGCACGTAGCGAAATCGCTGAAGGTGTAATAATCAGAGAAGGATCAGTATTAGGTACAGGAGTGTTTATTACAGCATCAACAAAAATTGTCGATAGAGAAACCGGCAAAATATTTTTCGGAGAAGTGCCACCCTACTCTGTTGTGGTACCAGGATCTATACAATCTGAAGGTAATATCTCAACCCACTGTGCCGTAATAGTTAAAAAAGTAGACGAAAAAACTAGATCAAAAATACCCATAAACGAAATATTAAGAGAGTAGAATTCTAGATTGAGTTAACTTTATCTCTTCAAGCATCATTTTTCTTATGCTCCATTCTATACACACTATCTCTTCTGCAAGTTCAACACTATCAAGCACATAATTATGATAATCATAACTACTACATTTCATCTCGATAGCTTTAACCGATTTTAGATGCTCAATCTTATATAATAGCTGTGCAGATTTTGGTATCATATTATCATAAACGTTATTTATCACTGTTATCGGTACAGCTTTTCCACCATCGTGCAATTTTTTAATATCTCCTGCCAAGTTAAATTCTAAATCCAAACACTTTAACAATTTTCCTAAAGGTAATAAACTCAAAACTTTTGCTTGAGGAAGAAGAGGAAAGTTTCTTATAGCCTGCTCAAGTGAACTAAAAGTATTGGTCAAAACCACACCTCCAAGCTTAATATTGTTATTCGCAAAATGTTTGCAAATTTCCAACGCAGTGGCTCCACCAAAAGAGTGCCCAAAAAGGATAATTTTACTAGGATCTACTCCTTCATTCTTTACTCGTTGATCTATATGTTCTATCGAATCTTTAAATAGACCTTGGTTTCTATGCTTAAATGGTATCATAATGAACAGAACAGACAAAAAAATACAAGCAAGACTTGCTAATCCCGCTCCTGCAAGCGTTACTGAAGTAGCATAAAGCACTGCAATAGGTGCAAGTATTGATGCTGCAAGAAATGCAAAGCTTGCTATACAGTAGGAAATATAGTGTTGAAATGCAGCCGGGTATTTATGTGCATAGCCTTCTAATTTCTTTGCTTTTGTTATATATCTCATACTGTTTGTATGATTACCCCCTACCCCATAAAAAATACTAGATATGTTTTGTCATTATTCATTTATGAGTTTATATACTATTTAGTATAGTAACAAATTTTTTTATCATTTCAAAATGTTTTCTAGTGTATGCTTATGTACTTACTTTGGCAAACTAAGATGTACAAACTTAAAAAATATATAGCGTTGATAGTTGCAGCAGGAGTTGGTAGTAGATGCAATACTTCCATCCCAAAGCAATATATAAAATTAGCAGGCAAGCCTGTTTTGCTGCATGTGATTGAAAAATTCCTATCCAAGCAGTATATAGACCACGTAAGAGTAGTAATTAATGAAAACCACGAAAATCTTTATAAGCAAACCATATCATCAATTACAGATAGCAGATTATTAAGCCCAGTTCACGGAGGAGAAAACAGGCAAAACTCAGTCAAGATAGGACTTGAAAGTATAAAAGCTGATCATGTTATTATACACGATGCTTGTAGGCCTTTTGTTTCAAGTATTTTAATAGAAAAACTCATTGAACATATAGATTATAAATATACAGGAGTTGTGCCCGCAATATACGTTGAAGACACTATATCATTAATAAAAGATGGCTTAATTACATCAACAACGCATAGGGAAAAACTACGAGCTATACAAACTCCTCAAATTTTCAACTTTGAAGAATTACTATCATGCCATCAATCAACAAAGGAACTTTTTACTGATGATTCTTCACTAGTTTTAGCTCAGGGAAAAAACGTAGCAGTTATTCAAGGTGAAAAAAGTAACTTTAAACTTACTACAGTAGAAGACATTAGGCTTCTTTCGAAACCTATTTATGGTGAAAAATTTTTAGAAGAAATGCAGCAGAGCACTGCAGAATACTTAGATGTATTTGAGAAGCGCAAGCAAGCTTCGACAACAAAATTACCATTAGAAATCGAGTTTCGAAAAAGATCTATTAATGTAGAGCCAAAATTACGTATTGGCAGTGGTTACGACATACATAGATTTGTGAAACAAAATAACAATAAATGCTTAATAAAGATCTGTGGCGTGGAAATTGAACATAATATGGCGATAGATGCCCATTCTGACGGCGACGTTGCTATACATGCTATTGTTGATGCAATACTAGGGGCACTAGGATGCGGCGATATAGGAGAACATTTTCCTCCCAATTCTCCTCAATGGAAGGATCACGATTCATCACACTTCCTTGAATTCGCAGTCAAGAAAGCAGAAGAGAGTGGATATAGTGTATCCAATTTGGATGTTACAATAATTTGTGAAGAACCTAAAATATCACCTTATAAAGCAGAGATGAGAAAATCCCTAGCAAAAATCTTGAAAATTAATAATGAATTCATAAATATCAAGGCAACTACTGCAGAAAAACTAGGCTCCATTGGCAGGTCAGAGGGAATAGCAGCACATGCCGTTGTGTTATTATCTTAACTAAAATTACAGTAAGAGATTAAACCTCTTGCAAAATTTCGCTTATAGTAAGAAATTTTTAGAGAGGTGCATTGCAGAATCCTGTGAACGAAATTTTAACAGAACTTAGCGCACTAAAAAATAGATTGACTTTTTTGGCATATTATCTGATACTTAAGCAGTATTGAGGCTTAAGGGTAAAATTATGGATAGTGAACAGTGGAAAATCTTATTAAGTACAGTCAAAGATCCAAATAAGGACAATGTAATTCAGAAAATAAAAGAACGATTAAAAGCAGAAGATGAAGATGAGTATAAAAAATGGGAGAAAGCTCTAAAGGAAGATCCCTTTTACATAAATTATTTATTTACCAGTGGATATTCATTATTACATTTAGCTGCTCAATTTGGTTATAAAGACATAGTAGAAGCTCTAATAAAAAAAGGCGCAAGTGTTAACGCAGTAGGTGGATATAATTGGGCTTCTTTGCATTTGGCTGCTCAAAATGGTCATGCTGAGATAGTAAATGCTCTATTAGCAAAAGACGCAGATGTTAAAGCAGCAGACCAATATGGACGGACTCCTTTGCATTGGGCTGCTGAAAATGGTCATGCTGAGACAGTAAATGCTTTATTAGCAAGAAACGCAGATGTTAAAGCAGCAGATCAATATGGAGAGACTCCTTTGCATTTGGCTGCTGAAAAGGGTCATGCTGAGATAGTAGATGCTCTATTAGCAAGAGATGCAGATGTTAACATAGTAAATGAAAATAATAATACTCCTTTGCATTTTGCTGCTTGCAATGGTCATAAAGGCATAGTAGATGCTCTATTAGCAAACGGTGCAAACGTTAACGCAGCAGGTAGATATGGACGGACTCCTTTGCACTGGGCTGCTGAAAAGGGTCATAAAGGCATAGTATACGCTCTATTAGCAAGAGGTGCAGATCCTTTACTAAAAAGCAACAACAGAGAAACTGCAAGAAACCTTGCTCTGAAAAGTTATATAGCAAACACATCGTTAAAAAGAGGTACAAATTCTTCACTAAAAAATAACAAATGGGAAACTACAAGAGGCCTTACTCTGAAAAGTTATATAGTCAACGCACTATTAAAAAGAGGTTCAGATTCTTCACTAAAAAGCAACAACAGAGAAACTGCAAGAGACCTTACTCCGGCAGGGGATTACAAAGGAATAGCTAAGCTGTTAGAAGAAGCGGAAAAAAGACGAGCGATCAAAAAGGGAGTTATTTACGGTGGTATAACCTCAGCATTAGGTGCTACAGTAGCAGTGGAACTGTTTGCAGCTGATATGATTACAGTTGGGTTGAATTCTATATTGGCAGCAATGGCTGCAATTGCAGCAGCATCACTGGTTATTGGCTTCATTACATATTATGTGTTAAAGCCTAGCACTGAAGTAAATGAAGTGCAAGAAATTCAAGCCGCGGATAGGCAGACCGCAAGAAGCATGATGCTTGAGAGGGTAGTGTAAGCACTCACTTTCATTTTAACTGGTAGTTTTCCTTCGCTAAAACTACCACTTTTTTCTTTTCATCTCTAATCTGTAGACAGGTTCAGTGTCCTCATAAAGCTCAAAGTATAAAAATACGATTCTTTAAAAATCAAGAAATAAATTGACTTTTTTACTATATTATTCAATAATTAAGTAATTTAAGATTTAGGAGTAAAGCTATGGATTACGAACAGTGGCAAAAAATGTTAAACTCAATCAATGAAAAAGGAGGCCTGAATAAGGACAACATAATCGAAAAAATACAAGAGGCATTAAAGGAAAGAGATGAAGGTGAGTATGAAAAATGGAAGAAAGCTAAATTTGGTGTAGATCACTTATTTACCAATGGAGGTTCATTATTACATTTGGCTGCTGCAAATGGCTGTACTAAGATAGTAAATGCTCTATTAGCAAAAGACGCAGATGTTAAAGCAGCAGACCTATATGGACGGACTCCTTTGCATTTTGCTGCTAAAAATGGTAAGACAGATACAGTAAACGCTCTATTAGAACACAAGGCAAATGTTGATGTAAAAGATAGGTTTGGATATACTCCTTTGCATAGGGCTGCTCAAAATGGTCATGTTGAGATAGTAAAAACCCTAATAGACAATAATGCAGATGTTTACGCAAAAGATAACGGTGGATGGACTCCTTTGCATTTGGCTGCTGAAAATGGTAAGACAGATACAGTAAACGCTCTATTAGACAGAGGTGCAAATGTTAATGCAAAAGATAAGAATGGACGGACTCCTTTGCATTGGGCTGCTCAAAATGGTGAGACAGATACAGTAAACGCTCTATTAGACAGAGGTGCAAATGTTAATTTAGTAGATAACGACGATGGATGGACTCCTTTGCATTGGGCTGCTCAAAATGGTAAGACAGATACAGTAAACGCTCTATTAGCAAAAGACGCAGATGTTAAAGCAGCAGACCTATATGGACGGACTCCTTTGCATTTTGCTGCTGTCTTTGGTCATACTGAGACAGTAAAAGCTCTATTAGAAAGAGGTGCAAATGTTAATGCAAAAGATAAGGGTGGACGGACTTCTTTGCATTTGGCTGCTCAAAATGGTAAGACAGATACAGTAAACGCTCTATTAGCAGTAAACGGT
>JAUEMM010000009.1 GCA_030441635.1 Wolbachia endosymbiont of Tyrophagus putrescentiae
TAGAAAGCATATGAAGTCTTCAATAGAAATAGGTACGATAGGAGTTTGCATCCAAAGTAAAAGTTAATATGGAAAACTAGTGTTCTCGGTAGTAAATTCAGATATTTGCATATACCTTCCATGACCATCATACTAATTCTAGTAGTGAGATGCTTAAAATGTTTTCTAAATGCAACAACAATTTAAAAAGCAGTGTTGATAAAAAATTCTTTATTGACTTACTTTACCAGCATGTTACAATCAAGAGTTTCTCTCTATCTCTCTGGGGGATATGGTGTTCTTTTATTTTATGCTGCTGCTAATATGTATAAATATAGGAAGTTTTGTTATTTTACATAATGCAATGGAGAGTAAGTTCAGATTGTGTGCTTGCCTCCACATTTAAGGTCTTTATATGCATAATGGGAAGTATTCAGTAATACAGTCTAGGCGTTTAATCTATTCTATAATAATAGTTGCAATAACTATGTTAATAGAAATAGTAGGTGGAATTATTTCTCATTCACTTGCTCTCTTGTCAGATGCAGGGCATATGCTTACTGATCTTTTTGCCTTGGTTCTAAGCTGGATGGCACACAAATTTTCAGTAAAGAAGTCCGATTTGCAAAGGTCATATGGATATCATAGAGTACAAATAATCGCAGCTTTTATTAATGGATTAACCTTATTCTTAGTTGCAGCAGTTGTTATAGTCGAGTCAGTGAAGAGATTTATTTCTCCAGTAGATGTCGAATGGAGAGTAATGCTCATAATTGCTATATTTGGTTTGATTTCAAACATAATGGTATTCTTTGTATTACATAATAAATGTGAAAGTAACATAAATATAAAAAGTGCAGTACTGCATGTGATAGGAGATATTTTAGGTTCTGTGGCAGCCATACTCGCATCAGTAATTATAATGTTAACAGGGTGGCAAATTGCAGACCCAATTTTGTCAGTGTTTGTAAGCGTAATAATCTTAAACAGCGGCTATAAAATTACTAAAAATTCTTGCCATATTCTTTTGGAAGGCACACCTGATAACATATCTATTGAAGAAATAAAGAGTCAAATTATGTCAGCACTACCTGAAGTGGCAGATGTGCACCACATACATGCATGGTCGCTATCTGACAATTACTTCGTCATTACTATGCATGCAAAAATAGAACAGAAAACTCAGTACACCAACACTTTATATGATATAAAAAGAATATTATTGCATAAATTCAAGATTGCACATTCTACTATTGAAATTGAGTATGATGAATGTGCTGATAATGATAGTACACCTAAAGTTTGAACTATATAAAATTTATGTAGACTTAACGTACTACATCAAATGAGGCGAATTTTCAAGATTCGAGGAGCCTAGTCTTCTAATCAAAGCAGTTTATTTTGTAAACATCCCTAGAACCTTATCAATTATACCACCCATATTAGCTTCGGATTGAGTATATTTTAACTTACCTCCACTAGTAATCAACTTAGGGTCTGACCCAGGTGAAACGTTGACAAATTTATTGCCGACTATATCACTACTAGTTATAGTCGCTGCACTATCGATTGGTAATTTTATATCTTGATGTATGCACATATCAACACGAGCTGTGTACATAGTTTTGTCAAGTGATATGTTAGTTATACTGCCAATATCTACGCCAGAAATTCTTACACTATCACCAATTTCTAGCCCATTGGCATTAGAAAATAGGCCATATATTTTATAACAGTTCTTATAGTTCCTTTTTACATGCGATAGTTTATCAACAGCAAAAAACACTAGAAAAATAGTGAAGATTAACACAAATATTCCAGCAGTGATTTCAAGTATTCTCATCATTTATTTATCAGGATCCCAACTCTCATAATGATTCTCTACTTTCTGATTTGGGTAATAGGCATTTTTTGTCCCCGTCAAATTAGGCACGTGTTTTTTCCTCCTTTTTTTACTATCCGGTATTGTATCATTAGAATAGTGAAGCCATATATGCCATTCAGGGGGCACTGTAGTAGGCTCGTAGATTCTATTATATATTACCCATCTTTTTCCCTTACTTGACTCGTAATATAAGTTTCCATTCTCATCTTTTCCTACGAATTTGCCTTTTCTCCAACCGCAAATAATTCTGGACAGATTAGAAATCTTAGATAACATAAAGGTACTAAAATAAAAAGTATTCTATATACTAATACTTTAACGATATATTCACAACAATTTAATGCAGCTACCAATTTTACAAGTCATTATACCAATTATTGCAGCAATGTTTTGTTCTCTTGCTAAGAAGCATAAATCCGCTTGGTTTATTTCTTTTATTACAACAGTAGCTACATTAACAATTTCATCAGTACTATTGGTTAAAGCCTATAAAGGTGAGATCATTACTTACAATGTTGGAGATTGGGAACCTCCGTATGGCATAGAATTAAGAATTGATTTACTTAATTCTATGATTCTAACTTTAGTAAATTTTATAGCATTGATTAGTGTACTTTACAGTTTTCATATTAATGAAAAAGAGATCAGTCAAAATAGAATAACAGGTTTTTATTCACTATTTTTACTATGCCTTGGCGGATTACTCGGAATTTTAGCTACCAATGACATATTTAATCTTTACGTTTTCTTAGAAGTTGCATCTCTTTCTTCCTATGCACTTGTATCGATGGGGCAAGATAAAAAAGCCTTAGTTGCAGCATTTGAGTATCTAGTCAGCGGTACCATAGGAGCAACGTTTTACTTATTTGGAATTGGCCTTCTTTATTCTATGACTGGAACACTCAACATGTCCGATATGGCTGAAAGAATAGTACCACTATATGATAATAAGATTGTACAGCTTGGAACGTTATTTATCTTTGTTGGTTTGTCGATAAAAATGGCACTGTTTCCGCTCAGCAAATGGTTAGTTAATGCATATAGCTACGCACCTAGTTTCGTTAGTATATTTTTTTCAGGCACAGCAACCAAGGTGATGATATATGTTTTCATTAGAATTTTTTATTCCATTTTTCACCAGAATATTTTTTTATTTAAATCTCCATTTATTTACATAGTTACTACCCTTGCACTCTGCGCAATCATATTTGGGTCAATATTTGCAATTATTGCAGATAATACAAAAAAGTTGCTAGCTAATTCCAGTGTTAGTCAAATTGGCTACATAGTGTTAGCTCTGAGTTTAAACTCAAAAGCAGGTTTATTTGCAGCAATATTGCACACCATAAATCACAGCATAATAAAAACCTCTTTATTTATGGCCGCATCAGAAAAATCAATATCCTGTTATGCAAGACTTGCATTTACTGTATCAGGCTTAGCGTTAATAGGTGTTCCTCTTACCAGCGGTTTTATAAGTAAATGGTACATGATGAAAGCACTCATAGAATCCCATGCATGGAGTTCGTTCATAATATTTATACTAGGGTCTTTTCTTGCATTGATATACATGTGGAAAGTAATAGAGAAAATGCAGTGTAGTGAGAATAATAACACAGCACAACCAATTATGGTTTTATGTCTATTATTGATGACAGGTTTGACAGTAATAACTGGTATATACAGCGCTCCTATCAGATTAGCGATTGAAAAATTCGCCTTCTAAACGCTTGAGTTGCTATTTCTTCTATAAAAGACTATGAACATAACCAACCAAATTACTGAAAGTAAGAACCATGTTATTGCATATTCTAAGTGTCTCATGGGTTGTATAGTAAGCCTGTTGTCAAAATCATTTTGCCATAATATGCATTTTTCTAATCCTATACCTAACTCTTTAGATATTTCCTCTGCATTAAACGTAAACCAGGTATTTGAAACTGCATCGTTACCAACAAACCAGTTTTTTTTATTGTCACAGTATAAAATCCCTTCAATAACTACTTTTTCAATCTTGGGTTCTCTCTCCTTTTTATGATCGATTATTCCTTTGTTTACTAGCATATAACTGCCAGTAGCAAGTAACATCGGGGATAACACATGATATCCACGTTGTCCTGCAAAAACGTATAACTCTATATTACTAAGTATTCCATCTATTTTTACACGCTTGTAATTGAACTTCTCAAGATTATCACTGGGTAATGGGCACACAGATGGAAGATTCATATTTTGTATAATATTTACCTTCCAATGCCATCTAAATGATTGCCATAACCCTAGTGAAAAAAATAGCAAACAAGGTATAATAAGTATCTTTTTCAGCACTTTATATTTGTGTTCTTAAGTAATTTTCAACTCCCATCAATGCAATGAGATTAACTTGTTTCTCAAGCCAATGAAAATGTTCCTCTTCATTTTTTAATAACTCTTCCAGAAACGCAACGCTTACAAAATCTTTCTCGCCTTCAGCGATAGAAATTGTTTCTTTAATATTTTCAATGCCCTTTTTTTCTAATTTTAAATTAGCCTCCAAAATTTCTTTAATCGTATCTTTAGTGAATTTTCCATTGTACTGGAATATTTCATTTGTATCCTGAAAATTTGGCACTCCATGCAGTAACAAAATCCTTTCTGCTAATTTATTTGCATGTTCAAGTTCTTCATTAAGCTCAATTTTTATCTTTTCTGCGAATCTATTAATCCCATTATCTTTGAGAATTGAAAAATGCAAAAGATATTGACGCACAGAAGTTAATTCATTGGTCAATAGCCTATTTAAGTACTGTATTATTTCTTTACTCATAACTTTCCTTTAATTTAATATACCAATAATCTATGTAACAATAGCGATTGTGGCAATAAACTTTTTGAAAATGTTACCTTGATTATATTACAGACTTATTATTTCACTTTCATAGGAATCGACTCTCTGAATATTATCTACCCCAGTGCTAGGCTTTAGTGATTCAAGTAGAGCATAACTAGTAACAAGTGCTGCTGTAATAGCTATAGCTACTGAACTCACTATCGACAATAGCGTTATTTCCACTACTGCTATACTAAAAACCATCACACCCACTAGCATATAAACAGTACAGTAGAAAATAAATACAAGAGCCTTCTGCTGTGTAGAATAATGATTTCCTCCAGCTTCTTTAAGAGCATTCGCTATATCTTTCTCACCACTTCGAAAAGCCAAATATAGAGCTGTATCACCCACATTATTAGGGACATTGACATCTATATTTTTATGATTAAGTAATAACTCTGCTACCTTTTTATAGCCCATAAAAGCGGCCAAGTGTAGAGCTGTATTACCCCGATTATTATAGGCATTAACATTCACATTTTTATGATTAAGCAACAACTCTGCTATTTCTTCATGGTTATTAGCAGTAGCCAAGTGTAGAGCTGTATTATCCTGATTATTATAGGCATTAACATTCACATTTTTATGATTAAGTAACAACTCTACTGCTTTTTTGCGATTCATTCTGGCAGCTAAGTGCAGAGCTATATTTTTTGCATTATCGGCAATATTAACATTTATATTTTTATGATTAAGTAATAATTTTACTATTCTCTCATGACCTATCTTAATGGCTTCATGTAGAGCTATTTTTCCAAATTTATTAATAGTATTAACACTTATATCTTTGTGATTTAGTAAAAGCCATACTATTTCTGTATGCCCCTTAAAAACGGCCAAGTGTAGAGCTGTATTTCCTGAATTATTGGCAAAATTAACACTTATGTTTTTATGATTAAGTAGTAACTCTACTACTTTTTTATGGCCTTTATCGGCAGCCCATTGTAAAGCTGTTCCTCCAAATTTATTGAAAGCATTAACATTTAAACTTTTATGATTAAGTAGTAGCCTTACTACTTCTTCATTACCATCATCAGCAGCCCAGTGTAAAAGAGTACATCCCATTTCATCTACATCATTAATGTTCTCAACGTCAGCTATGGTTACTTCTTGATTTTTTAATTGATCATATAATTCGGATAATTGACTAAAAGATATTTGCGCCACACTCCACCTCACTTAAATACTTATTGTGAGTATATCAAAAATATTATATTACGTCAAAATTACAAGAATGTTGCTTAACTTTTTGTTAATAGAATTAATATGCTTTTTTTATTTCCTCCAAAACCTCATTCACGTGTCCATTGACCTTAACATTTCGCCAAATTTTTACTATCTGACCTTGTTTATCTATTAAAAAAGTAGCACGTTCTATTCCCATATACTTTTTGCCAAACATACTTTTTTCTACCCAGACACCATACTTCTCCACCACTTCAGCATTCTCATCAGCAACTAAGTAAAACGGTAAAGAATATTTTGCTTTGAAGTTGGCATGACATTTCACACTATCCTTTGATACACCAATTATAACCGTATCAAGGGAGGTAAAATTTTCTATATTATCCCTAAAGTCTTTAGCTTCCATAGTGCAGCCTGGAGTGTCGTCTTTAGGATAAAAATACAGCACTATATTTCTCTTATTGAAAAATGAACTCAGTGATAAACTTTCACCAGAATCTGTTGATAATGTAAAATCAGGTGCATTTTTTCCTACTGCTAGTTCCATACTATTCCCTACAATGCTAAATAGCAACTATAGTAGTACATTGCAAATAGTACATCAATAGCTTTTTATTTTGACCTTCAAAGCAAGAATAGTTATTATTTAGTATGCTGGTATGTTTAGGAATTATTACTTCTCCTCATGGAATTAGAGGAGCTGTTAAAATTAAGACTTTTACTGAAAAACCTGAAAATATCTCTTTATACGGTAAATTAACAAGTGAAAAGGAAAGTTATGAGATAAAGTCAGTATCCGTTGTCGGTAATAATTTAGTAGTTGCCAGAATCGATGGAGTAAATTCTCGTAATGAAGCAGAGCTGTTGAGAAATAAGAAATTATATGCAACAAGGGAGCAACTGCCTGAATTGAGTAATGAAGATGAGTTTTACCAAAGTGACCTGATAGGCATGGAAGTCAGGTTACAAGACAATCAGCTTTATGGCTATGTAGAGGCTGTACATAACTTTGGATCAGGGGATATACTAGAAATTTCTGTGATTAGCACAAAAAAAAATATTATGTTATCTTTTACTCAAGAAGCATTTTCAGACATAAATGTAAGAGAAAAGTACATCACATTAAGCATGCCAGAATTTATTGATTAGACAAAAATTTTGATATTCAAGCAAAGCTTATCTATAATAATGCTAACAGGTTAAATAAGTAGATATGGCAGAAAGGGCAAATGATATCAGGCCAGGTCAGGTTCTGGAGCATAATGGTGGTTTATTCTTGGTTGTGAATATTATGCACACTCAACCCGGTAAGGGAGGTGCATATATACAAGCCGAAATGAAAAATATCAAAACTGGAGCAAAACATTACGAAAGATTTCGCTCTGATGCAACAATCAAGAGAGCAATTCTAGATGAAGAGGAATACACTTACCTTTTCACCGAGGGAGAAATAGTAAATCTTATGCATCCAGAAAATTATGAACAAATTACTATTAATCTTGATCTATTTGGAGAAAAAAAGATTTATTTACAGGATAACATGAAAGTTAAAGTTGTATCTTACCACGATAAAATTATTTCTGCCCACGTCCCTGATTATGTTACTTTTACTGTAGAAGAAACAGAATCTGTGATTAAGGGGCAAACTGCAACTGCTTCTTATAAGCCTGCAATTTTAGAAAATGGAATACGTGTAAGTGTTCCTCAATTTATAAAGGAAGGAGATAAAATAGTTGTATATACTCCTGATGATAGTTATTATGAAAGGATAAGAGAATAAATACATGTCAGTCTCTTCACCACGAATTAATGCGATGATTAATGCTGTTCGTTATGCTTCTAAGCAGCTTATGCGTGATTTTAACGAATTACAAATCTCTAACGTGAAATCTGCAGATTTTATTAACAAGTCTTATTCCCGTTCTAAAGAAACAATATGCAATTTGCTCTATGATTATAGGAATGATTATGATTTCATCATTGAAGACCAAGAGGGTGAAGAGCAAGAAAGCGATTATGCTTGGTTCATTGGACCTATAGAAGGAAAGGAAAATTTCGCTAGTTGCATCGTTTATTTTTCTACACTTGTTTGTTTAGTGCATAAAGGTAAAGTAATAGCAGCCGTTATTGATGCTCCAGCATTGAGAGAAACTTTTTGGGCAGAAGAAAAAAGAGGTGCTTTGCTTGAGGATTCTAAGTCCCGGTATATAAAGATGAGAGTAAAAAGTCGTGAAGGTGGCTTAATAGATGTAAGTGGCAGCTTACTTAGTAAATTGCCACCCTCAAAAAACATACGTTCCCTCGGCTCAACAGCCCTAGGTTTTGCACATCTTGCTGCAGGTAGGTATAACGGAATAATCTATTCTGAAATTAGTAAATATAAAATTTCGCTTGGTAAGCTTTTCTTACAAGAAAGCAGCGGGAGACTCAAAGAAGATAACGGCTTAGTTATTGCTGGCGACACACAGTTGATTTAGAACAACTTAAGAAAAAAAATACAGTATCTTGTGTCACGTATTTGGAATATACCAAAGGTTATGTTATCATATTTTCTTATATTTTTATGAGCCATGGCTTCAAAATTACAGACTTATATTTTTGGTATTCTTTGGTTTATGCTCAGTATACTTAGCAGTGCAATAAACGACGTATTTTCTAAATATCTTAGCACAAACCTCAATAATTTTGAAATATCGTTCTTTAGATTTTTGTTTAGTACTTTAACTTTACTTCCCTTTATCTACTACAAAAAGAGTTTTTTTAAAACTAGCTATCTAAATATTCATATTATTCGAGGTATACTACTATTTATGGGTATATCCGCTTGGACCTATGGATTAACAGTAGTACAAGTAAGCACAGTAACAGTTATTAGCTTTTCTATACCTTTATTTATTCTTGTGTTAGCAGCTCTGTTTTTAAAAGAAAAAATAACATGGTGGCGGTCTTCGGCAACTATTATGGGATTCCTCGGAGTAATAATCACTCTACAGCCTAATTCCGTTGACTTCAATCCATATACGCTTACCTTAATATTTGCAGTTTTTACTTTTGCTACCCTAGACGTCATTAATAAAAAATTTGTTACACGCGAGACTACTATCAACATGTTATTTTATTCATCTCTATTCACCACTTTGCTAGCTGCACCACTTGCATATTATTACTGGCAAGCACCCTCACTAAGCGAACTGACTATATCGTTTATATTAGGTGTGAATGCAAATTTAATTCTGTTCTTTTTACTAAAAGCTTTTGCTTTGGTAGATGTGACCGCAGTTGCACCTTATCGATACTTGGAGTTGTTGTTTTCCTCCATAGCAGCTTATATGACTTTTGGGGAGCTAGTAAAAAAAAGCACAGTTTACGGTGGGTTGATTTTAATCCTATCCACTTTGTTCATTACATATGTGGATAGTAGATCGATAAAATAATGAACAAAATTCTTACTGTTACTGTAAATTGATAAACTCCATTTGCATTTCCTGCATGTTATCCTCTACTCGTTTTATTTGTGTTATCAAATTCTCCTCCAGATCAAAGTTCCCGCTCAATCTTGCTTTAACTTTTTCTTTTTTTAAGGCGTTTAATTCCTTTAGTAACATTATATTATTCCATACAGCTTCCGCGGATACCCTTTTACTTAATTGACTATTTAATATTTTAGTTTTCTCACAAATAAGGTTTACAACTGTATCAACCCTGTATCTCTCTAAATTTTGTAGCAAAGTCTCTTTGTTTAGGATCGTTTTCTCACTTATAATATCAACCACACATTGTTGCAATTTCTTCATGTTCTGATCATTAAATTCAAAAATAGAGAATTGTTCAAAGAATATGGGATGGTTTAGGATTTCAGGAAATTCTATAGCTATACGCAAGATTATGGTCTGATTTTGCTCTGTCTCGATGAGCTCGGGAGATTTGTTGTGAAAACATTCATTGTTAGTTTTTCTGTTATAACCCCGTTTTTTAAAATTACCTCTTAATTCACTAATCTTAGTGTAAAAATAATCCCTATAGTACTTTTTAATATTAGTATTTCTAATAGCATTAACACACTCCATAAATCTATACTCGAGAATGGAGTATTTCTCCGGAGTGTTGCTATTCTGTAACCCATTACTAACCACATATTCCCACAAGTATTCAGAATGCAACTTGGTTGAGTGATTTAATAAAGATAGTACAGCCTCTTTGTTATATTCTAATTGGCTGCATACATCATATGGATCTTTTTCACGTGGTAAAGTTACAAAATTTAACGTGTACCCTGGTTCAAGTATTGGAAGAACTAACTTTGCAACTCTGATAGCAGCATTGTACCCCGCACTATCGCCATCCATGCAGATTGATACTTCTTTAGTCAGATTCCAGAGATTTTTGATTTGTTCCACAGAAATTGCAGTACCAAGAGGAGCAACTGTATTACTAATTCCTGTTTGGTGTAACGCTATTACATCAATATATCCTTCTACAACAAATACATGCTGCTTTTTGTGTATTTCACTTAAAGCAAAATTCAATCCATATAGATTATCTTTTTTCTTAAATAACTGATTTTCTGGGCTGTTGAGATATTTAGGGTGATGCTCAGAGTTCAACGCACGTCCACCAAATGCAATAGTTCTACCTGCAACATCGTGTATGGGAAACATTACCCGGCTATGAAAATAGTCGTTGGAATTTCTATTCATTAGTCCAACTTCAACTAAGATCTTATCTTCAATTCCTAAAGAGTTTAGATGCTCCTTTAAACCAGATTTTGGTGCATATCCTATTTTAAATTTATTAACCATTTCAGGTGAAATTTTACGTTGTTCTAGATAGCTTAAAACCTCCTGATTTTTCCGCGCAAACCAACTTGTAGCTAAATCAAGTGCCGTAAATAGTCCTTTGTACTCTTTTATAGCGTTAAAGTTTGTCGGCAGTTCAACACCTGCCATTGATGCTAATTTTTTGGCTACGTCTTTAAAACTTAGACCTTCAGTCTGCGAAATGAACTCAAATATATCTCCATGTGCAGAACAACCAAAACAGTAATATAATCCTTTAATATTACTTACTGAAAAAGAAGGCGTTTTTTCATGATGAAATGGACATAACCCAACAAAGTTATTCCCTCTTTTTCTTAACTTAACTTTTCTACCTACTATGTCGGATAACAACAGCTTAGATTTTATAGCATTTATGTAATCCATTTATCAAAACTATACTTGTACTTTTAAACCAAGATTAGTTTTGTTTGCCACACTTTTCTAGCATATTTTTCACATTAGTATCGGTGGCAGGTATAACTGTTTCTACGATTGTTTTAGCACCAAAAAACACACCCATAAACACACCCAATGCAACAAGGGCTGGCCAAGGCATTTTGCCAAATATTGCAAGCAATGCTGCACCAATTATTACTACTGTAAGTATAGGCACACCAAGACCCCATATATAACCTATGATATTACATATTACATCAGCTGTTGTATCCTCTATACCTCCTGCATAGCCAGAAAAAGAAGAAAATAATAATATAAGAAAGACACTTAGAATTTTTTTAAAGTTCATCTCTACACCTTTTAATTAGCTATTAGACTATAGATATATTTTACAATAAAATTTATAATTTGTCTATAATTACATAAATAAACCACCATTAATATTTAATACATGTCCTGTTATATATTGCGCTTCATTACTGACTAAAAAGAGCACTCCTGCTCCTATATTTTCTGGAGTACCCATTCTTCTCATAGGAATTGCTTCTAGTATTTTTTCTTTTTGTTCTGTGCCTAGGACTTGAGTCATTTTAGTATCAATAAATCCAGGAGCAAGACAATTAACTGTTATACCACGTCCTGCTACTTCTTTTGCTATCGATTTACTCATAGCTATCATCCCAGCTTTGGATGCTGCGTAATTAGCTTGTCCTGCATTTCCTATTAAGCCTATTACAGAGGAAATATTAACTATTCTTCCCCACTTATTTTTAAGTAATATTTTACACGCATTTTTGTTTAGTTTAAATGTAGAAGTTAAATTAATATCAATTACCTTTTTCCATGCTTCATCTGTCATCCTCAGCAACAAACTGTCTTGTGTGACACCTGCGTTGCATACAAGACCATCAAAACCACCCATTAATAAATTCGCCTTATCTACCAATTGATCCACCTCTTCAGCATTTGATAGATCACAAGGAAGTATATGTATACCTTGTCCATATTTTCCAGCTATTGCTTCAAGTACTTCTTTTTTTGTCCCAGAAATACATACAACTGCTCCAGCTTTATACATGGCCTCTACGATCGCCTGTCCTATGCCTCCTGACGCACCTGTAACGAGAAATTTTTTATTATTTAACTTAAACATTTAATCATACTCCTATGTAGATTCTAGTGCCTATTCACTAATTGACAATATGTTTTTCTTACATAAAAATTCCTTTCAGCTCATTTATATGGCCAAGTTTTATTATTTCAATATCATGAGAAGAGTAGTTGCCATTTTTAGGCATAATTGCTTTTGTGAACCCTAACTTTTGAGCTTCTTTTAGCCTTAGATCAGCATGTGAAATATTCCTAATTTCACCTGAAAGTGCAATCTCACCACAAACTATTGAAAGTGGTGGCAAAGGTAAATTCACTATGCTTGAAATTAGTGATGCAGCAACAGCAAGATCCGCTGAAGGTTCCTGTATTTTCAATCCTCCCGCTATGTTCAAATACACTTCCTTGTCATGCAAAAACATTTTACAACGCGCATTTAGCACTGCTATTATCATTGCCAGTCGGTTGATATCCCATCCAACCACCGCTCTCCTTGGAGTTGCCATATTAGTGCCTGCTATCAACGCCTGTACCTCCATAAGTATCGGTCTTGAGCCTTCGATCCCCGCAAACACTGTGCTACCTATAACCTCCTTATCACGATCCATGAGAAATAGCGACGATGGATTATTAATAGGTATTAAGCCCATTTCAGACATTTCAAAAACACCGATTTCATTTGCAGGCCCAAATCTATTTTTAATAGCACGTAAAATGCGGTACTGATTACCATTTTCGCCCTCAAAATACAATACAGTATCTACCATATGCTCCAAAGTTTTTGGTCCTGCTATCTGCCCATCCTTAGTAACATGACCTACTATCAACAGAGAAATCTCATGTTGTTTGGCAGTAATAATCAATTCATGAGCACAAGAACGAACTTGAGTGACAGTGCCAGGTGCTGACGTGATGCTGCTGTCGTACATGGTTTGTATTGAATCAATGATTACAAATTTGATATTTTTATTTTCTTTTATTGCTGTTATTACGTCAGAAGAAGAAACTGTGGATAACAATTTAATCCATGGTGCGCTGATCTTAAGGCGTTTTGCTCGCAGACTGACCTGCTGTAAAGATTCCTCACCAGAGACATAAAGACATTCAAAAGGAGAAAGCTGCGCTGCAATTTTGAGCAAAAGAGTTGATTTTCCAATTCCCGGCTCACCACCAATTAAAATGCTTGTACCTTGGACTATACCTCCACCAAAAACTCTATCCAGTTCTTCTATCCCTGTTGCAAAACGTTTTGGTTCGTCGTTGGATAATGCGTGTATTAAAACTGGAGTAGATACACTTTTTTTTATGCTACTCTTTTCTTCAATTACAGTATCCCAACTATTACATGCAATACATTTTCCTACCCACCTTCCAGTGCTATGCCCGCAGACTTGACATACATACACTGTCTTCATTGAGCTTTACATGACAACTCTTTTTCAATTGCCTGTCTAATTGTTTCATCTATATCAGGATCAATAGTCTTAATCATGTCATTATCTTCAATATCAATTTTACTCCCTTTGTCTTCTAATAACTTATCAATCGCGTTTTCTACCTTACCCATATCAATCTCTTTCATTATGGGTGTAATAATCGCATGTCCTGCTGCACCCTTACCATAGTTTCTAGCGCTCTTATCAATACAGCCACCTGCACCACGTCTATTACTCTTGCCGCCAATGTTGCATTTACTAACTGCTTCGTATTTTATTTTACCATTTTCTATATATGCTACTCGTCTATCTTTACCTCGGATAGACTCCACATCTGCAGCTTTTATAATTTGGGTTTCTTCCTGAGTTAAATCTCTATGGATCTTTGTTTTTGTGTATTTTTTACCACCATATTCATGAAACTGACCACCACCTCTGACTGTGATTAATTCCTTACAGCCGTTTTCTGATTCTGAATTACTGCTACATATCTTTATCATAGTTGGTCCTCCATCCTTGTTTGATTCTGCATCTTCTTGGTTACCACCTCCTTCTGTAACCTCAACTTTAATGTAAGGATAATTAGGATCAACTTTTAGTTTAGCTTTAATGTAATCACCTGGCATTCCAATCCTGTCTTCCGTAGATTTAGCTTTACCATTTATATGACCTGCTTCACCGCCACCCCATGCTTCTATTTCTACATACTCATATTGCGATAAGTTATCTGTATAGTCGTTACTTCCTCCAAGATCATATGATTTGCTATTACGGTCCTCTACTTTTCGTTTTTTCTCTCTTAACCATTTTTTTATCGTGTCCCTTATTCCATTTCGTAAGCCATCTAAATCGAACGTGCATAATTTATCAGCGTAGAAAACTTCCGCTCTATCAACCTTAACTGGCACTTCTTGCGGCTCGTAACATTTTTGTGTTTTACCATTTTTATCTTTACAATCCACTTCTTCATACTTGAAGTAGAATAATTTACCATTATTTTTATTTACAAATCTTGTTGAACGATTGCAGTTGTTATCACCAACGCAAATACAGCCATCATCTTCTTTTTTACACTTTTCAGTATATCTTGAGTCCACTAACTTATAAACTATCTCGCATTCTCCGATATAGGTTTCTCTTTTCTCATTAATCTCTGTGTCCTTTTTTGCAATACATACTTTCCTTCCTTCATTGTTTTTATCATTAGGAATAGAAATATACCCTTGCTTATCAAAAACTATGTCATCCAATTCTTCCTGTTTTCTATCCAAAAGATCGTCTGTGTCATTTAATGGCAAGTAATACACATGCTTTGATTCCTGTAAATAAATGGAAACGTACTTAGCGTAATTTGCTTTCATTAACTTTAGTGGTATTATTTTTTCATTTCTTTCAATTACAAATTCTTCAGGTTCTGGTTGATAGCCAGAAATGCAAAGCATTTTGTTGTTTCTCTGATCTTTTTTTTGGTATTCTATTTCTATTTTCGGCTCTCCAAAGTTACCAGCCTCACATTTTTTATTTGCACCAAATTTTGCACATTGTGCATTTATACCAGGGACACAACCATACTCCCGCAGAGTATTGAATGTACTGTTATTTTCCAGTATCCTTTCTAGTACCTCATAAGTTTGTTTGTTGCGGTCCTTTTCTACCATAGCTGGCTTTACCACTTTAAAGGAGTAAGTTTTTTTCCAATCATAAATGTCGAAAGTGCAAAAACCATCATCGCTACTGTAATGTGCATTATCCAATCTTCCTGAATTACAGATCTCGTTACTCATTTTAACTTTTATCCTTAAAGCTCTGCCGTTATTTACCACTTTTTCTATTTCAGGTTGCGGAGCAGATGGAGCAGGAAAACAATGAGTGAACTGTAGGTTTTTATCTTCTATTCCTTTAGTTCCATAATATTGAGCACACAACTTGCCCTCTTCTCTATAAGTTTTAAAGTAATGACGACTACCATCCTTGTAGTCAATACTGGATTCACCAGAAAAACCTAAGTATTTTCCTTCTTCTAACGCACCGATCATTACCTTAACTTTCGGATCAAAATAATCATTATCTTTATTTCCGACAGGAACAATTCTTACTTGCGGTGGTGAACATTCAAGTTGATCACAAAGTGGTGGAGGTCCAGGTGCGAGTGGAATAGGAGCGCATTTTACTTTCTTTTGATAACAAGTGTCACAAACATTTTCCATATTTCCTGGATGGAAAATATTTTTCCCCCGACTAACTTGAGTTATCCACTCGCCAAAACCACTAAGGCAAGCAGCCTTCTGGCTACAAGCACATATTTTTGGAGAATGAGCAAACTCTTTCTTTTCTTCATCTGTTACTCCGTCTGCCCACTCCCATCCAAGTCCTTGGGCCACTTCTGCATTAGAGGTTGTTTTATCACCATCCCAATCAATGAAAGCTGCTGCTGCAATTCCTCCCCAATTCAAGTCTCCTTGAATCCATTGACATTTATCTTGGCTATGTAATTTTCTACAATCCTTCCCTTCATAGCTGCATACTTCAATTTGAGAATTAAAGTAACCATTAACACCTTGATTCTTTACAGCGTATACCTGAATATATTTTAATAGCTTTGGATCATAATCTAGATCCCTCCATTTGAATGTAAAGAAGTTCTTAATGCCTTTTCCTGTCGATTTTGCTGCAACTTCAGCATCAGTGAGACCCCACACTTGTCTACAATCCTCAGAATATACACTATCTGTTACTAACAGAATAAATCCTAAGAAGAAACTTTTAGCAATGAATTTCACACTTCTCATAAAATACCGGTAACCACTCATCTACTTGCTCTCCTTTTTCTTTTATTGCTTCATACATATACTGTATAGTTTCTTTATTAGCAGAAAGCACATGCCTTTCTTGCATATTTTTCAAATTCAAATTTAAGGTCACTAATCCCTTATATTGCTTTATCAAAAACAAACCTTCTTGCGCAGGGGTCTGAAGAATTACATTCAATTCTTCTTTTGATAAAGAAAATGCTTTCATATATAGTCTATTTGCATTGATGTCAGGCATCAAGATCCTTGTATCAATGTGCTTATCTAAATATTGAGTAAACTTGCTTGCGAACGCTAAATTTAAGTTTTCTGTACTTAAAATTACTACAACATTCAACTCAGTCATCTTTTTCATCCAGTTATCAAACTCTTTCTCTGTAGAAAAAATATTACTCACTTCCCAAGCTTCATCCAGCACTAGTATTGCCGGCAAACCATCACATCTTACTTCAAAAAAATATAAAAAATAGTAAAGTACTACGGACATACATTCCTTTTGCTTTGTTAAATTTGCAGTATTGAGAGATATAGTTCTTGCTTCCCAGTCGATATTATTGTCATTAAGTAAATAGGCGAATTCTCCATCATCAATCCATTTGTCTATATTTCCTCCAAGTAGCTTAAGTACTTCAGAAATTTGTGAAATAGAGCGTGATTCTCTCGGTATAGCAAATATGGAATCTACTATTTTTTTTATCTTCCTTTCTGTTTCCTGTGTAAATTTATCACCTACCATTCTTTTGATCAATTCACATAGCATATTACGACTTGCGGCACTATCTTCAACATCTAGTGGATTAAACTGAAAGCTTTTTTCCTTATACTTTGGATCTATCATATAGTACTTACCGCCCACCGCTTCAGTGAAAATTATTGATTTTCCTGTATTATCTAATATTACAATCCGCGGGTTAAATTTTCTTGCTTCAGACAATAAAAAATTAATCAGAGAAGTTCTTCCGGATTTTGGAGCACCAAGTATAGTTGTATGCCCGCTATTTTTTTTTCCGTGAAAATTAAAAAAATAGGGATTACCTTTGTTTGAAAAAAAGATGGTTATTGCCTCTTTCCATCTTCCTCCTTTCAATGCTCCTGAGGTAAAATCGTGCAACATTGCAAAGCTGCAAGCATACTTAACTAAGATGTGCTTCGTTTGAGTAACAAAAATAAAATTGCCAGGAAGTTGTGCCCAAAAGTGATTTTCCATATGCAAATCCGTGCGGAACATCATTAAGCCAATATTTGACATAATGGACGATAGATTATTGACATTTTCATCAAGCTTTTTTTTGTCATTGGCAAACAATGTAATAATAATTTTTTGCTGGCAGAAATTCACGCCAGCTTCTTCTTTCTCATAGTTTAGTATTTCTCCTATTCCTGAACTTTTAATTAAATTGTCATCTTCACTGATTTGTAACATATTAATCTGTTTTTTCAGTTCCTTTGTTGCTTTATTGGTAAATATGACTACCTCTGTGATAATCAACTCGGACTCAATTTGCAAACATGCATCTATACTACTTAATGGAATTTCCCGGTATTCCTTTAAACTAAATACAGCTCCAAATTTTTGTTGATCATCAAAAGTTGTTTTAAATGTATTAAAGCCGAAAGCTACTTTAAGGTTTTTGACACTCTGAGAAAGATCCCTTTCAGATATTTTATATTCTTTGTGTGTTAATGTAGCAATATAATGAAGAAACTCTACCATTTCAGAATATACTGCACCATTTTGGAACCTCAGGCCTAGCATTTTAGCTCCAAAAGGTTTTAAGTCATTCTTAATTGACTCAGCTACTTTTTGCAATCTTCCACTTTTCTCATCTAAAAGATGTTTGTGTTTATTTTTTATATGGTTAAAAAATAAAGAATTATGGATGTGTTCGTCAAAGTTATGTAACAATATTACTATATACAACTCATTGATATACCGTAGCTTATTATCAGTGAGCCTATCAAACCACGTTGAATGTAAATAATCAGAAAAATCATTAGTACTATTCCAGTGTAAATTAACTTTATTATGCTTTCGAACAGTATGAACCCAAACGGTAAAATTTGAGCTATCAACATTCTTTAGTATGCTTTTTCGAATTTCAGTTCTTAAATCACCGTAACGGTCTAAGGAAGAGTAATCCTCCAACTTGATTATTTTTAATAACTCACCTTGCTTTGTTAATATTATCTCATCATCATAGTGGCAAGCATAAGGAATGAAGTCCAGATTAACGTACTCCCCCGATATCGGTTTTTCCTTTTTTTTCAATTTTATAGTTAACATCTGGAACTTTTAGTTGCATACAATATATACGTAATCACGTACATCCAATAAAGATAATTACAAAACGTAAAAATACTATAAACAATACCTAATTTTCTGAGCCACTTTTATCAGCCCCCTTTTTACTCATAGCATTAGATAAATCTTCCATATTAGGCATGCTCTTCATAAAAGAGAAATTTTCTTTCAAATAAGCCGTTACTTTTTCTGTACCACCAAACATCATTCCCAATATTGCAAACATTAATACAAATACAATAATACCCCTAAACATTACGGCAAGTAATAGCATTACAACAAATACACCTACTATCTTTAGAGGACTCATAGCTTTTACATCTTTCACCAAAGAATCTACAAAATCTTTTGCTGAATTTTGCATATCTTGTATTGAGCCTTGCGTACTTTGCTGCTCATCGCTAGAAACATCTGCATTGCTAAAGCATGGTAGAAAAATTACACCCACTAAAGCTACAACCGTTAAAAATTTTTTCAATTGGAAAGACATCAACTCAACACCTTTAATTAAAATCAAATTATAGCAACTTTTGTATCAATAAACAACATTTGAATTCACTTGTCTGCCATAAGTAATACATATTTAAATTTTTATCCCTTGCTCATTATTAATAGTAGTTACCTTCGTTGATGTCAACATACTTGAAGGAGAGTATTTTGAACAGCATATTATAGCTACCGTTGTCATAGTAGACGCTGCTCCTATCGCAAATAATAAAGATGATACATATACACCTGACAAAACAAAACAACAAACCGACATAGCTAAAAAACCAACTGCAAGAGCAATATAAAATTTTCTATTTTGTGGATGTTGTGATTTAGATTGTTCATCATCAGAATTTAAGTCTACTGTGCTTAACGACGAAGTAGAGACTTCTCTACTGACTTTGCTAATATTGTTTTCTGTGCTATAATGTTGTGAAGCATTTAATTCATTATTGTTCGTATCTATTTCAGGATCAGTCAACAATGACACAGAAGATTTTCTACTACTATTTTCTGCACTCGATTCATCATTACTCGCATCTATGAATCCTGAATCTGACGACTTGCCAATACCATCACTGGAGAATGAACTTAAGTGACTAAATACTTCATTCTCTTTTAAGTCTATAATTTTAAAAAACTCCAAGTTATTAGATTTTTCTGCTATTTCATAAGCAGTTTCTTCATTGTTATTCTCACAATTACAAATGGTATAAATAACACCATCTCTATCAATATCAAGACATAACCGCAGGATATATGTTTGATCATCAGTTAACTGCTTCTCTAAAGCAAGCATATGAAATATATTATTTTTCGTTTGTGCACCCGTAAAAAGCGGCATTACCCTATGAAGAAGATCAATACTATCTTGTAGTGGTTTTTGAGCAATTTTATCAAAGAGTATACAAAGTACATTATATTCCTCTTTATTATCCACTGACTGGTTCTTTTGAGATGCTATATATAATGCATTTAAAAAACCTTTGTTGTTCTCTTTATCAGCTATTTCATGGGCAGTTTTTCTCTCGTGATTCTTTACTGTGTAAATGCTATTTATAGCTTTGTCACTATCTGCTTTAAATAACAGATTCAATACTTGTAACTTCAAACTATCCAATAATTTATCATTACTATAGTGTGCTACATAGTGAAATATAGTACTCTCTATAACTTTTTCTGCTGTTTTTAGGTTGAAAATTACACTGAATAGTCTAGCAGTATCGTCATCAAACTCAATAGCTTTATCTATTAATCGATAATGAATAGTTAGCTTGTCTACAATATTGGTAAAAAATTCCCTTGCATATACGGGAAACTTTCCTTCTTTTTTATACGTTAAAAATTTGTTTATTATGGACAACAATATCTCTTCTACCTTGAGAAGATCTTGATCTACTAAATGATCTGATAAGTTGTTAACAATATTACTTTTGGACTTTTTTCTCCAACCCCTCAACCCCAACATATAATGCATTCATCCTCATTTGAAATTATACATTACTCCTTCAGCATTGATTTTTTATTAACATATGTAGACTTAAAATTCTATGCACAGCATCAAAATACTAAATTAGGGCTCTGTATTAATAAATTTTTTAGTTTACTTACAATGATGAGATGTCATACCACTAGATGTAGTGCTTATTATCTTAAGTTCATTTATTATTTTATTAGGATTATAAAAGTAATTTTTTATAAATTCTTTATATATAGCTGTTAATTTATATATATCATCAACTAATACACATTCGTTAGCCTGATGCGCAGTTTTGTTGACCACACCAAACTCAATTACTGGACAAACGTCTTTAATGAATGCAGCATCTGACGTTCCACCATTTGTACTAAGAACAGCATCAACATTAGTAATTTTGCTTATCGCGTCACACATAATATCAGTATTCAAGTCAGGAGTTGATAAAAACACATTTCTACTATTATGCATGGAAAGTTTATAATTCTCTGTCACCCCAGAACATACTCCATCAATTAAATTATATAAGTCATCGGCTGTTTGCATATTGTTATAACGAACGTTAAAACACGCTGTTGCTAAACCTGGTATCAGATTACTGGTTCTATTTTCAACATCCACTGTAGTAATCTCACAATGCGATGACTGAAAATATTTATTACCATTGTCAAAAGTAATATTCTTTATCCTGCTTAATATAGCTATTATTTTATCTATTGGGTTGTCTGCTAATTCCGGATAAGCAACATGCCCTTGCTTGCCGTAACAAACTAGTTTAAATGTTGCTGATCCCCTTCTTCCTATTTTAATGATGTCTCCCAATTTTTCACTACTGGTTGGTTCAGCAACTACACAATAATCTATTTGCTTTTTTTTGCTTTTTATCCACTCTAAAACTGCTTTCGTGCCATATTCTTCCATGCTTTCCTCAGCGCTAGTAATTAACGCACTTATCGATCCGTTAAACTGGAATTTTTCCGCTATTAAATTCACCATTGCAGCAACAAAAGCTGCTACCCCACTCTTCATGTCAGCCGCACCTCTTCCATACAGCATATTGCTTCTTATTTCAGGTTGAAAGGGATCTGAATGCCAGTCTTTTAGCTGTCCTGGTGACACTACATCCACATGTCCTGCAAAGCACAAATTTGGCACTCCATTGACATATTTTGCGTATAGATTTTTGACTCCATCACCAAACTCTAGAATTTTACAATCAAAACCATTTTTTTTCAGAATCTGCGATATGTAATCTATCGCTCCATCATCTTTTGGTGTTATACTTTTAAACGAAATTAATTTCTTAGCCAGTTCTACAGGATCGATTTTCATACTAACCTCGAAATATATGTATTACTTAAAACAAATATTACAGCAAACTGAAGAAATTTCTATAAAAGAAATAGTAATAGATCGTAATCTTGCTAAAAACATTTATGAAATTTGTAAACAATACTCAAACAATATACTGCTAGTTGCAGACGAAAACACAGCAAAGCTTTTGGATAGAAGTATATTCAGTAAAGTTTCTAATCTTATCATTACTGGTAATTCTATTGCCCTCGTAGAGTTAGTCAAAAATACAGCGAGAGACAAAGAGTTAATTGTTGCATTTGGCAGTGGTACCGTGAACGACATTTGTAAGTATGCAAGCTACCTTGCTGAGAAGGATTACATATCGTTTCCAACGGCTGCTTCTATGAATGGGTACACCTCCAAAAACGCTTCAATACTAGTAAATGAACATAAAAAGTCATTTCATGCTCATCTTGCAAAGGCGATATATATTGATACTGATATATTAATTAACTCACCACTACGCTTAACATTAAGTGGTTTCGCAGATTTTATGTGCCGCTCCACTGTCCAGGCCGATTGGTTACTATCTCACCTGCTTCTTGGTACAGAATATAACACATTACCTTTCACGTCTGTATATGAAATTGAGCAAATCTTACTAAAAGAATATATGGGTTTAAGTACAAGAAGTGTAGAGATAATACTATTATTAACCGAAGCTTTACTGATTTCAGGAATTGGGATGGTGATCGCAAAAGGCAGCCATTCTGCTAGTCAAGGAGAGCATATGATCGCTCATGCAATGGAAATGCTCATTAAGGATTATTCCTCACTTCATGGGGAAAAAGTCGCAGTTGCAACCATTACTATGGCAAACTTGCAGGAAAAAATATTATCTATGCAAAATTTAACTTTTAAGCCAACTTACATCAGTATGGATTATATATTGAATAATCATGAATTCCGAGAAATATTAGAGCAAAAACAAGCTTTACACCAAAAAACTATTGGTGAAAATTGGCAAGATATCTCTCACGAAATTAAAAAAAATCTATTACCTGCAGTATATTTACAAAAAATATTTGCAGATTTATCAATCCCTTACTTACCAGAACACTTAGGCTGGAATAGCGAGCAATATTATCAAATCGTTAATTCAGCGTTTGCTACCAGAGATAGATTCACCTTTCTAGATTTAGCTTTTTTATTAGATATACTGTAATCGCAATTAGAAACACGAAGCAACAAATTTAAAGATGTTTTGTGAATAGTCACTCACAATTATATCTTAAATATAAATACTTGCAAAGGTGGCCACTATAGTGCATAATTACACTACATTATTAAATGAGGTAGGGTTATGTTAGAGTTTAAAAGTAGTATTTTATACAGAATTTTTAGAGATTACCGCAGGAATAATAGTCAACTTACTGAACATGAAAGTTTAATAGGTGAGCACATTCAAAATGCGTGTGGAGAAAAACTAAAAGACCTTGTAAATAAGGATCTTATATGTCCTATAACACAGTACAATCTCAGAACCTGTTAAGGTAGAATATAAAGATAAATCGCTATCAACTTACTATTTTGAACGCTATGCGATCACAGAATGGATGAAAATAAGCAAGACAGACCCAATGAATAGACGATCTATTACTGGTAATCTTATATCAAAATGAGATACAGAAAAAAATAGTAGATGAAATACTGAAATGTTTTGTAGAGCATTATAATGCGTTGTTAGATAATAAAAAGGAAGAGATTGATAATGCATATAATAAGACTGTTACATCATTAGAGAAAGAAAAAGATGAAATATTTTTCACTGCTGTAGAGAAAGGAGATCCCAATGGTGTACAAGTAGCAATTGATGTTGGTGCTGATGTTAATATCGCAGATGAAGATAAGAGGACAGCTCTTCATTTTGCTGTACAAAAAGGACTTTTTGAGGTGGTCAAACTCTTGATTACAAAAGGTGCTAACATAGATGCTAAAGATAAAGACAACAAAACAGCACTAGATATAGCCAAGAGAAATGGTAAAGAAAAAATAGTTGCTTTACTAGAAAAAGCTATGCAACCAAGCAGTGATATACACAGAACAAATGTAGAACCAGGGAGAAATGGAGCGATTGAACCAGCAGCGGCTGGCTGGTGAGGTTTCAATAGTCTTAACCTTTGGCAGCATTTCGCTAGGCTCTCTGTTTTTCAATAGCATAGTGGTGCTGCTCAGGTTATAATGTGTAGAAATTCAGAAGATTAGGTGTGATTGATAAACTAAGTGCAACAAATGCATATTGGAAGCTACAAGAAGCAGATCATAGAGGTGTTCTGGCTCTCATGCAAAAATTCGAACTACCTGAGATACTAGCAAGGATATTGATCAACCGTGGTATCAATATTGAAAATGTTAGTGATTTCTTATACCCGCTGGTTAAGTCCTCACTACCGGATCCTTTTCACTTGCTTGATATGGATAAAGCTGTTTCTCGGATAATACAAGCCATAGAAAGTAAGGAGAATATTGCTATATTTGGTGATTACGACGTTGATGGCGCTACATCTTCAGCGTTAATCAATAGGTACTTAACAGCAATTGGTGTACATTCCATAATTTATATACCTGATCGTGTCGATGAAGGTTACGGGTTAAATACGAGTGCTCTATTACAACTCAAGAAGCAGGGAATAGATTTATGTATCTCTGTTGATTGTGGTACGCTTGCTCATCAACCAATAGAAGATGCCAAAAATTTCAACCTCGACATTATAGTGGTAGATCATCACATCGGTACGGAAAAATTACCCCACGCTGTAGCCGTTATTAACCCGAATCGTCTAGATGAAGATTCGCCTTATAACAATCTTGCTGCAGTTGGAGTATCATTCTTGTTAATAGTTGCTCTCAACAAAAGCTTACGCGAACGAGGATTTTTTACCAATAAAAAGGAACCAAATTTATTTGATCTGCTGGATTTAGTTGCCCTTGGAACTGTATGTGATGTCATGCAGATTACTGGTTTGAATAGAGTATTTGTCTCTCAAGGACTGAAGGTAATGTCAGCAAGGAAAAATGTTGGTTTACGTGTTTTATTTGATGCTTTAGGAATACTAGAAAAGCCTAGTGTTTCTCGGTTAGGGTTTAGCATAGGACCATGCATCAATGCTGGAGGCAGGGTTGGCAAGGCATCACTGGGAGCGAAGCTCCTTTCTACGCAAGACGAAGAGGAAGCCCATGCAATTGCGTTAAAGCTAATAGATTTAAATAATGCAAGGAAGATGCTAGAAAATGAAGCTCTATCAGAAGCAGTTAGTCAAGCAGAAAAATTTATTGCATTAAATGCAAAATTCATTCTAGTAAGTAGCAGTTGGCACCAAGGAATAATAGGTATTATTGCATCAAGATTAAAGGAACAATTTCATCTGCCAACAGTGGTGATATCGCTGAACAATGGAGTAGGAAAAGCAAGCTGCAGGTCGATCCCTGGTGTTGATATTGGTGCAGCAGTACTTTCCGCAAAGTTCATGAATTTGATTGTTGAGGGTGGTGGTCATAATATGGCTGCAGGGTTCTCTGTTGAAGAACACAAAATAAACGATCTATGCAACTTTTTCGCTGAAAGATTTTCAGACTCTATCAATGAAAAAATCTTAAAAATAGATGGCATAGTGACTGTTAAAGCTATCAATTTGTCTTTGTGGAACCAGTTGCAACGTTTGGAGCCATTTGGAGTAGGCAATCCTGAGCCAAGGTTTATTGTTCAAGGTGCTAGGATAATAAAACCTGAAGTTGTTGGTGCTGACCACATAAAATGCTTCCTTGCTGATGAGAACATAACTGTAAGAGCAATTGCTTTTCGCGCTGTCGACACTAAACTTGGCTCTGCTATCATGCAAGGTAACATAAAAGCTATTGCAGGTAAGATTTCCGTAAATTATTGGAACGGCAGAGAATTCATTCAGTTTTTAATAGAGGATATTTTAACAGCTAATTAAAATGGGCCTGAATAAGATGAGATTTCTTCCAAAACCTGTTTATGGTAAGAAATTTTTAAAAGATGCGCACCGCAGAATACTTGAATGTATTTGAGGGGCTTTGATACCATCAGAAATCGAGTTTCGAAATAGGTCTATTGATTTCCACTGTATTCTGTTGTACCACAGTTAAAACTCATAATTACTACGTAAAGTTATAATCTGTTGCGTGGTTAAAATTTTTACTATATATTTAATAAATTAAATATATTTACTAAAAATTTTTTAGTATACTAAGCGTAATTAATATATGGAGTAAAAATTATGACAATAAAAATCTATAAAGCTTTGAATAGGCTGCTTAGAGGTGCCCAGAGAAAAAGTAGAAGGTTGGAATTAGGGAGTAGATGTAACTGGAATGAGTTCAGCCAAATTGCACAGAGTGTAAATCCAAATGACAAAAATAATAATCCATATCCTAATAGCTTCTATGAGGAAAAAACAACTACAAACGGAAGCTGTTTTTTTGATTCATTCAGGCAAAGCCTAGAGCAGCAGAAAGGTATCAAAGTTACTATTAGCCAACTACGAAAAGAGTGCGAAATTTTCGCATCAAGTAATCCACCACAATGGTTTAAAGATGCAATTTCTAATAGCTATGATAATATGGGCAAAAAAAGCAACGAAAATATAAAGCAATACACGAAAAATATCCTAAGTAATAATAGATGGGGTGATCCTGAAGTTGAAGGCAGGATACTTTGTAAACAGTACGGTATAAAATTACATGTTGTGGAAAACCATGTTGTTGATGGTCAACAGCTGTTCTTACATCAACTAATAGATAACACAGGCTCAAAAAGCGTTGGTGTTGATAAAGTAAATTACAACGATAATAATGTAGCACATATAATAAACAGTGGTAATTTACACTTCCAACCACTGCTTGATAAAAATAAGAATGTAACAATGCGGAAACGTCAGCAAGAAAAAGAAGATTTTGAACTTGCTACAAAACTTCAAAGAGAAGAATATGACTTATTAGCTAGACAATCTCAAAAACAAAAGAAAAGTCTTGCATTGACTACAAAACCTCCATTAGCTAAAAAACCTCAAAGAAAAAAATATAATGCATTTCAGCAAATCGAAATCAACGGAATCATAAGAGCATACAACGAGCTTCAGTGATTGAATTATTACTAGAATCGAGTTTTGAAAGAGGGTTAATACAGGTTAAATTATCTTTGATAAGTAAATAGCAGCTTTACAGCCTCTTTTTATGAAGGAAGATAAGAGGCTGTAACCGAATGCACCCTCCGCGTCGTGTTCAATAGCAGTTTCTCTGTGCTCCAATTCTTCATCGCGAAATTTGCTGATTGTTTCTTTAAGCTCTCCGTCTTCAAAGTGAGAGATTTGCTCCTGATAATGTTCTCCTATAACCTCCTCAACGGCAGCAGTGCAAGCCATAGCAGCTTTTTTACCCATCATTGCAGTCATAACCCCAAGCGAAACGCCTAAAACACGCCACATCGGTAGTAGAGCTGTGGGACGAACTTTGTATTCTTTAATTTTATTGTTGAAATAATCCAAGTGCTTCTTTTCTTGTCCTTCCATATCAATAATTTTATCGATTATAGAGGAGTTTTTAAGAATCCATTTCTGACCGGAATAGATGCATACAGCTCCATATTCGCCAGCATGATTTACTCTAATTGCCTGCTGTAAGAAATTTCCTTTTAATCTGCTAATATTTTTTTTTAATTCATCATTCATTGTATTAATATTAACATAAGTAGATATCTTATAAAATAAAGGTAATGAATACAAGAGTAATCACAGTTGATGATAACGACGTTAGAGTAGACAGATACATAAGGAGACTTTTTCCTAGTTTGCAACAGTCTTTAATTGAGAAATACTTAAGAAAGGGGCTGATCAAGGTTGATACTCACAAAGTAAAATCTAATTACAAGGTTAGCTCTGGTCAAACAATAACAATAAGGTGTCTAGATAACATCAAAAATGTTGATTTTCATGTGAAGCCTAATAATAAGCCAAACGCAAAATTATTGAATATATTGAAGGAAAATATACTATATAAAGATGAGTATATATTAGCTATCAACAAACCTGCAGGAATGGTTGTTCAGGGTGGCAAAGTTAATATTAGTGACTTGCTTGATCAAATAGAAGAAGGAGAAACATTTAAAATTGTACATAGATTAGATAGGGATACCAGTGGAGTAATAATATTTGCACGTAATGCCGTGGTAGCAAAATATCTCATGGAGGAATTTAAGCAGCGTAGAATTAAAAAAACTTATCTAGCCTTGACCGCTGGTATACCAAATAAAGATGAAGGAGTAATAGATCATCCACTAGTCAAGAAGTATATTGCAGGACAAGAAAAAATGGTCATAGATGAAAGCTCTCCCCAAGTTGCTGTTACGTATTTTTCGATTTTAAAAAAGTCAAAAAAAGAAGTTGCTTATTTAAAACTCCAGCCGATTACTGGCAGAACCCACCAGTTACGTGCACACTTAGCACATATAAATTGCCCTATTCTTGGTGATGGTAAATACGGTGGAAAAAAGGCCTTTGTTGATGAAATAATAAATAAAATGCATCTTCATGCATATTCTTTATCTCTAAAATTGCCAAGTAGCAAGTATATAACCATTACTGCTCCAATTTCTCAGCACATTGAACAATCCCTTAATTCATATGGATTACAAACAGTAGAAAAGGTAGGAGAATAGCTAAGATTTATTTTGTAAATAGAAGCTACCCATGAAGAACAAAGTGATAGAAACCTTTGACGACTTTTGTAAGATTAAAGATTTACTATTTCTTCAGCTTTATACAATATATTAAAATTATGAGGGCTTTAAGGGGGTGGTAATGAAAGTAGAGCTATTGTGCAAAGAGTTTTCAGCAGATGTTGTAGAAGAACCTTCAGCAGAAAACGCTAAGAGAAATGCTGAAAGATTTTTTGAAAGAGAAAATCTTAATGAAGATACAGAAGAACTTCATCAATTTCTCTATTCCTTAGTATTAACTAAGAACAGCGATGGTGATAACATTATTCATACGTTAGCTAAAAAAGGTAACAAAGATATTCTTGAAATGCTTTTTCAACGTATAGAAAATTATTCAAAAGTAGAAGTTTTACATAACTTAATGTTAGCTGCGAATGGTAATGGTGATAAGGTTGTTCATATACTAGCTAGAAAAGGTAATAAAGATATTCTCGAAATGCTTTTTCAATACATTCTATACATGGAAGAGAGTGGTTTATCAATAGATCTAGATAATTCTTTATACTTCATTGCAGTGGATATGGGCATTCACTCTCCTAACAAGCAGGGATACACACCGCTTCATTTGGCTATTAAGGAAAATAAAACTGACACTGCTATATTTTTGATAAAAGAAACATTCATGAATAGTGAATATGTACATATACAAGATAAAGAAGAGGGAATGACTGTACTACAGCGTGCCGTTTTTCTAAAGCAGAATTCAATAGTAGGTGAGCTATTAACACGTGATATATTTATAAGTGAGGAGCTTTTAAAGCTGAAGGACCAAAATGGTGATACAGTACATGACTACGTAAGAGATAGTACTCTTGAGATACGAGAACTGTTTATAGAATTATACAAAAAAAAAATTGCAGATTTAAAGAAGCAAAATACTACTTATGAAAAAAAAATACATAAGACACAAAAAAAGAGAAATACTTATGCTACGGCTGCAGGGGTAGCTAGTGTAATTGATAGTTTTGTTTCAGGAGTTAAAGAAGCAAATGATTTTTGTCATCCTAGTGTGTCATTTATTGGTTGTTTATCCTCACATAAAATTAAGCTTGGCTTAATGCTTAAAATACTATCTCCTTGCTTACATTTTGCTTTTCCTGTCTTTTTTGGATTAATGATATTACAGGGATTTGCTTTATCAAAAGCAGAAAAAGATAGTAGTTCATCAAAACAACTTCTAGAAAAATATAATAATCAAGAAAAAGAAATAAAAGACGCAGAACGCATGGAAAAACATATATATTTAACTATAGATAAAGTCTCTGGAAGATTATCTACGCAAAGCTCCTTGCAAAGCTCTGCACAAGATCTTTCAAGAAGGCGCAACAGCAAGCAACTTCAACGAGATACAGAGGTAAAAAAATCTCAAGATGCTAGCTTCCATCCAAGTGCATCAAAAATGACGCCTAAAGATAGTAGCTCATCAAAACAACCTCTAGAAAAATATAATAATCAAGAAAAAGAAATAGCAGAACGCATGGAAAAACATATATATTCCACTATAGATAAAGTCTCTGGAAGATTATCTACGCAAAGCTCCTTGCAAAGCTCTGCACAAGATCTTTCAAGAAGGCGCAACAGCAAGCAACTTCAACGAGATACAGAGGTAAAAAAATCTCAAGATG
>JAUEMM010000010.1 GCA_030441635.1 Wolbachia endosymbiont of Tyrophagus putrescentiae
GGTAAAGATCATAAGGCTATGGAGCTGCTTTTAGAGCATGGGGCTAATCCTAATATACAGTGTTTTGGCAAAGCTCCACTGCTAGTAGCATGTGAAGGTAAAGATCATAAGGCTATGGAGCTACTTTTAAAGCATGGGGCTGATCTTAAGATAAAGAATCATTCTGGTGAAACTCTACTGCTAATAGCATATAGAAAGAAAGATTATGACAGTATGAAGCTGCTTTTAGAGCATAAGGCTAATCCTAATACAATGTATGATCTTGAAAGGACTTTACTGCTCAAAGCATTTGAAGATCAAGATCATCAAGCTATAGAGCTACTTTTAAATAATGGTGCTAACTCTAACGCAAAGGATAAAGAAGATAAAACATCACTTCACTATTTATGTGAATCACGGGATGGTAATAATGAAAACAGTGTCAAGATTGCAACATTACTTCTCAGAAAAGGTGCTAGCCCAGATTTAAAAGACAATCGAGGCAATAAACCAATAGATTATATTAGTAACAGCAACAGTGAAATAGGAAAGTTTATGGGTGCTAAAGACTATTATAAGATAATAATGAATGCGAGTTCCGGAACGATGTGTTTATTAGGCAGCACTTTATTTGTATCCTACACCATATTTACATCTAACAAAATAGTTAAAGTAAGTGCAGCTTTCATATCAATAGGCTTTTGTGTTGCAGTAGCATATTCTGCCTATCATGCAACAAGTGAATTACTAAAAAAACCTTCACCTGAATTCATTGAAGCCAGAGCTGAATTTTTAAATAGTAAGCAGCAACAACAGAAGGTCTGAAAACTAAAAGGGTTATTTTTTAAGAAATCTGTGCTATACTCGTATGATTTAATGTAGTGATTATGGTAGATTTGAAAACTAACTCTTGTCTTTACGGTGACAATGCAGAATTTATTGAAGAGGTATATCAGCGCTATCTCCAAGGTGATAAATCAATAGGAGAAGATTGGCATAGAATTTTCTCGGGTAATATAGAAAGTAACAGCTCAGTAGCTTCCTCGAATACACAAAATGTGAAGGCAGATGATTTAGTCTCTACATTAGCAAACTTCTTCAGGTCCTATGGGCATTTTTTTACAGATTTAAATCCCTTGTCACCAAATGAAAATCAACCTGCAGACTATAATAAGTATTCCAACCTACAAGATATAGATTTAAATGAATCGGTAGATCTGAGTGGTCTGTTTGGCAAAGGAAAAATAACAACTGGAGAATTTATTTCTATATTAAGGAAAATTTACTGCAAAAGTATCGGTTTCGAATTTATGCATATTTCTTCTCATGAAGAAAGAGCATGGCTGCAGGATAAAATCGAAAATCAACACTATAAACCAGATGAAAAAGAAAAAAGAGATATACTACAACATTTGATTGAATCTGAAATGTTTGAACAGTTCCTTCACATGAAATTTCCAGGATATAAGCGTTTTTCTATAGAAGGAGGAGAATCAACCATTGTTGCAATTGAAAAAATCATCAGTAATTCTGCTTTTCTTGGTACTGAAGAGGTGGTTCTTGGTATGGCACACCGTGGACGTTTAAACGTCTTAACCAAAGTAGTGGGGAAAGAATACTCTGCGATGTTCTCTGAATTTCAAGGTAATCTCTCATATCCTGCTAACCTTGACGTTTCTGGTGATGTGAAATATCACCTCGGCTACTCTTCTGACAGAATATTACCTGATGGCAAAAAAATACATTTGAGTTTATGCTACAATCCATCGCACTTAGAAGCAGTGAATCCGGTTTTAGCTGGAAGAGTCAGAGCAAAAAAAGCTGCACTTGGAATATCAATACATGGTGATGCAGCTTTCATTGGACAGGGTGTCGTTGCTGAAACTCTTTCTCTTAGTAACATTGAAGGTTACAAAGTAGGCGGAATTATCAACATTGTCACTAATAACCAAGTCGGTTTTACAGCCAATCCATGCTGCGCACGATCTTCTTTTTATTGTACTGACATAGCTAAATTCATAGAAGCACCGATATTTCATGTTAATGGCGATGATCCAGAAGCTGTGAGCTTTGTTGCAAGTCTTGCGTTAGAGTACAAACAAAAATTTAAAAAAGATGTAGTTATTGACATAATATGCTATAGGAAATATGGCCATAACGAAGGTGATGAACCTAATTTTACTCAACCATTGATGTATAAGTTAATATCAAAGCACAAAACTCCAGGAAAACTATATGAGGAAAAACTAATCGCAGAAAAAGTAATAAGTAGTGAAGACGCAAGCAAATTACGTAGTGAATTCAGAGCAAAATTGGATAAAAGTTTTGCTGAGTCAATGAATTTTGTACCCAAAAAAGCTGACTGGTTTGAAGGCGTGTGGTCAAAATTGAGAAGAGCAAAGTTAAATGATTTAAGTGAGTACTACACAAACTCAGGCATTGCCAAAGATGAATTGAAAAAATTGGGTATGTGTACAAATAGCAGTATTCCTAATAATTTCAATATTAATAACAAGGTTAGAAAAATACTCGATAGCAGGTTAGAAAATATTAATACAGGAAGCAACATCGATTGGGCAACAGCAGAAAGCCTCGCTTTTGCCTCTCTATTGGTAGAAGGTATAGGCATACGTTTATCAGGACAAGATTCCGGTAGAGGAACTTTTTCACATCGCCACGCAAAACTTGTTGATCAAGTAACAGAAGAAGTGTTTATTCCACTAAATAACATCAATGAAAAACAGGCATATTTTGAGGTGATAGATAGTCCTTTATCAGAATACGCCGTTATGGGATTTGAATATGGATATAGTTTGGATTCACCATATTCATTAGTGCTTTGGGAAGGACAATTTGGTGATTTTGCAAATGGTGCACAGATCATGATCGACCAGTTCATATCATCTGCAGAGACAAAATGGTTGCGTTCAAGCGGCCTGGTTCTTCTTTTACCTCACGGTTACGAAGGTCAGGGTCCAGAGCATAGCTCTGCTCGCATTGAGAGGTTTTTGCAGCTATGTGCAGAAGATAATATGCAGATAGTTAATTGTTCTACTCCTGCAAACTACTTTCATGTTTTACGCAGACAAATTCACCGGGATTTCCGTAAACCTCTGGTAGTGCTCACACCAAAATCCCTATTGCGTCACAAAAGAGCAGTTTCTAGCTTATCCGATTTTGAGAGCAAATTCCTCGCAGTAATTCCTGAACATAGAGAAGGTTTGGTTACAGACGATAAAATACGTAAAGTTGTATTATGTAGTGGTAAAATTTACTATGACATAATTGAAGAGTGTGAGTCTAAAAAAATAAATGATATAGCAGTGATAAGACTCGAACAAATTTATCCGTTTCCAGCCGATAAGCTTGCTCACGAGTTCAGAAAATATAGCAATGCTGAGGTAATATGGTGTCAAGAGGAACCAAAAAACATGGGAGGGTGGTTTTTCGTTAATGAACTGATAGAAAAAGCGTTATTTGATTTAGATATCAAAGCTAAAAGGCCTAAATGTGTTGCAAGGCCTGCAGCTGCATCTCCTGCGTGTGGTTATTCTAACGTTCATGTTAAACAACAGCGGGAAATTCTTAACGCTTTATTAAGTTAAGTAAATAAGTAGTCGTTGTCATAGCTAATCAAAATACTAAATAGCTTTCTCTTTATTATATTGTTCTGCAACTTCAACGCTTTTTAATTGACAATTGATGTTCAATTTTGATGCCATGTACATTGCCCCATAAATAATGCCACCAGTTATTAATGCACATGCAGTAGTAATTCCAGCGATTGTTAATGCAGACATTTGAGCATCTTGCATCAGAATAAATGGAGCTACAGCAGCAGCTATTATACCCACAGGAAAGCCTATCTTTGATGCCCTGGAGTGATGGATGAAAAATTGATTTGCCCCATGATCTATAAGAAGTTTTACTGCTCTCATATCTTCGTTTTTATAAACACAATATAAGGGAGTTTTCCCCCAGCGGTCTTTTTCATCTATATTTGCCCTATTTTCCAATAGGAGTTTTACTATTTCAACACTTCTTTTTTCAGCAGCATGATGTAAAGGTGTTTTATCTTGGAAATTCTTTGCATTAACATTTGCCTTATTTTCCAATAGGAGTTTCACTATTTCAGCACTTCTTTTTTCAGCAGCATAATGTAAAGGTGTAATGCCGCCTTTATTCACTACGTTAACTTCTGCTTTACTGTTTTTCAATAGAAGTATTGCTATCTCTAATTTATCAAATCTAGCAGCATAATGCAGGGGAGACGTTCCATCATGATTTCTTGCGTTAGCATTTGCTTCGTTTTTTAGTAGAAGTTCTACTATTCCTATATGTCCTTTAATAACAGCCCTATGCAGAAGAGAGTTTTTCAAAGTATTATCATGTAAATTAACATTTGCACCTAGTTCAATTAACTGCGTTGCCATTTTCTCGTAGCCCCCTTCAACTGCTATGATCAATAAGCTACCTAATAGATCATAATGGGAGGTTGTACACAAATTAGACGCTACATTATCTATTTTTTTAATTATACTATTTTCATTAAAATTATCACTGTTCTCGATTTCGTTTAGTATCTCCTTTAATACTTCTTCTGGATTTGTCATTTTTACCTCAATATTAAATATGAGTTAATTCTAACTCGCTTTAAAAGCGAGTCAATAAATATTTTTAAATTAATACGATGTTTCAATGGAATGAAAGTCATGTTATCAATGCCGCAGGTGGTAGAAGTATTGGCAATTGGTGCAGTAAAAATATTTCAACAGATACCAGAAGCATAAAAAAGGGTGATTTATTTATTGCCCTTAAAGGAAAAAACTTTGATGGTCACAATTTTGTATATGAAGCATTTGCAAAAGGAGCTGTAGCTGCAATAGTTAGCGAAAATAAGTGGCAAAACTTTCCCACAGTCATCGTAAAAGATACGTTAAAAGCCCTGCACAATATGGCATCGTACTACATCAGAAACGTACTTTGTAACGTTAAAGTTATTGCAGTCACAGGTAGCGTCGGAAAAACTACTACGAAGGACATGCTATATACCGTGTTATCACAGTATGGCATATCTCACGCAACCAGAGGGAACTTAAACAACAACATAGGAGTGCCCTTGACTATACTCAGTGCACCACAAAATTGTGAGTATTTAATTCTTGAAATGGGAATGAGCAGAAGCAGTGAAATAAGGGAATTATCGGAAATAAGTAACCCAGACATTGCTGTTATTACTAATATAGAACATGCACACACTGCAAATTTTTCTTCTCTGTTTGATGTTGCACAAGCAAAACTAGAGGTATTGCACGGCCTAAAAAGTGATGGCATTCTGGTGCTAAATAAAGATAACAAATACCTATCATCGTACCTTAATAAAAATAAATCCTCCGTAATAAGCTTCGGCAAACATCAAGATGCTACTGTTCGTCTATTGAATTTGAAAAGGAACGAAAGTGGATTAAATTTAAATATTCAGCTTAACGATAGTAAAATTGTAAATTACCACTTACATACTCATGGTGAACATTTCTCTTATTCCGTACTGGCAGTTGTAGGAGTTGCAATGGCTTTAAAACTTAATTTACCTCAAAATGCGTTTGAAACTTTCCAAATCACTAAGGGTAGAGGAAATATTTGTTATACCCAATACAATGGAAAACACTTATGTTTAATCGATGATTCTTACAATGCAAATCCTGCTTCAATGAAAGCTGCTATTAAAACTTTAGGTACATACTCTAACAAGAGGAAAGTCGCCATACTTGGTGATATGCTAGAGCTTGGTGATGAAAGTGTGAAATTTCATACTGATCTACTTGATCACATACTAGCATGTGAAATAGATAAAGTTCATGCAGTCGGTAGTTTAATGTTAGAACTACATAAGCTTTTACCGAGAGGGGTAAAAGGTGCACATTTTGATGACTCCAGCCAGCTAAAAAATAATTTGGACGATATTGTTCACAATGGAGATGTAATTCTCATTAAAGGTTCACAAGGTATGCACATGAACATTATAATACAACAGCTTTGTTTGAAATAAAATTGGGGCGAGCGACCAGGATCGAACTGGCGACATTCAGTACCACAAACTGACGCTCTACCAACTGAGCTACGCCCGCCAAGGTATAAAATTTTTAACATACTGATAAAAATAGTCAAGCTAGTTTTCAATTTTTTGCAAAAAGTGTATTGACATATCGGTCTTACATTATGTATTAAGAAAACTTGGTGTAGAAACAAAGGTGGGAGGAACTATGGTAGAGATAGTTAACACTAAAAGTGGGGTGTTTGACGAGTTGCTTAAAAAACTTGAAGGGTTAGTAAATAATACTTATGGTTTCAAACCTTCAACTCAGAGCTGTAACGCTAAAGATGAGTTAATACAAAATACTCAGAGCTGTAATACTGAAGATAAGCTAATAAAAGATCTTGACTCAATAAAATTAATGATAAGAGATCTTTATGGGAGTTACTGTAACAGTGATCCAGAACATATCTCTCTTGCAGACATAAAAATACATGGCGAGAATACTCCTACTATTATAAGAGAAGCTATTGAATTCATTAATAAACATGCTACGGGTGATGAAAGAACAGTGTCTACAAAACTTGTAGAAATTAACGATGAACTCATTATAGCACGTAACTGTATACAAGCAATGCTACAAAAAGGCAAGTTACCCATTAGACTTTTTAATAATGATGAGGCTCAGATAGTTTATGACAACCTACAGGTGATTTATTATTTATCCAATCTTATTAGTAGGGAGACAAGAATACAACAATCACAAAATATGATCATTGATAGTAACACTCAAAATGTTATATCTAGTAACAATGATAGTAAAAAATATGAAGCGTTAGAAAAAGAAGCTTTTGTAGAGTTTAATAAGTATATAGATGGTGATGTTATTCATAAAGTGACAATTGAAAAATATCCTGAAAAGGATTTTTTTAATGCACAAATTAAACTAAAAGGTAATAATATAGCCACAACCATAAAAGTAAGTGAAATTCTGAATAGTAAGCTCTATAAAGAAAATAAGATTGTTAGTTTTTCAATATTAGGTAACAATCAGAGCGAGATTTTGATTGGCCGCATTGCTGAAAAAGGTGGTAGAGTAGTTAGATTATATGATCTTTCCAAACTTGATCCTCGCTATGGATTGCAGTTTAATTGGACTACAACAAAAGGAAAAGAATGTAGCATCACATTAGGTGTTGATAATAATGGTAATATTAAAATATTAAATCCTATCTCAGATGAGTTATCTCCAGAAGATGTAGCTGAAAACAAAGATGTAGAATTGATAATTGACGGAAAGGAGCTAAGTCTTATTGAGGCTGTACAAAAAGCTATGAATGTGGGTAGTAAGCTTGATAAAATGCGAACGCCACAACCATTAGGGGGAAGAGAATGTGTCAAACTGGTTAGATAACGGTCTTAATTTGTCTCTAACCAGCCAAATTTATTCTTTGTAGAGAAAACTGTAAGCTTCTTACAGCAAAATGTGCTATTATACTTGAAAGCGTACTACTAATTATATGATGAATATCAGAATAGAAGTGCTAAATAAGTATGGGCACATTAATGTTTTCTCAGTTTATATAGGCAAGGAACTAACACCGGAAGTGTATGAGGAAATTTGTAAGTTGTTTTACAATGAAATCATTCAAGACTGTCGTTACTATCTCTATGGTAAAAATTTAGAAGAAATACAATATGAATTCATGGACCCACAAGCAGAGTGGGGTATTGAGATAAGCCTTCTACCTGGAATAACTGACAATGTTGGTAATACAGCAAAGCAAGTTGTTAGAGAGTACTTAATAAGTAAAGGTTATATTGATGAAGATATTTATATCAGAGGAAGAAGCGCTAAACTAATACTTGGTAAAGGCATGATTCCAACTGAATATGATATAAAACAAAAATTTAACTCTATTACCGAGTATTGCACACTCATATATAAAAAAAATAGTTATTACAATCGCAAAGTTTATGGGTCGGTTTATAACGAACCTACAACAGATCTACCAGTACATACTCAAAATAATGCAAAATCTGTCAATCTGAATGTCACTAACCAAGAATTAGAGAAAATAAGTCAAGATGGAATTGAAGGTAATGGCACTTTGGGACTTTCCCTCTCTGCAATGAAAGCGATAAGAGATTACTTTAACAAGCTCAACAGAGATCCATATGACATTGAGCTGGAGTCGTTAGCACAAACTTGGTCTGAACATTGCAAGCACAACATTTTTTGCTCTCCCATTGATGAGATAAAAGATGGCCTCTATGCGCACTATATTAAACGTGCAACGCGCGAAGTAAACTCCAGCATATGCGTATCTGTTTTTTCTGACAATGCAGGTGGAATAATTTTCGATGATGAGTATTTAATTGTAGACAAAGTTGAAACCCATAATAGTCCCTCAGCTCTTGATCCGTTTGGTGGGGCAATGACAGGAGTATTAGGCGTTAATAGAGATATAGTAGGTTTTGGCAAAGGTGCAGAGCCTATAATGAACACCTACTTCTTTTGCTTTGCTAACGTATCAAAGCGCAAGTTGTATAGAGATAAAAGACTTTCAAATGAAGCACTATCACCAACGTTCATCATGAAAGAGGTGATTCGCGGGGTCAATGTCGGGGGAAATTGTTCTGGTATTCCAACTCAATTAGGCTCTGCATATTTTGACGACAGATTTTGCGGCAAACCTTTAGTTTTCGTTGGTAGTGTAGGAATTATTCCCCGCAATATAAACGGCGTTCCTTCATACATTAAAGAGCCAAAGAATGGTGACAAGATTGTCATTGTCGGCGGTAGGGTAGGAAAAGATGGAATCCACGGTGCAACATTCTCTTCAGAAGCATTATCAGGGAATAGCCCTTCAACAATTGTGCAAGTTGGTGACCCTATAACACAAAAGAAACTGTCAGATGCCATAATTGAAGCGCGCTATCTTGGTCTTTATAATGCAATAACAGATAACGGAGCAGGAGGGTTTTCATCCTCCATAGGTGAAATGGGAAAAAACGGATTTGAGGTAGATCTAAGCAAAGTTCTGCTAAAGAGTAATAACATGTTTCCTTGGGAAATATGGATATCAGAATCACAAGAACGAATGACTTTAGCGGTGCCAGAAGAAAATCTCCATACATTCAGGAAAATCATGAAAAAACATGATGTAGAATTTAGTGTAATTGGGGAATTCAACAATAGCATGAGGGCTAAAGTTCAAGTCTCCTCAGCTCCACCAATAATGAATATAGAAACTAGTTTTCTACATGACGGCAATCCCAAGATATATCTGAAAACACAACCTTGGACAATAAAACCAGTGGAGATACAAAAAAGAGCCGTTGATGTTCCCATAGAAACTGAGCTGAAGGAAATGCTTAGTAGACCAAATATATGCAGCAAGGAGTTTATAGTTACACAATATGACCATGAAGTGCAAGGGTCATCGGTACTAAAGCCACTGCAGGGTAAAGGGAAAGTATGCAGTGAAGCTGTTGTTTCACGACCTATTTTCTCTTCAACACGCGGTGTAGTAAAGTCACAAGGATTTGGTTCAAGCTATGGAGAGATTGACTCTTATCACATGGCAGCATGTGCAATAGACACTGCAATACGTAACTACGTGGCCATAGGAGGAAACATAGACAACTTGGCACTACTTGATAATTTCTGCTGGTGTGATGCTTATAATCCGGAAAGACTATGGCAATTGAAAAGAGCAGCCGAAGCTTGCTATGACTATGCAACTGTTTTTAAAACCCCATTCATATCAGGTAAAGATAGCATGTTTAATGACTTTAAAGGATATGATGAGGATGGTAATGAGGTAAAAATATCCGCACCACCTTCATTGCTTATTTCAGCTATCGGTATCATAGAAAACATTGAAAACGCAGTGTCACTGGATGTAAAGATTCCAGGTGATTTGATATATATACTGGGTGCCACCCATAACGAACTTGGTAGATCAGAATATCAGCTATACTGTGGAATAGATAACAATAATGCACCAAAAGTTGATGCTCAAGGTGCTAGAAAATTATACGAACGCTACGGAAAAGTTATTGAATCCGGTATTATAGCTTCTGCGATTGCACCAAATCTAGGGGGGCTTATTGTTGCTTTAGCAAAGTCACTAATTGCAGGCAATCTTGGAGCTGAAGTGGATCTTTCATTAGTACCAGCAAGCAGTAGTGATATAAGAATAGTTATGTTTTCTGAGTCTCAAAGCCGCATATTGATTACTGTTGCACCACATAATCAGAAAAAATTCGAGGAATTGTTTAGTGATATAATTTTTGCTTGCATAGGCAGAGTAACGGAAAAAAAGACATTAAAAATAAAGGATATTTTAGAGATAGAACTAACTGACTTGGCTCATAACTATAAGCAAAGAGTAAATTAAAGTTTTTCTACCAATTAGCCTCAAACTAGTTGATATATAACTATTAGTATAATAAATTTAGGCAACTTAAAAAGGTAAATATGTTGGTAGTATTCCTGCACTGTCGTTGGCTACTGCCCTTACAGCAATTACTTTATATCCAATTACACACGTACGTAATAACCCCAGTTATGGATTACCCCACATAGCAAGTCATTGAAATTTTGGGCTTTTTCTTCATAAAACAATATGAAACCAACACAGAGAAAATATGCACTAAAAAATTTATTGGTGACCTATGTCTGGTGTGCTCAATCTCAAATTTATTTTTCAGAGAGTTAAAAACTGTCTCAATAATTGATCTTTTCCTCAATAAAACCTTCTCTTTTAGTGAAATTAGAGCATTTTTCATGCTTTTTTTTATATTAGTGACGAGTTTCAGGCCTCTGTCGAATAATTTATGGAAAAGATCCTTGGATATGTAGCCCTTGTCACCAAACAAAAGACCGGTCAGTTTTTCTGTCAATTTTGCCACAGGTTTTCGATCATCAACATTACCTTTTGTCACTGTGAGTTGCTGAATTTCTCCCATTTCGTTGGTCACTAAATGCAATTTAAAACCAAAAAACCAGCCATATGTGGTCTTTCCAAGTTTTGCCAATCCTTTGAAAACCTTGTTCCTCGAGATCCTTTTTGGATGGCAAACAGCGATTGAAGTGGCATCTATGTATGAAATGCCAGTCACTTTTGACTGTTCGCAAAACCATTGTAAAAGCAACGCTAAATACCACAGAATCCGTGACTTAAGGGCAATAAATCTATGATACGTTGGGAACTCTAATCTGTAGAGTGTTTGAAGATAATAAAGGTAAAAAGCTTTGAAATTTTTGCACGGAGATTGATGGTAAAGTAGGACTATGGTAAGAATTTCGGAATGCGTGATTTCCGGCGTCCTAGTCGGTTTTTTGTCATTTGGAAGTAGTTTTTCTGCAAAATTCTTGTCAATTTCATTACAAAAATCATCGATAAAGCAAAATAATTCTGTTATATTTTTATTCATGGGTAGCTTCCTTTTTTTCAAATATCTTGGAGTTTACCCTATTTTCCTCTTCTTAGCTGCACTCTTATCTGTTTGCTAATCCATAACTGGGGTTAATAAAGAATTAACACCAGAAGAAATTGGCTTTACTACCTGCTGTAGGTGTTGTAGCTGGAGCTGGTCTCGTCAAATATGACTTAGCCTCAATAGATTCTTTGTTGTCTTTCTCAGCTACAGTATTAATAATTTCCATTGTAGCAGCAGGTGCCGCAGTTATGCTAACTGAAGAAGTTGAGCGCATATCGGATCGAACTGGAGAAATACCACAGCCTTCATCTAAACAAGAGGAAACAGTAGTGATATATGAAGGTAAAGATGTTAATGACCAGAATGCACATTATCTACTTTGAATAGCAAATCTGTTCATGCCACTAAAATTTAAGCCCGTTGAGCACCTTTTAATCGAAGGGATACGAACATTCCTGCCTATTATTTTAGCACCATCAGAATTTAATCTTGTCCTAGGTTCCTCTTTTATGGCTGGCCCAGAAGGATCTTTGCTTACTCTAGGTCTTTGCCCTAAATTTCCAGCAGAGAATGATCTCCTTCTAGGCTCCTCTTCTATTACCGATTCAGGATCATCGCATTTAGAGACACATACCATTATCTTCTCCTTTTTGCCTGTCTTTGGTGTTGTGGTTAGATAAGATGTAACAGCACAAAAAGAAACCTCACTTTTACGCGGTTCATCTATATTTACCAAACTACTACTACCACGTCTCACTGCTAAGTGTAGATCAAGATGAGATCCACTACTTATGCTCACTCTTCTATCACATACCCACGGCAGATTAAATCGAGAACCACTATCACTACTATTCTTTCTTACTTGTCCACACATTCCGGGTGAATTAAAACAAAGAAAACTACTAGATACGTCTGAATTTATTGTAGTAATTGAAGAGCTGCAACTGTAAGATGAAAAAATATCTATTGCCTCTAGCCGCATAAGTGTTCTATTAGGTACAGGATTAGCCACTCTCTCTACCATTTCTTCTTTAGGTAAATTTGATAGAGAAGATGGTATTTCTATTGAGCTTGATAGTAGCATAGGTGGTCGTGGATCATGGACTACTACTTCTTTCGATATTATGTCAGATGAAGATCGTATAGGTGATCGTGAAGTGCTATCCTTCTCTAAATTTGAACTACTAGCTACTGGTCCTTTATCAACTACTACCTCTCTTAATACCCCATCATCATCTGCTAAACCAGCTATTCTTTTATTAGGAGCATTTAATTTTAACTCTTCAGTGTTACTTTTCTTCTCGGGAAGTACCTTAACTTTTTCAATGCTGCTACCTAATGTACGAAGAGTGTGCACGAGTCCTTTCTTTTTTTGACTAGCACTTGTTTTCGATTCCTTTGCATTCCGTTCCCGTAGTACTTTTACTAACCGATTTTCTCCACTTTCAAAATCATTTATCTTCATATCAACTTTACTTATGTAATCACTATATTGTTTTACCTTGTCTTCCAGTTTTGAGTTTTTAGGTGAGAGGTAGAACAGGCTACAACACGCTAGAATAAAAGTTACGCAACCAATAACTGCACACATCACTCTAATTATAGAATATAACCTTGATTTATTCGACTCGAGTACTGTCATAAGAATTGATACTACTGAAAATCCCGTTGCTATTAAGTTCATCACTTGTGTACAACGTGTATGTTTCGTGCTATATCTTTCTTTAAATATTGACAATTCCTCCTCTAAAACTTCATGTTGTGCATCTAGTTCTTCTTTTACAACACGGATGAGTCTTACATCATCAATATCATTTAAAACATAATCAATAGGTGTTTCATCTTCTTTATTTTTAACACAGAAATCTATCTTATGTTCAGGATCTAATATCAATTTTACTATCTCCAATCTTGAACATACATTCACTTTCCTTCTCGATTCTATAGCTTTCACAAGCTCTTCATCTTTAAGAGCCTTTAAATGTGAGTTGCTGCATAAAGCTAAATGTAGTGGTGTATTGTCACCAAAAAGCTGATTATTCATATATTTATCAACGTAAGCAGCAGGAAGAGCCCTATTAAAAATGAAAGATACAACATCATAATCCCAACATGCAGAAGCTAATGCCAATGATCTTGATAACTCTCCAGTTAATTCAAAACCTTTTTTACTAAGAGCCACAATAACGTCTAAATAGACCTCACTATAAATTTCAAGACCAGCACAAGCAGCTCTATCAAATGCTGAATAACCATCTATATTAGGTATTCCGATAAAGGACATCATATCTACTCCGCTACACTTAGCTATATAGATTAGTCTACTAACATCGTGTTCTGTGCCATTTAATATAGCAGAATTCAAAATATTTCTGAATAGTCCAAAAGGTCCTATCTTGCTAATAGGCCTATCTATGAAGCTCGGCTTGATACTATCTTCAAGAATACCTTTAAATAAATAAACAGGCCTTTCCTCACAATCAGAGTCAATACTAGCATAACCAAAAATGTTAATATCATTTCTATAAGCTTCCTCGATGAGAAAACTTATACATTTCATATTGCCTGTTAATGTAGCCAATTCTAGTATTGTTTCCCTTTTATTGTTCTCCATGCTTAAAATATTCTTAATGACTTCCCTATTTGGAACACCGTTTTGCACAAACTCAAAAAGATATTTTAAACACTCATAGCTACCGTCACGAGCTGCAAAATGAAACATGGTATCTCCATAATGACTTTTCTCATTTTTTTGAAAAAAGGGATAAAATACACTTCCCATGTAAATGGCTTGCTCTAAAGCTTTTTTCATCTCTTGCCCTGGGTAAATTTTTTGTATAAATTTATCAGAAAGAAGATACTCTAGGCATTCCTTACTATCTGCACAGGCTGCACATGCCAATATCGTTTTTCCTTCTGCATCTTGCTCACTTAGTAAGTTCTGTATTACCTCCTCTACTTTTTGTTTTGGGTAAAATTTTTGTATAAATTTATCAGAAAGAAGGCATTCTACGCACTCCTTACTACCTACTAAAGCTCCACACGCTACTATGCTTTTATATTGCTCTCTTAAATCTTCAATTAAATTCTGATCTGCCTGCACACATTCATCAAAAAGGTACTTTAGGCATTTCTTATTATCTGCACAAGCCGCACTCATTAACATTGTTCGCCCGTACTTATCTTTCGTACAGAATATCTCTCTTCTTGCTTCTTTTATTTCCTCTTCTGTGACCTCGTCTTTTCTCTTCTTTAAATAAAATTCTCGTATAAATTCATCAGAGAAAAGGTATTGTAAAACCTCAACATTCCCGTTTATAGCAGTATAGTGGAATATTGTTCTTTTTTTTATACCTATATATCTCTTTTTATCATAAGTTAAAGTTTTTCCCAATAGTAACTTAAACAATTCTAAATCACCGTATTGCGACGCAAAACATAGATGAGAGTTTATTACCTTTGCATTATTACGAAGTAATAAATCACAACAGTCATAATCATTATTTATAATAGCATAATCTAAAGGCGTCTTTCCATCCTCATCCTTTATATCAATAACATCATCTACATTTATGTTATTTTTATAGTTAAAGATACCTTCTATAAACCTTTTATTTTTGCACTGAACAGCTATATGTAATGGTGCCTCTCCCTCATTATTACACCCAAACATTTCACTTTCATATTTACAAGCCATATTCTTCAAAATTAGATTAAGTATAGCATTATAATCTTCATAAGTTACATAATCTCTAGCCATGCTATGTAGAGAAGTCTCTCCTTTTATATTTCTTTTATATTTCACACCCAGCTCAATCAAAAACTTTATACACTCTTTCTTTCTAGACTCAGTTACGTAATATAAAGGATTGTTACCAAGCTCATCTTCATCGTCGATTGAGCCAAATTTATTTTTCTTTACATTATCTTTATTATTCTCGTTTATTATGAAAAATAAGAGCTCGTAATTTCCGCTTATAGCTGCATAATGCAAAACCTCTTTACCATCAGCAGTTCTACTTGGCAATGCTTTACAATAACAATAAAGATACTCAAAAAGCTCTATATTTCCAGACTTAGCAGCTAAATGTAAAGGTGTCTCATCCTTTGCATTCTTTGTGTTAACTGCATCTTGTATGTGTATTTTACCACTTATGTCTATTTCACTACTTATGTTTACTTCACTACTTCTTATACTCTTTACTATATATTTTACATATTCAGCATCTTGATAATTGCAGTTTTGAGATGCAATATGCAATATGTTTTCTCCGTCAGAATTACACTTTAATGCTCTTACCTTATTATTACCTAAACCTGATGTTTCCTCAATAAGTGCATTAAACGGATCACCTGGAGTATAATTAGGCACTATCTTTTTAATGTCTTGATTCATACTCTCCAAAAATTGATCTGCATAAGCTACTTTTGTTCCACTCACCACACTTGCTTTATCACTGTCCTCTTCCCCTTCAACTGTTAAAGAATATAGCCTATGAAAGGTGCTTAATCTTTTTTTGTCCATCATATTTTTCCTCAAATAAACTTACAATATTACAAAAGGTGTATCAATCTTTTATTAATATAATATTAAATCTACAATATATAAAGAGGTATGCAATTATAAAACAACTGATTGCATTTCTCCTTAAAAATCTTTAGATTTGCTTCATAAGCTACATCAGAAATACAATGAACAAAAGTTGGAATTTACTACAAACAGGACAAAAAGAAGGTTACAAAATTGCATATGTGAATGCCCGTATAATCGACCCCGCTACTAAACTTGATATAAAGGGTTCGCTTTTAACTTGTGGAAACAAAATTGTCGACTTTGGTGAATCACTGCCTCTTACAAGTGATATTAATGAGACTATAGATTGCAAGGGACTTGTCCTTATGCCAGGTTTGGTTGATATTCATGTACATTTTCGCGAACCTGGAGAAGAACATAAAGAAACTATATATACAGGTAGTAAGTCCGCAGCCGCAGGAGGTGTAACAACAGTTGTTTGCCAGCCCAACACTGCTCCTGCAATTGATAACACAGTTTTAGCAAAATACTTACGGTACAGGGCTCTGGAAACTTCACATGTAAATGTTGAATTTTATGCTAGAATCACCACTTCGGAAAAAAAACTCACCGAAATGGCATTACTAAAGGAAGCGGGGGCTGTTGGTTTCACCGATGATGGATTGCCTGTCATGGACCCTTTTATTATGAGACAAGCATTGCTTTACTCAAGTGTGTTAAATGTTCCAATCGCGCAACATGCGGAAGATTTAAATTTATCTGCGGGAGGAGCAATAAACGCAGGTAAAATCTCCGAGGAGTTAGGAGTTAAAGGCATTCTTAGTGTATCAGAATCAGTTATGGTGAGCCGTGATATACTATTAATGAAAGATATCGAGAATGTGCATTACCACATTTTACACGTTTCTTCAAAGGACTCACTAGAAGCAATTGAACGTGCGAAAAATTTGGGACTAAATGTCACTTGTGAAGTGACACCTCACCACTTTACATTAACTGAAGATGCAGTCAAAGAACACGGAGCAATTGCAAAAATGAATCCACCTCTGCGTACAGAGAGTGATCGCATAGCAATGATCGAAGGTTTAAAAAGTGGCATCATCGATTGCATTGCCACCGATCATGCTCCTCACGATATTAATTCTAAAGACTTGCCACTTGAAAGCGCTGCTTTTGGCATCGTAGGCCTTGAAACCCTATTACCACTATCACTGAAGCTCTATCATAGTGGGCATATAAGTCTATTTGATGTACTTGCAAAACTTACATATAAACCAGCAGATATAATACGCATACCACGCGGACGTATACAGAAAGGGCTTGTTGCAGACTTGATCATAGTTGACCTAGATCACGAATGGGAAATAAAAACTGAGGATTTTGCTAGTAAATCAAAAAATTCTCCTTTTGATGGATATAAAGTAAAAGGACGCGTAATGCGCACTGTTGTCTCAGGAAAAACTGTATATTCTATGGGATAACATATGTATTTTTTACACTTTTTTCATACTGCTACACAGAGTACTTTCCATGTTTAAAAGTGTTTTCACGTTTGGCTTCTTTACAGCCATCTCAAGAATATCTGGATTAATCCGCGATATAGCAATCGCAACAGTTATTGGTGCTACATCTCTTGCAGATATATTTTTTTCTGCGTTTCGTTTTGCTAATTTATTTCGTGCATTTTTCGCTGAAGGAGCGTTTACCACATCTTTTATACCACTATACTCAGCAGAGTTACAAAATAAGAAAAAAGCATTCGCCTTTGCAAGTAGTATAATATCTATCACATTAATTATACTGGTAATTTTTTGCCTCACTATGGAAGTTTTTTTTCCCTACATAGTGAAAATATTCACTCCAGGTTTTGACCAAAGTAAGGTTACCCTTACTGTTACATTATCAAGAGTTATGTTACCATACATAGTCTTTATTTCTATTGCATCATTGATTGGAGGAATGCTGCAAGTAAAGGACCATTTCGCTTCAACAGCTATTTCACCAATTATTCTAAATATCAGCCTAATCGTTAGTTTATTTATACCTTATATAGGAACACCAGCACATAATTTATCGATAGCAGTATTAATTGGGGGAATATTACAGCTATTGTTAATGTTATTTAGTGCATATAAACTAAAAGCAAATTTTTCTTTCAGTTTAAAGTTAGGCAGCAGTAGTAAAGTAAAGCTGTTTTTTAAGCGCATAATACCTGCAATTATCAACAACTGTATAACTCAAATAAGTGTGTGGGTCGATACCATCATGGCAAGCTTTTTACCAAATGCAGTATCTTATATATATTACGCTGATAGATTAACACAGCTTCCACAAGGGATAGTTGGCACTGCTATTGGTACAGTGCTTTTACCAGTCATTGCAAAACAAGTAAACGATACTGCTAGTATAATAAAAATACAAAATAAAGCCTTATGCGCAGGACTTATGTTGATTATACCAGCAACAGCAGCATTTATCATAATACCCGACATAATTTTAATGACGCTCTTCTCTTACGGTGAATTTGATTATTACTCAGTACAACAGACTGTTCCCACACTACAAGCCTTTTCTCTTTCCTTACCTGCATTTATTATAAATAAAGTACTACTACCAGGATTTTTTGTTAAAGGGAATCTGAAGATACCAACAATATTTTCACTTATATGTCTTGGAGTCAATATAATACTAAATTTGCTGCTAATGGATAAATATCACCACACAGGTATTGCTATTGCAACTTCCATTTCCATGTGGATAAACTCTATTCTTCTTATTAACTATTTGAAAATAAATAAGATGTATAAAGTCAATCAATCACTATCATTAAATATTATAAAAATTCTTATAGCTACAGTTGTTATGTCAACAGTTCTTTATATTTCTCGATTACTACCAGCAGAATTAATTTTTGATAGACGTATTTCCTATTTAGCAGCTTTAATAATTTCGAGTACCATTGTGTACTTTGGTACATTTTATTTAATACTTATGGGCAAGTTTTAAGCATATGAGATTATATATATATATTACATTACTCATTTTATCAGCGTTAACCTCTGCACATATTGTGGTAACATCTAAAGATTGGAATGAATATAAAGAACGAATTATACAAAAATTGGAAGTAGGAGATGATGTAAAAGTACATATTGCTGGAAAAATTGAAGCTTCATTAATCACACCAAAGGTTACCTTACATAACGTATACATACAATACAATAGAAATAAAGAGCAAAAACTATCAGACTTAGTGAGTATAGGTAAAATTGAAGTAAAGCCTTCACTTCTATCATTACTAATGTTCTCTCTTCAACCAAAATCAATTGCATTACTTGACATGAAAAGTAGTCAAAAAAATTTATTTAATATTATAAACGCAAAATTTACTAATAGCATAACAGACGTTACAATAAAAGATGGTCACATCAGCATAGAAGATGATTGCATTGATATAAAGAAAATTAGTATAAGAAAGAATAAAAAATTTTTTGGCACAATAAAAATAAAAAACAGTGATTATGATTTTTCAGGAGAAGTTAATGCTGAGAAAAAAAATTTAGATATCAACATCGAATCAAATTTAATAAGCCTGCTATTTAAAGGCAGTAGAGATCAAAGCAAAATCAACGGTAATTTACAATTAACAATCAATAATAGTCACGGAACAATTAATAATTTAGTAAAAATAGTCAACTTTAACCTACTATCTAACTTTATTCCTGATGAAAGCATTAAAATACTCTCTAATGTAAGTATAGATGAAAATCAGCTTATCATAAATGACCTTAAACTTGACTCAGATACCATACAAATGAACGGTAAAATACACAGAGACAGAAAAAGCAACCACACTAATGTAAATGCAAATTTTAGTAAAGTTAACTTAGATGCCATACAGAGTAGCCTAGAAAAAAAAGCAAACGTAAAAGATATACTAGAGTGCCTAAAAAAGGTTATACCACAAAACTTGAATTTAGATTTCGACGTAAAAGCTTCTAGTATCACTTATGAGAAAAAAATACTAGACAACTTCCACGCTACAGTAAAATTTGCAGATGGCAGTGCTGCAGCCAAAATGGTTCTAAAATTGCCGGGAATTAACAACATGTTTTATCTATCAGGAAAAGCATCAAGTAATAATATTCTATCTGAGTTTAATGGCAATATTCAGATTGAAGGAAATGATTTTAAATCATTTGTTGGATGCATCTTTCCTTCTATAACAGTTAAAGAAAATAATAAAAATCAATTTACGTTCTACTCCAAAGTACATTTCAGTCCTAGAGTGGTATCAGTCTCAGACATTAAATTACTTAACAACCAAGAACTTTTACAGGGATCAATAAGAATAAGCTACACAAAAAAGCATAATATGATTGATGGAGGGTTAAATTTTCATAATTTCAATGCAGATAACTATGATGTAAAGGATTTATCCAAGGTGAAATGGCTAAAGAATTTTAAATATGATGTAAACATAAGGACTAGCATAAATAATTTAAAATCAAATAATAAAAAAATTAAAAATGTAGATTATTTACTCAATATAGAAAAAAACAGATTAGTTGCAGATAATATAAAAATATATGGAAAAGATTTCGACGCCAATGGTAGTATAAAAATATTGATCGATAAAAAATACACTAAACCTCTGTGGAACATTGACTTCACAGGAAAGAAATTTAATGCGAACATAATAAAATTACCTAACTTTATAGAAAAAACAGGCAATCTGAGAAACAAAATGCAGTTGTCACAAGATAATTTAGATTTTCTAAATGCCATAGAAAACTTTGATGCAAATATTCATATCAATACCGAAAATTTCAATACTAAGGATAATGCCCTAAAAGATTTTCATTTAGACGCATCAGTAGGAAACAATACTGTTACTATCAGGCAAGTAGGCTATTCGTTAGGTAGTGGAACAGTAATTTTTCAGGGCTATTTGAGAGCAGATTCGGTGTATACAAAATTTTTAATTTCAGGCCTAGATATTGATAAAGTAAGTCAAACAATAGGAGTCAATAACATCACCGGACCAGTAAGTTTAAGTGGTACACTAAAAACACAAGGAAAAAACTTTTATGAGTGGGCTCGCAATTCCTCAGGTGGAGTAAATTTTGGAGCTCAAAAAGTAACCTTGTCTAATATAGACCTGAACTCATTTGTGACCAATATACTCAATAGTCAGAGTAAATACGAGATTGCTGCATTTACTGATACTGAGATATATAAAAATAACACACCCCTCAGGAATATCAAAGGCAAAGCAGACATTAACAATGGCGTGTGCTCAACAAGCTTACAGTTTGAAACTGATAAGGCATCCGGATCAGTCTCTGCCAATTTGGCCTTATATGAGCTGACTGTGGATTCTATATTGAGGTTATTTTTTATACCATCAAATCAGAGCAAACCTATTCATATTGATATGCATTTAGGTGGACCTATTTGGCAACCTAGAATAAATTTTGATGTAGATAAGATATTTAATACCTTATCTAATAAAAACAACTACTAGACAGCTAAATTTCCACTAAATAGCAATACTACTGAAACTAAAATTACCCAAAGCACTGATATTGGCAAAAAAACTTTCCAGCCAAGATGCATTAACTGGTCGTAACGATAACGTGGTATTGTTGCTCTAATCCAAATAAAGACAAATAGAAGTACAATAACTTTTGCAACAAACCATATCAATCCCGGTATTTTATATAGTAAACTCAAGTTCAATGGAGGATACCACCCTCCCAAAAAGAAAATGGTCATCATAGCACTTGCAAGAATCATGTTTGCATACTCTCCAAGGAAGAAAAGAGCAAAAGGCATAGATGAATATTCAACATTATATCCAGAAACAAGCTCTGCTTCAGCTTCTGGTAAATCAAATGGATGACGGTTAGTTTCCGCAAGAAGGGAAATAAAAAATATTACCCCCATAGGCGCCAATAGCAGATCAATCCAAAACGGCATATTATGCTTTGCAACTACCATTTCTCCAAGATTTAACGTACCAGTTGTAATAACAACAGTAGCAACTATTAGCCCTATCGAGACTTCATACGAGATCATTTGAGCAGCTGATCTTATAGCACCAAGAAAAGCATAATTTGAATTGCTTGACCAACCTGCAACAATTATTCCATATACCCCTAGAGATGATATAGCCAATACATACAACACCCCTACGTTCAGGTTAGAGATAACTTTTGGAATTACCACTTGCTGACCATTTTCGACAATCACTTCCGCACCAAAAGGTATAACCACCCAAGCAATTAATGCTAAAATAAAGGTTAACATGGGGGCAATAAAAAAGAGCACATTATTTGCCTTTGATGGTATTATTGGTTCTTTAATCAGTAATTTAATCGCATCTGCAAAGGGTTGTAATAAGCCAAAAGGTCCTACTACGCTTGGACCATGCCTCAGTTGAATTGCTCCAATTACTTTACGTTCAAAATACACCAGATACGCTACCGATAGCAGTAGCGGCACTAGAATAAATAAAATTTCAACTAGTGTATTCATAAGAAAGCTTTAGTACAATCTGCCATTATTTTTGAAGCACGGCTTATTGGATCTGTCAAGTAAAAATTATACTTCTTTAAAGCAAAAGGCGCATTGCTTAAGTTCACTTGATCACAATTCACTGGTATCCATTTATTTTTTATTACCTGACCATAATTTTTAAACTGCTGACCCATAGTACCTAGTTTTTTTCTCACATCACACAAACTATCGTATGCTAAAGAAACACCCAAATACTGCGAAAGATTTTTAATAATCAACCAATCTTCCTTCGCTTTACCAAGAGGAAACACAGCCAAATTTGTTCTTTGCACTCGACCTTCAGTGTTTACATAGGTCGCACATTTTTCTGTATATGCAGCACCTGGCAATACAACATCTGCAATCTGTGCCCCTCTATCGCCATGATGACCTTGATAAATTACAAATGTATTTCTTAATTTTGATGTATCAATTTCATCTGCACCAAGGAGATAGACAACTTCTATATTACCACTCTCCGCATGCTCTAAAATTTGGTTAGTATCTTTACCATTTTTTCTAGGTGTAAATCCGATATCTAATCCACCAACTCTCGCTGCTGCTTTGTGTAAGATGTTAAATCCATTCCAACCATCCCTTATCATATTAAACTTTTCTGCAATTTTGCCTGCAAGAGCTAGAATTACACTAGAATCATCTCGCGTCAGTGCATCTTGACCTATAATCAGCATAGGATTCTTTGCAGCACTTAACTGCTTACAGAACCTGTGATTTCCTTCTGCCACTTCATTTAAAATATGAGGATTATCGCCTAATTTTTCAACTCGATACAAATATTCAATATCTGGGCCTACACTTGCAATCGCAAAATTACCTTGTAAATATCTCTTTCTTAAGCGTGCATTGATAATAGGTGCCTCTATTCTTGGATTTGTGTTGATAAGTAAGCACAAGTCCGCATTTTCTATACCTTCAATAGTAGTGTTAAACAAATAGGATGCACGATTGCCAGGTATCAATTTTGCACCGTCTTGTCTACAATCTATGTTTCCAGAACCAAGTTTTTGCATCACTTCTTTAAGTAGCAACATTGACTCACAGTCTGCCAAATCACCTGCAATTGCAGCTATTTTACTTGGTTTAACGCTCTTTAATTTTTTCGCAGCAGTAGCTAATGCCTCATTCCAACTTGCAGGAATTAACCTCCCGTTTTTCCTCACGTAAGGATGATCAAGACGCTGTACTTTTAATCCATCATAAGAGAAGCGTGCTTTATCTGATATCCATTCCTCATTAATTTCCTCATTTAATCTCGGCAATATTCTCATTACTTCAGGACCACGATAATCAACCCTGATGTTACTTCCAACAGCATCTAACACATCAATAGTTTCGCAATGTGAGAGTTCCCATGAACGGGCTTTAAAGGAGTAAGGCTTAGAAGTCAAAGCACCTACAGGACAGAGATCTATTATATTTCCTGACAGTTCAGAACGTATGTGATGCTTTATATAAGTGCTAATCTCTACATTTTCTCCTCTACCAATTCCTCCCAGCTCATTTGTACCTGCAACATCGGACAAGAATCTAACGCATCGAGTACAATGAATGCATCTATTCATTGCAGTTTCAATCAGAGGACCAAAATCTTTCTTTGGTACAGCTCTTTTCTGCTCATTAAGCCTACTATTCCCTCTTCCATATGCCATAGTGATATCTTGCAAATCACATTCACCACCTTGATCGCAGATAGGACAATCAAGTGGGTGGTTAATGAGCAAGAATTCAAGTACACCTTCTCTTGCCTTTTTAATTTTTGGTGTATCTGTATGGATAACCATGCCTTCCGCAACTGACATAGCACAGGACGCTACAGGTTTTGGAGGACCGCCCTCAACTTCAACCAAACACATTCTACAGTTACCAGCAATAGCCAATCGTTCATGGTAACAAAATCTTGGAATTTCAATGCCCATAATTTCACAAGCTTGAATTATAGTCAACCCTTGATCTACTTCACACTCTTTAGAATTTATAGTAATTTTAACCACAATTCGAACCTAATTTACAGATTCCCACTTTATAGGGTTACCGTTTTCATCTTCAACCAGACTACCATTTTCATATTCAGCAGACATGTAATTCATACGTGAATCACGATCTATATACATTACAGGCTTTACTGGTCGATCTTTATACATTTTTTGCTCAGCTTTCTTACGCTGAGTAGGGTTGTTTTTACTAGCTGTTTTTGCTTTCCCACCTGCTGCCATATTTATCTCCTAAAAACTTCTAATTTTATTTTAACATCTAAGTATATAGCGTCAACGTTTAGTTAGCTTTAATATCCAATTATAAAAAAGGAATTTGAAGTTATTGTTACCTATAAATTCAACTCATGATTTACATAATCCAAAACATAGAAATCATTACTCGTTATGAGGTGCACGTTATTGATCATTTCCTGAGTTTGTAAGTCCTTGATTTGAACATCATTAGGGTGTCTAATATCTAGCTCATTGGAGTAATGTTTATCATCAATTAGCCCACGGTGGTAGTTGACATAGTGAAAATGGCCATGTGCATATGAACCAAATTCATCAACCAGTGTGCCTATTTTTTCATCTGTACCAAGCTTGTATACTTCCACACTAAAATCCTTGAAGGAGGCCTTTTCTACATCTCCTTTTTTCAATATGAATTGAGGTTTGTAGGACTCGTACTTATCAAAGTTGATATTTTTATCCATTTTGATATATCGGGTGTCGATTGACTTATATTCCGGTGGTAAAGTCCCGTACTCTGGGTCATATCTCTTATAGTCAAAAAACAAATTTCCCAGCCCATTGCTGAAAGCTAATTTATACTCCCCTAAGCTATCTTCAATAACCCGTAGAAAAAGAAAATCCTGCGGTATAACTACATTTTCATTTATCACGTGATTACGTATATGCAGTTCATCATTTCTGAGAAAATATCCGAGCTTCGGGAAGTGCGCCACAGGTATTCCCCCTAACCCCACCTTCGCTTCTCCGGGGCTTTCGCCTTCGATGACTTTTAAGGATAATTTTGATTGTGAAGGATCAGAGCCTTCACCCTGTGGGCCTCGAGGACCTTGTTTACCTTCTGGTCCAGGCTCACCCTTAGGACCTATAGGCCCAGTTTCACCTCTAAGACCTTGTTTACCTTCTGGTCCAGGCTCACCCTTAGGACCTATAGGACCCTGTTTACCTTCTGGACCTTGAGGACCTTGTTTACCCTCTAGTCCAGACTCACCCTTAGGACCTATAGGACCCTGTTTACCTTCTGGACCTTGAGGACCTTGTTTACCCTCTAGTCCAGACTCACCCTTAGGACCTATAGGACCAGTTTCACCTCTAAGACCCTGTGGACCTTGT
>JAUEMM010000011.1 GCA_030441635.1 Wolbachia endosymbiont of Tyrophagus putrescentiae
GATACTTAAAAAGTATTGAGCCTTAGGGGGGTAAAGTCATGAATGACGAACAGTGGAAAACTATACTAAGTACAATCACAGATCCAAATAAGAGTAATATAATTGAAAAAATACAAGAGGCATTAAAGGAAGAAGAAGGTGAGCATGAAGAATGGGAGAAAGCTGAGTTTGGTGTAAATCACTTATTTGAGTTCGCTGATGAGGACAGCGCCACATGGGAATGCACACTATTACATTTGGCTGCTGCAGGTGACTATATTAAGATAGTAAACGCTCTATTAGCAGGAGGCGCAAGTGTCAAAGCAGTAGATGAAAACTATGGACTTACTCCTTTGCATTGGGCTGCTAAAAACGGTTATACTAAGATAGTAGAAGTTCTAATAAAAAGCTGTGCATATGTTAACGCAGCAGACAAATATGGAAGGACTCCTTTGCATTGGGCTGCTGAAAACGGTTATATTAAGATAGTAGAAGTTCTATTAGAAAATGGTGCAAAAGTTAATGTAGTAGATAACAATGGATGTACTCCTTTGCATGGACCTGCTGCATGTGGTAAGGCAGATACAGTAAAAACCCTAATAAAAAAAAGGGCAAGTGTTAACGCAGCAGATAGACTGCAACGAACTCCTTTGCATTTTGCTGCTAGATATGGTCATACTGAGACAGTAGATACCCTAGTAGAAAAAGGTGCAAGTGTTAACGCAGCAGATAAATTGAAACGAACTCCTTTGCATTTTGCTGCTAGATATGGTCATACTGAGACAGTAGATACCCTAGTAGAAAAAGGTGCAAGTGTTAACGCAGCAGATAAATTGAAACGAACTCCTTTGCATCTGGCTGCTGAAAATGGTCATACTAAGATAGTAGATGCTCTATTAGCAAAAGGGGCAAATCCTTTATTAAAAAACAAAGAAGGGGTAACCGCAAGCGGCCTTGCTCGGAAAGAGGGTCACACAAAAGTGGCTGAGCTTTTAGAAAAAGCGGAAGCAAAGAAACAAGGTATTATTTACGGCGGTACAACAGCAGCAGTAGGTTCTGCAGTAGCAGTGGCACTATTTGCAACTGATGTGATTACAGTTGAGCTGACTTCTATAGTAGCAGCAGTAGCTGCAATTGTAGTGGCATCACTGGCTGTTGGTGGTATTACATATAGTGTGTTGAGGCCTAGCACTGAAGTGAATGAAGTACAAAAAGATCAAGTCATAGGTGATAATCAGCATGTTCCTTTATAGGGTATGCATACACTTTGACATATTTCAACTGGTAGTTTTTCTTCGGTTAAGCTACCAGTTTTTTTTCTTTCCATATCTAATCTGTAGACGGGTTCAGTGCCTTTCAAAGCATAAAAGTATTTGTTACTATAAAAAAGTTTGCTACAATTTAGATATGGAATTCTGTATGGAGGTAGCATGCCAATTTTATCTACAATATTGTTTATTTGCACTTTATTACTAAATGCGACTAATAAATTACTAATCTGTTCTTTAATATTTACTATATCAGGGCTAGTAGTAAATTCTATAGCTGAGTTGTATGGAAGGAATAAAGCTATCAACGCTTTAGTACTATGTGTGTTGGCCAACATGATCTTATTGTGGCAGAGTCTAAACTTTATGTTGTTAATTTCTTTTGGCTCATTTTTTGTATCACTGTACCTTGGAATAATTTTGCTTGATAAGTTAAAGCCAGTATTTCAGTTCCAAGTAAGAAATTTCTTCAGTCTAATGTTGTGCTCATTGGTTGATAGCAGTCTTGTAGCTGTTAGCTTATTGCAAAAATTTCATTTAAGTAGAGCATTCACAATAGGGCTTAAAGATTTTGTGTTCAAAGCGTCCTATACATCAGTAGCAACCCTATGTTTATTAGTGGTTCTGAGTTTGTTACAGCAATGCTATTCAAAAATGAAAAACTCGATTGAGCACTAGAAAATTGGTCTGCAACCTATTAAGGCCCGCAAGCTTTGTTTCTTTCACTAAAAAAGCTTTGCCTTGGTTGATTGCTATTTGTTCTGCATGTTTTTTGGTAGGAATGCTTCTTGCATTGTTCCTTTCTCCTGAGGATTATAAACAAGGAGAAATTGTGCGAATTATGTATCTACATGTTCCATCTGCATGGTTTTCTCTTGGAGTATACGGATTAATTGCATTGCTGAGTTTTACCTCGCTAGTATGGAACAATAGTATTGCAAGTGTTTTGGCTCATGGTGCAGCACCTGCAGGAACTCTATTTGCTGCAATATGTTTAATTACAGGTAGTATCTGGGGAAGAGGTACCTGGGGCACTTGGTGGGTGTGGGATGCAAGACTTACCTCGATGTTAATTTTGTTTTTCTTATATATTGGTTATCTTGCATTATGGAACATTTTTGATAACAAAGAAAGGGCAGAAAAATCAGCAGCAGTGTTTGCTATTTTCAGTGCTATAAATATTCCTATAGTGAAGTTCTCTGTAGATCTGTGGTCAACTTTACATCAACCTGCAAGTATTATTAGGAAGGGAGGCATAGCAATTGAAAACTCTTTGTTATTGCCATTAGTTACAATGTTTATGTTCTATGCAGCATTTTTCTTGATAATATGGATAGTATATTCTCTTTATTTGATCAATTTGTATAAAATTAAGAGAGAAGTTATTATGCGATACTAACTAGTTGCAATTTAATTAACTGATGTTAAGCTTAAATTATGAAGGAAATAGAAACTTATTATTCGTTTGATGATATACTTTTGTTACCTGCATACTCTGATGTATTGCCTCGTGATACAGACACAAGAACTTATTTAACAAATAGTATAGAGCTAAACATACCTCTGATATCCTCTGCAATGGATACTGTAACTGAGTCTAGATTTGCAATAGTAGTAGCTCAGCATGGAGGAATAGGCTGCATACACAAAAATTTATCCATCGGTGAGCAAGTTGCAGAAGTCAGGAAAGTAAAAAAATATGAGAATTGGATCGTGTATAATCCAATTACAATTTCTCCTGATAAAACAGTTGCAGAAGCAATCTCGCTGATGAAGGAATATAACTATTCTGGAATTCCTGTGGTTGATCAACAGAAGCTCGTTGGAATCTTAACAAATAGGGATGTCAGATTTATTGAGAATTTGGAGGTTAGGGTTTCTGACGTGATGACAAAAGATAGATTGGTCACGGTGCGAGAAAGTGGGGTAGATAATATATCTGCAATGAAGTTGTTACATGAAAATAGAATAGAAAAGCTCCTGGTTATAGATGACAATTTTCACTGCATAGGTTTAATAACAGTCAAAGATATAGAAAAGTACAATCAGTATCCAAATTCATGTAAGGATAGTAAAGGTCGACTTAGGGTTGCCGCTGCAATCGGGATTGGTAAACAAGATGGCATAGAGAGATGTGAAGCACTAATTAGCGAAGAAGTTGATGTAGTTGTTGTTGATACTGCTCATGGACATTCTGCAGGTGTTATTAATACCATAAAGGAAATCAAAAGAATGTACCCAGATGTACAATTGATAGGAGGTAACATCGCTACAAAAGAAGCGGCTGAAGCATTGATTGATGCAGGTGTTGATGCAGTAAAAGTTGGTATAGGACCAGGTTCAATATGTACTACCAGGGTTGTTACAGGCGTTGGTGTACCACAATTCTCTGCAGTCAGAAGCATTGCAGAGGTGTGTAAAGCGAGGAATGTAAGGTTAATCGCTGATGGTGGAATAAAATACTCAGGGGATATTGCGAAAGCCATTGCTGCTGGTGCAGATTCTGTGATGATAGGCTCAATTTTTGCTGGCACTGATGAGAGTCCGGGTGAGATTATTGTTTATAAGGGTAGGGCTTATAAAAGCTACCGTGGCATGGGCTCTATTAGTGCAATGAAGAGGGGCTCAGCTAGCCGTTACTTTCAAGATAAGGATGTAAAACTCAAGTTAGTTCCAGAAGGTGTGGAAGGAAGAGTGCCGTTCAAAGGTCCAGCTTCAGGAGTGATACATCAGCTAGTAGGAGGACTAAGAGCTGCTATGGGATACACTGGTAATAAAAACATAGAAGAAATGAGGAAGAATTGTAAGTTTATAGTTATGACAGCGTCGGGATTAAGAGAGAGTCACGCTCATGATATAATAATTACTCAAGAAGCTCCAAATTATGCCTATCAAACATCTAGTTCATCAACTGACTCTGAATAATAGGCGAGAAAAATGGCTGATTTAGAGAAATCTAAGCAGGAAAACCTTCAAGAAAAAATAAAGTACCATAACATACTTTATTATCAGAAAAACAAACCAGAAATCACAGATGCTGAATATGATGAATTAAAAAGAAGGGCAGCAGTAGAACTTGAGGATAGTGTTGGAGCTCCACCAGATGAGAGATTTGCTAAAATAGAACACATAAAACCCATGCTTTCCCTTGATAACGCTTATGATAAACAAGACGTGGAAAGATTCTTATCAAGGGTAAAAAGATTTCTAAACATAGATGAAGTGGAGATAATATGTGAACCTAAAATAGATGGCCTGTCATTTTCTGTAATTTATGAAGATGGGGTATTTGTTAGAGCGGCAACCCGTGGTGATGGCCATGTAGGTGAAGATGTTACTTGCAACGTTGCAACTATAAAGAATATGCCTAAATTGCTCGAAGGTGTAAAAGGTAGATTAGAAGTAAGAGGTGAAATATATATCTCAAATGAAGATTTTATAGAACTTAACATACAGAATGGATTCGCTAATCCACGTAACGCGGCTGCAGGTTCTCTTAAGCAGTTGGATGCAAATGTTACAGAAAGCAGGCCACTGAAATATTTTGCCTACTCTTTAATAGGTGGGTTAGCAAAAAGCCAGAGTGAAGTGTTAGATGATCTAAGAGCCCTTGGTTTCTGTGTAAACGAATATCAGTGTTCGGCAAGTAACTTAGATGAAATGCTGGAATTTTATAACAAAGTCTACGATAACCGATACAACTTGGGTTATGATATTGATGGTATAGTTTATAAAGTAAACAATCTAATTCTACAGGATCGCCTAGGATATACTAATAAAGCACCTCGCTCGGCACTTGCATACAAATTTCCTGCAATTTGTGCGAAAACTAAATTAAGAAAGATCATTATACAAGTTGGAAGAACTGGTACATTAACCCCAGTTGCAGAATTGGTTCCAATCAATATTGGTGGAGTACTGGTTAGCAGAGCAAGCCTTCACAACCAAGATGAAGTTAAGCGCAAAGACATAAGAGATGGGGATGTTGTTACCGTAAAACGTGCAGGCGATGTAATTCCTCAAGTTGTAGATGTAGACAAGAGCGTTCGCTCACCAGATGCACCTGAATTTATATTTCCTGAAACTTGTCCTGAATGTGGAAGTAAGGTAGAGGGAGAAGCAGTAGTAAGATGTTCTGGTGAATTTGTTTGTAAGGCTCAAATCATAGGAAAATTAAAGCATTTTGTATCTAAGGATGCGTTTGATATTGAAGGCTTTGGAGAAAAGCAAATAGAGTTTTTTTATAACCTTGGTTTGATAAAGCAAATTCCTGATATTTTTACTCTAGAGGAAAAATTAAGTGAGATTAATTTGCAAGAACAAGAAGGTTGGGGTGAGAAATCAATAACTAATCTGCTTGACTCTATACGCAGCAGAAAGATGATAGCTTTGGATAGATTTATATTCTCTCTAGGTATCAGATATATTGGTCAGGTTACAGCAAGATTACTTGCAAACTATTACATCTCTTATGAAAATTGGTATCTATCTATGATAAAATTGTCTTCCGATTCAGAGATCTTTTCTGAGCTACTGGATATAGATTGTATAGGGAAAAGTGTGGCAACATACCTAAAGCTGTTCTTCTCCGAGAAACGCAATATTGAAGTACTAGATAATCTTGTTCCTCATTTACAAATTCTCCCTGTTGATGTAAATAACAATGATTCCATCCTTAACAATAGGGTTATAGTATTTACTGGCACTTTAACTATGAGCAGAAGTGAAGCTAAAGCTAAAGCTAAAGCCCTGGGAGCAATAGTAAGCTCAAGTCTTTCTGCTAAAACTGATTATCTAGTTTTGGGAGAAAATCCAGGATCTAAATGTAAAAAAGCACAGGAATTGGGTGTGAGTATTTTAAATGAGGAACAGTGGTACAAAATAATAGGAGAAATACCCTATTAAAATCACTGTAATAAGAAAACACACTTGGGGTCATGAAACATTTATATAAATATAAAGTCTGGACTTTATCAGCATTTCAGAATAATGTATACTTTCTGCGTGGAAGTTGATTTATATGCAAGGGCTTAAGACATTAGAAAATTTACAAAAAAAAGCACTAGAGGCTGGTGGTGTCAATAAAATTGAAAAACAACATGAAAAAGGGAAGTTAACTGCCAGAGAAAGACTTCATGTATTGCTCGATAAAAATTCATTTGAAGAATACGACAAATTTGTACAGCACCGCGTTACTGATTTCGGTATGCAGAATAACAATTTCCTTGGTGACGGTGTTGTCATTGGTCATGGCACTATCTTTGGTAGAAAAGTTTTCGTTTACTCTCAAGATTTTACCATTTTTGGTGGTTCACTCGGAGCATCGCATGCAAAAAAAATATGTAAAATCATGGATATGGCCATTAATGCCAAAATCCCTATTATTGGGTTGAATGATTCTGGAGGCGCAAGAATTCAAGAAGGAGTGAACGCACTTGCAGGGTATGGAGAAATTTTTCAAAGAAACGTTGATGCATCAGGAGTGATACCCCAAATTTCCTTGATTATGGGACCATGTGCAGGAGGAGCAGTTTATTCTCCAGCGCTAACGGACTTTACATTTATGGTGAAGAATACTTCTTATATGTTCATTACCGGTCCTGATATAGTAAAGAAAGTTACCTACGAAGATGTTGATCACGAGAGTCTTGGTGGGGCTAAAGTACATACAAGTAAGACGGGAGCAGCAGATTTCGCATTCAATAATGATATTGAGATGTTATTAAAAGTACGTGAGTTTTTTACTTTCCTACCGCCAAACAATCAAGAACCTCCTAAACCTGTACTAAGTTATGATTTATATAGCGATGTTGATGAATCTTTAAATACTCTAGTTCCTGTCAATCCAAATACTCCCTATGATATGTATGAACTTGTTAAAAAGATTTGTGACGAAAGAAAATTTTTTGAATTAAAGCCAGACTTTGCCCGCAATATAATAACTGGTTTCGGCAGAATTGCTGGAAACACGGTCGGTATCGTTGCAAATCAACCTATGCACCTTGCAGGATGTTTAGATATTGATTCTTCAAGAAAGGCTGCAAGATTTGTCAGGTTTTGTGATGCATTCAACATTCCAATTATCACCTTAATTGACGTTCCAGGGTTTCTACCCGGTACAAGCCAAGAGTACAATAATATAATACAACATGGAGCAAAATTACTCTATGCTTATGCTGAAGCAACTGTGCCAAAAATTAGTTTAATCACCAAAAAAGCATATGGTGGTGCATATATTGTCATGAACTCAAAACATCTACGAGGAGATATAAATTATGCTTGGCCAACTGCTGAAATCGCAGTCATGGGTCCTGAAAGCGCAGTTGAGATTATATTTCGACATGAGCAAGACAAACAAGCATGTATTCAAGAGTATAAGGAAAAATTTGCTAACCCGTTTTTTGCTGCATCGCATGGGTACATTGATGATATAATACTACCAAGCAAGACTAGGTATTACTTCCGTAAGGCATTAAAGCTATTGAAAAATAAAAAAGTAGATAGATTGTGGAAAAAGCATGGTAATTTGCCACTATAGCTTGAAAATCAATTTCTAAATCTAAGCTTTCTACTATATAAATATACTAATATTATCAGCATGCAAATTTGCATGACTTTTTTCAGTATACAGTAATGCTAGCCCTATATTATCTATACTAGAACGTAATTCCCCTATTTCTTCATTATTGTCATTAACAACTTTGGTGCCAACACTTGGCAGCGGACTATTTCCCTGAACAAGGTAAAGTTTTTTCCTCAATGTCGGTTGTCTTCTCATGCGGTTCACAACCTCCTGTCCTATATAGCACCCCTTATTGAAATCTATACCATTTGCATGATCAATCAAATACTGCAACGGAAATGATAAATCTTGCTTCATGTCTTTTGCGCCATCTGGGATGAGATTTCGAATTCTGGTCAATTCATACTCAGCAAAATTTCCAATTGATTCTTTTATTTCACTTCGGTGTATAATTCTTGCTCCCAAGGATATATGCCTTGGATCTTGAAAAATGATTTGTGATTCATCATTACATTCTATAAATTGTGTATTGAATAAAATACCCACACGATATAAAGCACTTACATCTTTAATCCTCACCTTGAGATATGTTTTAAGTAAATTGAGTTTCTCCACTATTTGCTTTAAGTATATATTTTCACATTCCAGAAAAATATATTTACCATGCTCTATGAGAAAAAAATCATATAAATACTTTCCCTGAGGGGTCAATAATAGAGAGTAAATGGCCTTTTGATCACTCGATTTATTAATATCATTGGTGATAATACTCTGTAGAAAACTTCTTGTATCAGGACCATATAGTGCTATCACACTGCGATTGGGTAACGGTATATAACCCATCTTAGCTAACTTGACGAAATATTCTATTCAATCTTAAACTAACAGGTAGCCTAAAATTGAACGGTAACCAATCAACTTTTTTTAGTTTAAATGATAGCCCAACTATGCTAACACGACCAATTATATTTTCCATTGGTATAAAACTAACTTCAGGAAATCTACTGTCTATAGAATTATTTCTATTATCTCCCATAACAAAAAATTGATTATTGGGCACATGATAAACAGAAGTATTATATGAAAATTTATGAACACTACTATCTATCAAAATTTCGTGTTTCTTGCTATTAGGAAGTGTTTCTATATACCTAGGAATGCTACGATTTGATTCATAATCAAGAAAGCTTCCACTTTCTTTGCGTGGCACTTTTTCTCCATTAAGAAACAAATCTCCATCTATCATCTGTACTTTATCACCAGGCATTCCTATGACGCGTTTCACAAACCGAATGTTGGTATTATGCACAGGCTTAAAAACTATTATATCACCACGCTGCGGTGGGGTATAAAAAATTCTGCCGTTGAAGATATTTAGAGCAAATGGAAAAGAATGCTTGCTATACCCATATGCATATTTACTTGCAAAAATATAATCTCCTTCCAGCAGAGTACTTTTCATGGAGCTCGAAGGTATGTGAAACGGTTCAAACACAAAACTGCGTATTGACAGTCCAATCAACAACAAAAGAAATAGTGAAGATAAAGAACTTCTTATTTTGCTTTTTTCCAATTTAAACCTTAATAAAATATGTTATCTAACAGATTTTACATCAAATTTCAAGTATAATGCTCTTAAATAGATAAATACCCCTGCGATAACCGTAGGTATGGAAAGCAACTGCCCCATGGTTAAGTTAAACCATAAATAGCCAAGATGATAATCAGGTTCACGGAAAAATTCAACTAAAAAGCGTACTATTCCATACCATATAATAGCAAACCCTGTTAGTGCTCCACGATAAAATCTTATTCTAGTAAAAAAATACAGCAAATTCACCACTACAAAAAGTAACAACCCTTCAAAAAAGGCTTGGTACAACTGAGAAGGATGACGCAAAAAATTATCACCACTTTTTGGAAATATCATTGCCCACGACACATTTGTTACTCTACCAAATAACTCACCATTTATGAAATTACCAATACGCCCTAAAAACAATCCTATAGGCATTCCACAAGAAATTAAGTCAAGTGTATAAAATACTGGTACCTTATGTTTTCTGCATGCAATAACAACTGCACATAAAGTGCCTACTGCACCACCATGAAACGACATTCCTCCTTCCCAGGTTTTAAAGATGTTAATTGGGTTGTTCAGGTAAAAAACCGTATCATACATTAATACATATCCCAACCTTCCACCCAAGATAATACCTATGATAACAGCAGTTAAAAGTAAGTCATAAAATTCCTTAGTAAATACCTTTTGACTGTCTAGCTTATGCAAGTACCAATACCCAAATAATATGCCAAAAACATAGGTTAAAGAGTACCAATATACAGATATGGGACCAATACTAAAAATCACTGGATCTAAAGACATATGCTATACACTATCCTTAAATAATCTACGTTTTTCACGATCCCACTCTCTTTGCTTTATCGTTGCTCTTTTGTCATAGAGTTTTTTTCCCTTAACAATAGCAATTTTAGTTTTTGCTATCCCCTTATTATTAAAATAAAGTGAAAGTGGTACAACAGTAACACCAGCCGTTTTAATATTACCAATCAATTTATTTATTTCTCGTCTATGCAAAAGCAGTTTACGTTCTCTCTTCGGTCTATGATTTTTGCGCGTTGCGGCCTTATATTCTGCAATATGCATATTGTGTAGCCATACCTCATTATTTTTTTCAATTATGTAGGCATCCGAAATATTTACTTTCCTATCTCTTAGAGATTTCACTTCACTGCCAACCAAAACTATACCAGCTTCAAATTCCTCTAAAATAAAGTATTCAAATCTTGCTTTTCTATTTTCTGCAATAATCTCCATATATACAAAATTCTCTATTCTTTTCTCAAAGGTTTTGTATATACTACACTATATGAAAGATAAACAAGAAGTAAAATTTTTCTCTCTGTCATTTATTGTCTTATTCACTTTATGGATTATATTATCAGGTTATTTTGAGCCTTTTTTCTTATTTTGTGGCATATTTTCTTCCATATTTACACTCTTTATCTTCAAGAGGTTAATAAACGCTGAAAGTGCTTTAAGTAGCATATTAAACAGTAGCAGGTTATCACTTTTGAGCTTAATAAGCTATATACCATGGCTGACGTACCAGATCATCATGTCAAGCATATATGTAGCAAAAAAAGTACTGCAACCTAACTTCCAATTCGAACCGGTAATTATTTTCAAGAAATGCAACAAACATAATGATGAAAGCATCACTTTATTTGCAAACTCGGTCACAATTACTCCAGGCACTCTCACCATCAGTGTTACAAAAAAACAACGGGTATACTCATCCACAATATGTTTAATGGATAAAGAGCTTGAAAGTGGAGTGTCTGAAATAGAAAATAAAGTACTTAAACAACTCAAGTGATCGTTCTCAGTAGACTAACAGAATTCTTGTATTCTTTAATCAAACTCTCAAGTATTTCTTTTGGAAGATCACTATTAATAATTGAACACAAATGATTATATAAGTCTTCTAATCTGGATATGTTATTTCTCTTTTTGCTACTAAACTTGTATGGAAAAATTCCTGTCATAATTTCAATAACAATTGCTCTATTTAAAAATATGTTTTCACTTGCAACATCTAACCTTACTAGAATGGTGCTAACTTCTGGCTTACTTTCTTTGTAAAGACTTGGCAACTGAGTTAACTTAATTACATATAAAGTCATTATCCGTGACAAGCAATTATTAGCATACTCGGAATTTCTTACTACTTCCCATTTGGTAACCTGAGATTCATTTACTTTTTTTAACTCACTCATTGAAATCTCCATTTCATTTAGTAAGTAAATTATATCTATATTTCGTTAAATAAATGATAACCCATTAAACAAATCTCAGAATATCATAATATTTTAACTTATATCTTTACTGTCTGGTTACCGTTCACATTTTCTATATTTGTTTCTGACATCATTCCTCCTTTTTGTGAAGAAGCATTTTTCTCTTGTTCAAGAGCATTTTCTATTGCTTCAGCTTTTCTATGATCATCACATTGAGAGTACACACTCCATCCAATTATTGCACCTACTCCCAAAGCTATAGCTGCTCCTACCCCTAATGCTATACTACAAGAAACGGCTGCTGATATCGTACAAATTGCAGTACTTATTCCAACAGTAGAAATAAACCCAGCCATAAAGCTAACAATGCCCTTTGTTCTAGCCTCGCTTCTATATCGATTAGCTTGAGCTTTCATTCCTTCTATTAATATGTTCTTTGTGTTTCCTTGAGCCAACTCTAATGGAGTCTTGCTGTTCTTATTTACAGCCAAAGAATTTACACCACATTCAAGAAGTGTTTTCACTGCATAATCATTTCCTGCACTCGCGGCTTTATGTAACAGTGTGTCGCCATTTTCACCTTGATAATTTAATAACTTATCAAGATCACCGTAATATTGCTGGATTTTCGTCGCATCTTTCAGGTAATTTATTACCTCATCAAATGATAAATTCCTTTTACCATTACTGCTTTTGCTCTTTATATTATTACTATTTTCAATACAGTATGAAAGAAGGTGATATATTGCTTCTTCACTAATTTTTGTGCTGCTTTTGGATCTGTTCATAACAGCTTGAAATATTTCTTTACTAATTTCTATTTCTGGACCATCTTGCAGAAAAGTTTTTAATTCGCCAATTTTATTTTGATGTTCCTTCTCATTATCAATGTTGTTTCCAATTGCTTGAACGATACTAAGCAAATCTTGTTTAGCCATATATATCCTCTCTATAATTCATATTATTATTTAATAATACGATAAAACTTATAAAAAGTAAATAGATTAACATATTGTACTTATTTTTTATTCCCTGCTGAGAATGTCCATTAGGTCAGATTCTTTTGTCTTGCTTTTACTAAATTTATTCACCATAGAGCTCATTTGGTTATATTGCTTAATCAAAAGATTAACATCGGCAACACTGGTTCCAGAACCTTTAGCAATTCTTAGTCTTCTTTTCCCGTTTAAAATGTTTGGCTCACTTCTTTCTTTTTCAGTCATTGAGCTGATAATAGCAATGTACTTTTTTACTTTACTGTCGTCAGGCACTCCGCCACCAAGTTTTTTTGTTAATGAGCTAGGGATAAACTTTATTAAGCCTGCAATCCCTCCTAGTTTATTCAATGTTTTGAGTTGTGCCGCCAGATCAGCAAGGTCAAATTTACCCTTCTTTACTTTTTTCTGTAACCTGTCAATTTCAGCTTGCCCGACTATCTCAGCGGCTTTTTCAACCAAAGAGACAACATCTCCCATACTAAGTATTCTTTTTGCAATTCTATCTGGGTAAAAATCCTCAAGATCACTTAACTTTTCACCACAAGCGATAAATTTAATCGGACAGTTAGTAGCCATTTTCATTGAAAGCGCAGCACCACCACGAGCATCACCATCAACACGCGTAAGGATAATCCCAGTAACACCTATTTTTTCATTGAATGATTTAGCAATATTAATTGCATCTTGCCCGGTCATAGAGTCAGCTACTAAAATTACTTCCGCAGGTGAAGTCAGCTCCTTCACATCTTTAAGTTCTTTCATCATATCATCATCAATGTGAAGCCGTCCTGCAGTATCAAGTATTAATACATCATACCCTTTTGCTTCTTCCATAGCCGTTTCTGCGATCTCTAACGGCTTTTTATTTGCTATTATAGGCAAAGTTTTAACTTCTATTTGTTTACCCAGCACTTCAAGTTGTTTCTGCGCAGCAGGTCTATAAATGTCTAAAGAAGCAAGTAATACTCTTTTCTTTTGTTTTTTCAACTTTAAAGCAAGTTTTCCAGAGGTAGTTGTTTTTCCTGCACCCTGCAATCCCACCATCATAATCACAACTGGAGGCTTAACTGAAAGATTTAAGTCACTTTTTTCTGATCCAAGAATTGTAACTAAATTATCTTGAACAATCTTGATGATCATTTGTGCCGGAGAAACGCTCTTTATGATTTTTTCACCAACTACTTTATCCTTAATGTCATTAATGAACTTTTTGGCTACTTCCAAAGCAACATCAGCTTCTATGAGTGCTATACGTACTTCTCGCATAGCAAGATTAAAGTCATCTTCAGAAATAAATGACTTACCTTTGAGTTTATTAAATACAGTACTTAAATTTTCAGTTAATGATTTAAACATAGCAGTAACAGTAGAACAGTAATTAACATAAGAGAGGTAGCAGAAACAAAGCTTACTGAATTATCCTCTCTAAATTTAGCAATATTATTAAAGTATGAGGTAGTAAGCAAATTAGTCAAGCTCTGTAATATATTTATAAGTTTCATCTTTGCTTCCAGAATTAATTTACTCAGTAGTGCAGCAACGTAAGGTAAAAAAGCCCTGAAGAACCAATCGACATCCATGCTAAAATTTATTCTAGGTAAAAATAATTTACGTAGGGGAATAAATAACAAAGCGGTTGAGAACAATAAACTAGATTGAGACCAGATATTTCTCGCATTGCACACTAGATCAAAAATTAGAGATTTGTTGTAAATAAATAAATAAGGATTACCAGCAATAATACACACCGAAGCTAGAGCAATCATAGAAAAATTACCCCCGCATGTTATCGGCAGCTTCAATCTGTTTTGCGCAATGAATATATGATAGAGAAACTTTAAACCCACACTTAGAAAAAGCAAAAGGTGTAGAATCTTATATAAGTATTTGTATGTTGTTAAATTATCCCCAATCTCAGTTGTAATATATGATTTCCCAATAAATCCAGCAGTACCAGGAAATGCTGCCATCGTAAGTATTGCAACAGTCGCACATATACCTTCAACCGAAAGAAGTTTACTTGCTCTACCAAAGCTCACTACCTTTGTACGCGAAATAATTGAATTGGCAACAGCAGTGAATAACAATTGATAGACAATAGAAAAAATTATATTAAGTACAAGCAGTGGCACAGCATTTTCTGAGTGACTAAGCAGACTTCCCGCCATAATTAACATACCCATTTGCCCTACAGTGCTGTAAGCTAAAAACCTACGAATATTTTTTTCAAGTGAAGTAAATATAACACCATAAATTGCAGTAATAGCCCCAAAAAATGCTAATACCTCAGCACAATCCTGCCAAAAACTGTAAGTGTTTAAAAGTGCTACTAAAAAAGAAACCTTAGTGGTGAATAGAGAAAGATATGATGCCCCGTGCAATGATGCAGCAGGGTATGCGTCAGCAACCCAAAACGAAAACGGAAAACAAGCACAATTTATTAGCAAAGCGATAATTATTAAATTAAAATTTTGGGTAGACAGACCGATCATCAAGAGCAACCCAACAAAAAAATGCGTACAGGCGTACCTTATCGCGTGTCCACCATTTTTGCAGCCAGATGCAACTATAAAAAATGAACTCAAGCTCATTAGTTCACAGAATATAACCACCAATACCAACTGCTCTAACAACATTGAGCCTGAAAACAATATCGCGCATAATGAACTAACAGTATAAAAAGCAAAGGACAACATTTCTGAAAAAGTAAAATCCCGTGCTGGCAATACAACCAAAAACGCAACTAGCAAGAACGATATAAATATAATATTGAAAGATAACTCAAAATTTAAAATTGGTAGAGACCACCTCAACGTAGAATTAAGTAGAAAAGACCCATTGTAAGCAATGACAACAATCAATATTGCCAATAGACACAGTATTAATGATTTGCATGGATATTTCATTGTTTTAGAACTATGCTATTCAAACGTATGGGAAAAATCAAACATTAACTTTAACCTCTAGTTAAACTAATTGCTATATAATAAGTAATGTTGATGGGCTAGAGAAACCGATCAGGCTAGGTTTTTAATCTAGCCTGATCGATAGCTTTAATAGTGAGGTAAGCCTTAATATAACACATTAGAATTTATATAAAATACCTATGCACAAATTTTTTTGAGTTTGTGCACAGGTATTAATAGATTATTTACTTTTGTGAATCCTCCTCTTTTATTTCCTTACCATCTTTTATTCTTTCCTAATTTGTAATTGGAATTTAAACTCTTTTTATATTTTAATGTTATTAGCCAACATATATTAACATAAAAATGAAAAATCATCAATTAGCAGTACTATTTGACTGGGACAATACTTTAGTTGACACTCAAGAAAACATTTTAAATGCTATTAAGCACACCATAAATTTAATGGGATACAGCAAAAAAGCTGCAGATCGAAACTCCCATGAATCAAGAAAAGATTATATGATAAGTTTGTTTGGTGATGCATGGAAAAAAGCAAACACAATATATCAGCAGTATTTAGATCAAGCTCTTTTGCAAAATATTACTCTGAACCCTGGAGTAGAGAAAATGCTGAAAATATTGAAAAATCACGATATTTATCTTGCCATAGTCAGTAATAAAAAGAACACCAATCTACGCAAAGAAGTTGCTCACTTCAAGCTAGACACTTACTTCGATAGAATAGTTGGGTCGGGTGATACACTAGAAGACAAACCATCCTCAGTTCCTCTACTATTTGCACTAGAAGAAGCTACGTTACCTATTAATAAAGAAAATGTATTCTTTGTGGGGGATAGCATTACAGATATATTATCTGCAAAAAGTGCAAATTGTCTACCTATCGTGTATAATCAGTCAGTAGGTGATAATGAAGATTTGTTATGCTTTCAATGTTTTGATAAACTTACAGATTTCATAGTGAAATATTTAGAAACTAAACAACAATGACAAATGTAGTAGAAATTGCAAGTATACAGAGACGCTTTTGTGCCTATTTAATAGATGTAATAATCTTATTAATTCCAACCCTTTTGCTTACAGTATTGCTACAGAATTTCCCATTAGGTTTATATTTAGCATATATGTGTGTTAGTTGCAGTTATTTTGCTTATTTTACATCTGCGAATAATCAAGCGACACCAGGCCAGCAATTAATAGGTATACGTACTATTAACATAGACAACCATAAAATAAGTATACATTTAGCATTCGATAGAAGTATTTCTCAATATTTCCTGCCGTTGTTGAATAAAATTCAAGTTATCTTGATCAGCCTTTTCGAAGATTTTTCAGATACTTTTGCTATACTACAGATGCTCATAACGCTCTTAACTATCTGTTGGTATTTGGTAGCTTGTTTTTCTAAAAAGAAGCAAACTTTTCATGATATGCTATTTAATACAGTTGTTGTAAAAGTAACACATTTATCCTAAATCTCAGTTGGGCTTCCTGCCGGACCCATGAGAACTACTGGCTCGCCTTCTTTTAAATATTTACATAAATTAGTAGAACCACCAGTTTCAAGCACAATGGTAGAAATTATTCCTTTCTCATGATCCACTTCAGTGCCAGTAACGGCTATACCTTCCATTGCAAGGCCAACTTTTCTACTATTAATTTCAAAATTTTGCAGCCTAAAAAATTGTCCAGGCTTAAAATTTTTTGCAGCTAGTGGTGCCTTGATTATTATTTCCACTACCTTATCAGTTAAATACTGAACCTTTACAACTTTTGCAGTGAATTGCTCTTTAAAAAACTCTTTGCTATTCTCCGATTTTGCATCACCCATCTTACTCAAAAGCTGAGAAATGATAGGGTATCCATTTTTGGCGCTTGCCATAGCTTTCACTACGCTGCCACTATACGATGGATGCAAATCACCAAAAAAGCTGATAGTCCTATTGCCTTGCTTGTATGCCAGTATTCTATCTCTGTTTCGCATTTTAGGGGAAAATACTCTATCTACTTCTTCGCCTGATGAATCCAAATGAACAAAATACCCATCCTTTAATTTAAAGTGTTCCTTATCCTCAGCCGCAATAACTGTATTCGGCTCAGTACCGGCTGCTATAAAGATGGAACGTGCTTTTATGCATTGTACTTCACCGGATTTATTATCCACTAGTTTAAGCCACTCGGCGTTATTATATTTGTCTGCGATAATTTCGATAGGTTCTAAATTTTCAGTGAAATAAACTCCTTCTGACAACGCGTTTTGTATTTCCTCACTGTTGAGGCGATAACTCGGCGAATCTTTTAACTCCCTTCTATATATAATCCTAACTCCTCCTAAGCTCTGCATTACTCTTGTCTCCTTCCCTGCAGCTTCTCTGATAAACTTAGCGTGTGATATAAACTCATTTGCAATTTCACGTTCTTCCTCTGTCCAATCCTTTTCAACGTAATCTTGCCCATATTTATCAACCAACACCTCATACCGCGACAGAAATTTTTCTACCTGTACCGAGTAGTATGCTAGTGCTTCAGTTGCTGTATCGATTGCGGTAAGTCCACCACCTATCACTACTATAGGCATACGGACCTGCAGATTTGCTATGGAATCAAATCTTAGAGCGCCAGTAAGTTGCAGTGACATCAAAAAATCAGATGCCATGTTAGCTAGCATGTTTTTAATTTTTATCATCCGAGGCTTTCCGGAACCAAGAGCCAGAGCAACATGGTCAAATCCAAGGTCAAATGCATCATTTACAGTAACTGTGCCACCGAAACGTATACCTCCATAGAGAGCAAAATTTTTACGTCTTTCCAGTAGCAATCTAACGATCTTCAGATAATTTTTATCCCATCTAGAAGTAATGCCGTATTCTGCAACTCCTCCAAATCCTTCAGCTATGCGCTCACCTAACTTTTCGCGCTTAAAATTTTTGATTGGTTGAAAATCATCAACTGAAAGCTCAATTTTTAATCCATCGATAGCAGTAACATTGTGACCATCGTTCAGCAAGTGATGTGCTAAATTAAAACCTGCAGGTCCAAGTCCGACAACTAAAACATTTCTTCCTGTGTTTTCCTTCGGTAATGGGCGTTGAAAATTCAAAGGGTTCCAGCGGCTAAGCAAAGAATATATTTCAAACCCATACGGCAAACTAAGCACGTCATCCAGAACTCTAGTTTCAATCATCGGCACATTCACAGGCTCTTGTTTCTGATATATGCATGAGTTCATGCAATCATTGCATATTCTGTTACCTGTTGCAGCGCATAGTGGATTATCTATCATCACAATTGCAAGACTTGCTATGCTATATCCTTCACTCTTTACCATATTCATCTCTGATATTTTCTGCTCTAGCGGACAGCCATGCAATTCGACCTGAAGCGGAGATTTTTTAAAAGTATTGTTATTATTAGTCAGTCCTTTTGAACAACTATCTTTACCTTGCTTATGACAAAATACGCAGTAGTTAGCATTGTCTAATGCTTTATCTAAACTAGTTTTCTGACTTGTAAGATCAAAGCCACATCTTCTCTTGAGTTTATCTGAGTACAATACCTCAACTCCATCGATTTCCTTCCTAGAAAAAGTCACTAGGTTTTCATAGTCAGTTTTTTTATGCGTACTAAACAGTATGCTGCTCTCATTTTTTACTCTCCATGTTGCATATCGTGCTGCAAGCTCTATTTCACTTTCATACTGTTCTTTATTTTCAAACCAATACATAACTTGTTCAGCAAACTTTTGTTCTGTTTGTTTATACTTAAAGTATACTCCAGTGATGATTTTACAAAAGTACACCTATTCAAGGATGTAATAATTGATTTAGGCTACTTATATATTCCTTTTGCTACGTTCATAATAGTGGGCACCTCTAATGCTGTAAATCTAACAGATGGATTAGATGGCCTTGCTGCAACACAAATCATAACATCTTTTACTTTTTTAAATATAGCCGCATACTTAACTCACGCAGATGTAAATGTTATTTTACCTTCTATTGCATTCATCGGAGCAACTTTAAGCTTCTTAAAATTTAACATCAACCCGGCAAAAATATTCATGGGAGATACTGGAAGTCTTGGTTTAGGTGCGGCTTTAGGCTTAACTAGTATTTTAGTAAAAAGAGAAGTGCTATTAGCTATGATTGGAATAATTTTTGTGATAGAAACTTTGTCCGTAATTATTCAGGTATCATATTTTAAGTACACAAAATTTAAATATAAAGAAGGAAAAAGAATTTTTCTTATGTCGCCAATACATCATCATTTTGAAAAAAAAGGATGGACAGAAAATACAATAGTTTTAAGATTTTGGATAGTTTCTCTTGTTAGCTCAATTATAGGCGTGGCATTTTTATAATATGAAATATCCAGACTTTACATTAGAAAATAAACTATCAGGAACAATAGCAGGAGTGGATGAAGTTGGCAGAGGCCCACTTGCTGGGCCTGTAGTATCAGCAGCAGTTGTATTTACCGATACAAGTATAGTAATAGATGGGATTAATGATTCAAAAAAGTTAACTGAGAAAAATAGGCATACTCTATATCAAAAAATAACATCAACTGCAAAATTCGGGATAGGAATGGCAAGTGTGGATGAAATAAACTCACATAATATTTTAGAAGCGACAAAACTTTCAATGAAACGCGCGTTAATGGATCTAAATCTAGAGCTTGATTATGTACTAGTAGATGGAAATCAACCACCTAAAGTAAAGTGGAAAACACAATCTATTATTAATGGTGATAGTATAAGTGCATCAATAGCAGCAGCTTCAATAGTTGCAAAGGTTACTAGAGACCTGCTGATGCAAGAATTACACAATGAATATCCTGAATATAATTGGTATAAAAACAAAGGATATGGAACAAAAGAACATATTAATGCCATTAAACTATATGGTATTACAAAGCACCATAGAAAAAACTTTGCACCTATATCTCACTGCCTTGCGCAGAAAAAAAGTACCCATATAGCAGAAAATGATTACAAATAAAGTAAGATAAACATTTAGCCACTTTTTAATACTAAAAAGATTCAGGTTACACGATAAGATGAATCTATATATATAAACCTCTATTGGAATTCTTGAGGGATAACTTTAATTTGCTTTTTGCAATGTTGTAGGTGGTGCAACTAGTTTACTTAAAATCTCATCTCGTGGCCCCATAGTATATATAACACCGTCGGACATTAGAATCACCTTATCAACCACAGATAATAAGGATAACTTATGAGTAATAATAACAGTGGTAGTATTTTGTTTTCTTGCAATATTTACTGCATTAATTAAACATGCCTCTCCATTGCTATCTAAATTAGCATTTGGTTCATCAAGAACTACAAGTTTTGTATTACCGTAGAAGGCTCTAGCAAGACCCAATAATTGTTTTTGGCCACCGGAGAGCGTTACACCTCCAGGTCCCCCTATTGTTGTATCATATCCACTTGGTAAACTAAGTATTAGTTCGTGTATGCCTGCAATTTTTGCTGCTCTTATCACCGCTTCAGGGTCTGGATTCGGTTTCATTCTGGCAATATTAGCTTTAATGCTTGTATTGAATAATTCAATATCCTGTGGCAAATAACCGACATAATTACCAAAATTTTCTCTATTCCAAGTATATACATCTGCACCATCTAATCTTACTACTCCAGAGATTGGCTTCCATACTCCTACAGTTAGCTTTGCTATAGTAGATTTACCAGAAGCACTAGAGCCTATAATACCAACTACATCACCAGGCTCTATTACAAATGATATCCCTTTTATAGTTGGTTTGTTACTTCCATAAGGAGTAAAAAATACCCGATCAAATTCTAACTTTCCTTGCGGCTCTGGTAAAGCCATAGTTTGTTCTCTTTTCGGCGATGTTAAGATAAGTCTCTGCAATCTCGCGTACGACATTCTAGCTTGATTTAAAAACTTCCAGGTGTGAACTGCTGCATCAAATGGAGCAAGCACTCTACCCATCAAAATTGAAGCAGCAATAATACTACCAGCAGTTTTGTGTGCTGTGATTGCAAGTAGTGCTCCTGTTCCTATCACTGATATTTGCAGTGTTGAACGTAAAAATTTTGTTATTCCAGTGATTACATTAGAACGGCTCTGTGCTTTAATTTGCATTGCCCGATTTTGATCATTGCGTTGACACCAGTCAGAAACTATATATTCCCCCATACCCATAGCTTCAACCACTTCGGCATTTCTTGTTGCTACATCTATAGCATTAATGTTACGTATAGTTTCTTCATTAGTTTCTTGCGTGATTCGTTTAGTAGCAATTTCGTTCCATATAGCCACAGAAAGTAATATGACAATTCCAATTATAGCAATAAATCCTGTTGAGGGATGAATCATAAAAATTGCAATCAAGTAAATTAATGACCATGGAGCATCAAATAGTGAAAATATACCGTTTCCTGTAATGAAACTTTTTATTACTCCAAGATCACGCAGTGCTTCACCGCTCGAAGTGGCACTTTGTATGGACGTCAACCTAATTGACTTTACTATAAGATCTGGTGTTGCTGTTTTATCAATCCAGTCACCAATTTTTGACATGGCTAGATACCGGCAAGTTTCAAGCATTGCAGAACAAGCAAATGCAGATAAGGTTATGATTGTCAGCATAATCAGTGTTGATACGCTTTCACTTGAAATTACTCGGTCAAGTACATTAGAAGTATAAAGTGGTAAAAAGAGCATCAGCAGGTTTATTCCTGAACTGAACCAAAAAATAAACCAAAGTGCACTTTTGCATTTTTCTAAACAAATATAAAATATACTTTTTTTAAACTCTTTTTTTATTAATGGTGTAATTTCCATTGTTTACTTCTCTATGAATTAAAGGCACCATATAGATTCTTTATTATAAAAATATTAACGGTTGCTAGCTTAATAT
>JAUEMM010000012.1 GCA_030441635.1 Wolbachia endosymbiont of Tyrophagus putrescentiae
ATGATAAGATCCTTATCTAAAGGTATGCATGCTAATAAAGAAAAAATTCAAAAAGCAGAAAAAATCAAGGTTGCAAAAAATCTAGTTAAAGCAGGAGTGTCTGTTGATATTATTTGCAAAACTACTGATTTATCTAGTGATGAAATTATATGACCAATCATTGTAATTAGGTGTGTGATTCATATAACGCTAACTATGGATTAGCAAATGGATAAAAGTACAACTAAGAAGAGAAAAATGGGGTAAACTCGGCAAATATTTAGAAATTATAGGAGGTTAGGGTTAGAAGAGTTCATATATAGTTGGGAATTTGAGAAAAATTTAAGGCAAGTTTGAAATTGAGAGTAAATGAAAGATTTTCTATTGACAATAGTTTTAATCTTAAAAACTTATCCAAAATATGCATATGTTATTAAAAAGTGTTGCATAATAAATTTATCTTATTTATTCTAAGAAAGAATGATATATTTTGGTAAAGGCTATGATGCGTGAAGACATTCCGGAGGTTATATTTTTTTCTATAAAAGAAGACGATGATTATAGAGATTTTAAACTTCTTCAGATCGAGAATTGGTGCTATGTTAATTGGGATATACATGAGAGAAATGGTGAAAAAGTACATACTCTTCTTAAAGACGTGTTCTCTAATCAAGAATGCTGGGATACAGAAGGTAGACTTCAGAGAAAAAAAGTAGGTGAGAAGTTAGTCTCAGAAAGTATTTTGGATGAAATGGACAAGTACAGAATTGCTTGTAGATGTTGTTTAACAGATGAAATAACTGAGTTATTCCACAAAAGGAAAGAGAGGCTTCGAGGTCAAAGTAATCCTAATTTATTAAAGTATGAACATTTAGTTAAGTGTATGGGAGATAAGCCTTTAGAGGTCTATTGGTCGCATAAGATTGGTGTTGATAATTTAAACAATAATTACCTTATCAAATTAGGTATAAACTCTGATTTAGATGGATATAAGTATGGGCTTGAATGTGCTATAGATTGGAAACAAGTTGAAGCAGTTAAGTTTTTTTGGGATAAGATAAAATCATTGTCTCAAAACGAATTAAGTGAGAAAGGTAGAGATGAACTCTTAATGAAGAAAGCAGCATATACAGCGGGAGATAATTTTCGCATTTGTCCTGAAATATTTGAATTTTTCCTTGGTAAAGTAGATTTTAATAAATATCAAGATCTTTTGGTGGAGGACTTTAAGGTAAATAATTATTACGGTTCTTTATACAGAACACTAGAAATGTCTAGTTTTGATAAATTTCAAGAGTTATTTAACGCCATAAGAAGTAAAGATGAGAAAAATGTTTCACAAAGCAGTTATCATACCTTGCTAGGATGTATAGTAGAATCCATAACAAAATGCCCTACAAAAAAGGTGCATGAAGGTGAGGGACTTTTTATAGATATGCTAAATAAAGAAAAATATAAGGGTTACGTTATCTCGGTGTTAAGTAAAGAGATGGATGTCTCAATTTTTCAAGGAGAATTGTTAAAACCTTTGCTTAATATGGAGTGCATCAATGGAGTAAAGGCAATATGGGATAGAGCTACTTATAAGCAAAAAGAGAAGTTAAAGAACTCTCAGAGCAAAATTTATGATGATGTATTAGAAATGATTAATAAATGCAGTATACATGAGCCAAGTGGTGACTTATCAGATATGCAACCACCTGAAAAGCCACAAGATAAATCCCGTAAAAAATAAAAAGTCATTTGAAAGAGTTTATATGGTAAATCAAGAAAAACCACAAGATTTTGAATTGATCGAGTTACTAATTAAAGAAGTACAAAGGTTTGCTGAACAAGCAAAAGATGAGTTTAAATCTTTTAATTCTAGGTTCCAATCATATGTGGACCAAATTTCATCGCGTCAACATTCAATAAGTAAAGACGGATTTTTTACTCATTTCTTCTTAGGGGGTTTCTCTACTCTGCTAAATACTGCAATTAAAGATAAGTTAAAAGTTAAGAAAGTTTATTTTCGCTTTGATAGTGCAAAAATCTTGAAGGTAGCTGTTGTGACAAGTGAGTCTATTAAAAGTAGGGAGGAATTTACTAAAAATGTTCACCTATTTTCTATTTCAGAAAGTAGTTCTGCTGGTAAGTTTACTGATAGTGATTTAGAAAATGTACTTAGTGCTTGTACTAAAAGACTGGGAATCCCTAAGAATGTGAGAAAAAATCTTGAATTCAGGTCGGTAAGAATAGATAAAGGTCAAGTTGAAACTACAACAAAGAAAATAGATGATAATTCTCAAAGTTCTACTACAACAAAAAGCGAATTTCATAAGATAAGTAACAATAATAAGGATCTTGATGGTCATGTAAACAACTTGCATACTGGCTCTGTAGAGGGGGTTAAATTCCAATTTAAAAGCGTTATGAATGGTATCAAGGAGATCTACGATAGTAATCAGACTCATTTTAAATACGGACAGGAAAAAGGGAAAAAATACAAAGAGGCAGGACATCATGGATTTATAGCCGGTGCTTTGGTAAATTTCCGCTATAGGTATAATCTTAGAGCTTATCTGGAACAGTATGCAGGAAGAGGTTTTGCTGATATTATTTTACTACCTCGTGGTAAAGATAGATCATTGAAATCTATTCCTATCATTATTGAACTAAAAGCAGGCAAAAAAAATTCTAGTGATAATAAGAACTCACCAGAAAAAGCATTAGAACAAGCAAAGAGGTATGCAAAAGGTTTTCAACCAAACACGACAAGAGTTCTAACTATTGCAGAAAACATTATATGTGCTGGTGTTAATCTTGATTATTCACAAAAGTCTTTTATAGAATTTAAGGAATGTCCAATTAATAAAAATATTGAACCTCTTTTTAATGATATACTAGAGTCGCTAAGTAAACAAATTAGTAATGATGCTGCTAATGATGAAAAGAAAATTCGAGAGAAAATAGAACGCATCTTTCATACATTTCCTTCTCCTGCTTTTTCAGACTCAGATGGACAAGATGGTAAGGGAGGAAAACGTTATTTCAGTAGATTTTTGCTTGGAGAATCATTCTTAGTAGAGAACGTTGGAGGCGCTTCTTTTAGAAAGTATATTTTTGATCCTGAATATGCGATTAATGATGCTCATTATAAATATTTTTCCGAGGTTTGTAAAGTGATCTCACAATTTAATAAAAAGCCAAGTAATTTGAGGGTAAACATTCAAGATATTAAAAATGTAGTTGATGCAATTCAAAAATTTGTAGACTATGTAGCTTTAAATAATAAGCAGTTTGCGAAGGTTGAGAATAATGTAGTTAAACTTCAAAAAACCGTAAAAACATTTGCCAAACAGTACGAAGATGAAAGTTCTGACGAAGAAAAAGAAAAGATAAAAGATAAATTGAAAAAAGAACTAAGCGGCTTGGAGAAAAATATTAAAGTGATAGAGGATTGTAATTATCCTGAATATGCAGTTGTAACAGTAGTATTTAAGCCAGATGATGAAAATAAGCCGGCTTATGTGGTGAATATTATCGAAGCTGAGTCCAGAGAAAATATATTAAAAAAAGCGATTCCTCTTGGTGATTTGAAATTGGATAATAAAAAAGTAGTAGAATTAAATCTTCATTTAGATGTAACAAAACGCACAAAATGGAAAGATTTGAAATTTGAAGAATTTTTTGAGGTACAAGTCACATGTTATGAATCTCAAGAAAAATACAAAGAAGGTAGTGAGTATAGTGGTGAATGTAAGGAAATGCGAGACACTGATGAGATTGAAAAAATGTTTAAAGAAGCACTAAGTTCTCAAGTAAATAATTCTTTGAAAGATAAATTAGCACAAGCATATGAAGAAGCAAGAAATAAATTAACACAAGCATATAAAGAGTTGGTTAATAAAATAGGTGAAGCAATAAAACCTTCTCCACGATTAATAGAAAAAGAAGCACATACTCAAGCTTTATTACATGGAGTGTCAAGCTGTATTAGTGACAAAATGCTAGCAAGTACAAGTACAAGTACAAGTAAAGAAAAAGAAAGAGCATTAGTAATATCGGAGTTTCAAACAGGTTTAGTTGAGAAGAAAGATAAAGATAATAGTAAAAGAAAAGAAGGAGGAATCATTGATATGTTAATTCATGGCATTAAATGTGAAAATGGTAATGCTAAAGAGTATATTCCTGTAGGATTAGAGATAAAAGGACCAAGAGGTGGTATAAGTTTAGAAGCATTACAAAAAGAAGCAATAAATAGTATGAAGAGTTATAAATCTGGTGTTGCTTATAAATCACTTACAGATGGTGATAAAGTCGTTCTTATGGGAGTTGTTTGTCACAAAGATGAGAAGAATCATCAATTATCCATTGATATGGTACAAGATGAAGTAGGCACAGCCCTTGAAGAGGTGGAAGTTAAGCATAGTTCTATCATGAGTATAAAGAGGTAAAAAGATAGGAACTGACCTTATTTAGGAAAAGTAGAGAGAAAACATCTAAACCAAATCCGCAAAGTAAAGTGGGTAAACAAAAGATTTCTAGCTTGCAGTACTGTTTGTAAAGTTGATCACTCAAAAATTATTGTGCTATTTAAAAATATAAATTATTAGTTAATATGATTTTTTGTAAATAATTGGAGGTGCAATGGAACATGAAAATATAATTAGATTAGATGATTCCTATTATTGTAAAATTTTAAAAAAAGTAATCAAACATGATGATCCTTTTAAAGAATCTAAGGTAAAGCAAATAGGAAGGTATATTACTAGTCACAGTAGGATCATTTGTTATGTTGATTATAATATAGTTTCAGATATTCTTTCTCAGGATGACTGCTGGATTGATAATCCAATTTTTGGAAAAAGATTAGATCGGCTCTTTTTTGTTCAGCAGTTAATAAACATTTCTTCAAAAAAAATTATGACAAGTATTTAAACGTTAGAGGTATCAGTGATTGTTATATACTAGCTTGTTTAAACTGTTTAGACGAGCAATTAATCCGTAATCTATTTGAGTTACGTAAAAAGCAGGTAAAGGAAGTATATGATCTTTCTGAAGATGATGTATTGAAAGATATTTACTATTATCGTAGAAAATTAGAAACATTATGGAGCCATTATATTACTGGCAAATTAGAAAGATTACATGTACGTAATGATTATGCTAAATATTATGATCCTAACTTCAATATCTACGGGTTTAAAGTTGCTTACCATGACTGTGAGTCTGAAGCAGTTGCTTTCTTTTATAAAAGATAGGAAAAAGATAATGTTTTAGAGGAAGTTAAATTAAGTTTGTTGATAGATGCTGCTCGTTACTCCATGAGTGGAGCGCATAATGATATTGATACTACTATTTTTTGCTTGCAACAGGTAATAAACAACGAACAACACTTGGAGAAGTTTCTTGAGAAATGCGATGTTTTATATTTGTTAATTCATAATGGCTGTTTTAATACAGTTTGTCAGCTATTTCCAATACGAGAAAATTTTACTCCATAGGCGATTATAGTAATCTACTATCAGTTATTAGTAAGGAGCTTAGCGGGTCACGTACTGAGCTTTTACGTAATATCGTTGAATTAGGGAAAGAGAAATTTTGGGAAAAATGGCCATCAATTGATTGCTATAGTTTTATAACTCTACTGCACAATTTCGCGAGAAATAATTATACGATGACTTTTATAGAGTTGTGGCAAGCCTATGGTAATGATCGGCGTAAATACTTTTTTTCATCTGGACAAGGTAAAAATAGTTGCTTGTATCTTTACACTATTGGCAATAAAGAATTGTTGAAGGAGTTTTTATTCTATTACGCTAATGGTAATGAAGCAGCTTTAAAGGATATTTGTAATTTCATTGATAATATAGATAAAGTTCTCAATAGGTATGTTTCAAATAATTTAGATGAAATTAATCGTAGTAGGATAGTGTATGGCAAAATTGAAAAAACTCTACCAAAATTAATCGAGATACTTAATCGTCATATTGATGGACAAGAGTCGGATATAAGTAATGTACAGACAATGCAAATCGATATATTAAGCACTGAATTGAGCGAATGTGATATTTTTAAGCAACTGCAAAATATGTCTATTAAAGACTAGTAGACATAAATATAGAAGGTATAGAATAGCAAGATTTTATCATAAAGGTGCATTCATTAAACTTCAGGAGATAAGCGTCATTTCAAGTATTTTTAGTTGGTCTGTGATATAGATTTAAACCCAAAGGTACTACATGAAATAGGTTGTCACTAACTCTTAAAAAGCTAAATCTTAAAATAATACGTAAAAAGTTCTTGCATTGTTTAGATTGTATTTGTATTATTAAGTCAATATGACACATAAGTGAGTTTATATGATGAACTTGCTACAATAGGAAGGCGGTGAGAGGTTATGCAAAGTACTAGCTCAAAGTATACCAATAAATCTGATGTTTATGATTTTATGGAACAGGTTATTAAGATGCCAATGAGTAATCGCGTGTTGGTTGATGTTGTAATAAGTGGAAATGAAGGAAATCAAATTCTCATGGTAGGACGTCCAGAAGTAGCAGGAAGTGCAAGAAAACAGATGCGACATGTAACGCCTTATGCTTTTGTAGAGGGTGGCATAAAAGCTGCAATTACTAGCTCATCTGCAGAATGTACTTATGGACACTATATAGATAACATAAGAGGTGCTTTTAAAGCTTTAATACAGTGTAAAAGTGGTATCTGTTTAGATGTTAGTGAATATAATCAGTTTAATGAATTCGTAAAACGGAATAAAGAGTTAAAAAAGAAACAAATTGAAATGTTTTATCTTATGACTTATAGGGAAGGTCAAAGTAAGTATAATGGATATTACTTAGTATATAGTACTGAGCATGTAGAAGCTTTTATAAATCAACCTGAATTCTCAGATAGAGGGTAAGATTATAAGAATAAGTTTGGTGAAAAATTAGAAAAGTATATGGATGGTGCTTTCGAATATCTTAAAGGCAAGATTATTAAAGATCCAAAAGATCCAAATGTTGTTGCTATGACTTGTGAGGCGCTTTCTAGGGCGATTTTGACTGCCTTTAATCATGATCAATATGCTGCCTTTCCTGAAGAAGGGAATTCTTTATTGGGAGAATTTCGTTTATATCGCAGTCCCTCATTGGAAAAAAAACATAGAGGAAAGCCACTTGAAGAGCAAATAGACGCACAAGGAAGGCAAGTATTTGAAGCATTTAGTAATGCTGGTATTGTAAAAAGGATCACTGGAAAGATCGCTGAGGAGCGAAAACTACATAGAGACGATACTGAGCAAGAGATTGAAAAACGGATAAGAGATAGATACGATCTTCGTATTAGAGTTGTAGATAATGAAGGAAGCAGGGTACAAAAAGTAGTAAAAGCTTTGCATCTTTTAAATGATTTGCTAGGTAGCAAATCTGGTTTACACGGTGACTTTGCAGAAAACAAGCGTAGGATAAAAGAATATAATTCTAAATATAAGGTGGGCAAAATTGACATAACAGAATCTAGTGAAGATATTACTTTTTTTGCTCATATAGCAAGACATTTACTTAATGTTTTTGACTTCATGCCATTGGGAAAGGAAGTATTCGCACCTAAGTTAGGTAAAAATACTATTAAAGTATATAAGTATGCTGATGGAGAGAAGTCTGCGCAATACTTAATACAGGAAGGAAGAGGTTATAGAGAAGAAAAAGTTAATGGTGCCGGGTTATATAATAAAAAAACGATATTTCGCTCAGAAATGTCAAATGATGACACCAAGGATGTTTTATGTAAGAAAATTGTTAGTCATGTCATTCTATCTCTAATACCTTTTACATTAATAAGAGCAAGAGTTGAGGCTTTAGACGAGGGTACTCAAGCAGGAGGAACAAGGGTGCTTAAAGCGTTTTTAGAAATGGTGGTATCTGAGTATAAAAACGAAGGTTATGATTTTTTGGATTTAGCTTGGAAAGAAGGAGTGATTAGCAAATATGTATCAATGACTAAACCTTCTTCCAAGCTTGACGATAGCACAGCGTCTTCTATCGCAGATGAACAAACTTATGCTGATATCCTTAGTAAATGACTCGCAAAGTGAAGGTGATATTAAAAAGTATAGAGAAAGCACACAGTAATTTTATCTATTATATTTTGGTATTAATCTTGACAAATGTCATACGCATGTTATACTAATGTAACTGTAACAGTAAGGGGGCGTGGTATGCACAAGATTAAATCTATAGTTGAAGGACATTTAAAGTTTTTTTCAGATGTGGCCTCTGGGGGAAGTTATGATGAAATTACAAAATGGGTAAAAAAAAATCTAGTAGAGTGTAGCATTGAAAGAGACAATATAAATGCTTTTTTTCAAGCAGAAAAAGAATTTATTAAAGGCTGTATCAGCATAAGTGATTTTGATAAAATCGAGGGTGTTGTCAATGCAGTTGATAGCATAGAATTCAGGCAAAACAACCCGAAAAAATATGAACAGTTAAAGGACTGTCAACGTAAAGTGCTTGAAGATACAATAAAGGAAACAAAGGGTGGTACTATGCTTGAGAAGCTTAATGGTTTATTAACTAGCAGAAAGGAAGAGTTAGAAGCTCTTAAGAAATCATCTACTTCGGTAACAAGTCCTCATATAGAGCAGCATCGCTCTTCAGGTAGCTCTAAGAGTCAATAGTTAAAGAAAATGTGTATCCGTTCAGACAATGGCGTCAAGTTAAGGAAAAATGAGGTCAAAGTTGGTGTAGAAAAAGAAAAAAGAGGTTGTAAGTTCTCTTAAATTTATCAAATAAAACATATGATGAACAAAATAACAAACTTATCGAAAACCCTCAACGAATTTTTTAATGAGAAAGCAGATAAAATATCAACTACAACAGGCTTTGTAAAAAGAAAGAGAAAGTTGAATGGTTCATCATTCGTAAAAGCTATAATATTGGGTAACATAGGAGTTGAAAATTGTAGCATAGAAGGAATGTGCCAATTATTAAACGAAGATTCAGTAGTAATGACAAAACAGGGTTTAGACTTCAGATTTACCGAAGAAGCAGTGGAATTTATGAAAGAAATGTACAACGAATCTTTGGCTTTATTTAAAAACAGCTTGCAAGTTGATTGTAGAGTCTTAAAACAATTAAAAAGCGTTAAGCTATTGGATAGCAGCTATATTAGCCTACCTAATGATATGGAAAATTTGTATAAAGGGTAGCTACAGTGGTTATGAAAGCAATGCTAAATCTAGAATAAAATTACAGTTAGTTTTCGATTATCTAAATCAGGTATTGGATCAGCTTGAGCTAACAGAGGGAATAAGGTCAGTATAGAAGCCATTTAAGCAATTGGTGATTTGCTAATAACTGACTTAGGTTACTTTGTACCAAGTTCTTTTAAACAAATTAATGAAATAGGAGCTTATTTTACAAGTCGTTACAAATCTGATACCAACATATATGATATAGAAACAGGTCAAAAAATAGAATTATTGGAATGTTTAAAAGATAAATTGTTTCTAGAAAGTGAAGTATTATTGGGAAAAGAAGCAAAGATTAGAATAAGAATTATATGTCACAAGCTCACTGAAGAACAGTCTGTGGCAAGGAGAAGAAAGGCCAATAAGTTAGCAAAGTCGCATGGATACATATCTTCTCACAAGAATCAAAAATTACTGGATTGGTTGATACTCATAACTAATGTTTCAGAAAGTAAAATTAGCACTGAGCAGGTATTAACAATTTATAGAGTAAGGTGGCAAATTATTTAAATTGTATAAGAGTCATATAAAGCTTGATAAGCCGAAAGGAAAGCCACACAGGGTATTATGTGAATTATATGCTAAATTGTGTGCAATTCTCATATTCCTGGCATAGTTGGTTGCACAGAAGTGAAAGAGAACACAGAACTTAGCTTAATAAAAGCATTTATTGAGTTAAAAAGACGGATTAGAGAGTTACTTTTGGCACTAAATAATAAAATTAATAACTTGAGAATTTTCCTGAAAAAACTTACCACAGATTGGTCACAATTTTCTCTGAAAGACAGGTATAGAAAAACTAGAGTATCCACCTTAACTTTCCTAAATATTGCTTATAATCTCTTAACTTGACGCGTATGGTTTATTGAACATTCCCTGGTTCTATTAATAAAAGGGGAGGTACTGCTGGAGCAGGTGGTCAGTTCTATGAAATAAAATTGTCAATGTTATTATTGTTAAAAGGGTTAACCTTACAATATAAATAAAACTTGTTCTCTAATTGCATGAAAGTCAATAATAATTTTTTGTATCATGAAAAATATTTTTTGATGTAAAATTCAGCTTTAATACAACCTTTTGTTTACTATCATATTATCTTATTCAATCAAAAGGGGTTTTATTGGCAATAAAAATACCAGCACTAAATTTCTAATTAATCTCTTTTTAATTATGCAGCCAATGAATATGTGTGTAAGTACGCCCTCACATATTTTAAGTACTTATGCACATATTCATTAACTTGTTAAATCTAAAGCTTCATATTTTTCCTCCGCGATACTTAATAATTTCACGTAAATTAAAATAGTACCCTTCCATCGTTCTCTCCGCGGTCCAATATGGCCAATTTTTTACTTGCCAAGCCGCATTATACTGTTAGGGCGGAAGCGGACGGCAACATGTTCTCAACGAAGTCTAGGCTTCAGAGTTTTTTCTTGCTTATCCCTTCCATCGGCATTACTATTTTGCTTTACATAAAATTTATATTTTCTCCAGTGGTGTTCATTAATAACAAAATTCTGTTCTATCAACCAACATCCTATGCATAATTACAGCTAATTTCCTGGCTACGGCAACAATTGCTTTTTTTCTACCCTTCTTCTTTGCAAGCTTTAATCCCCAGCTTCTCAATTTAAAATTACTTTTGCATTTTGCCAATAAAGATTGTGCTGCCTCATATAGCATAATCCTGCACTCCACTGGACCCATTTTTGATATGCTACCGTGACGATCAATTTCTCCTGAAGCATACTGTCTAGGTGTTAATCCAATATATGCACCAACTGTATAAGACGTTTCAAATCTATGTGGATCATCTATAGCAGCTTTAAATGTCATCGCTGTCAACCCCTGGAACGGTAATTAATAATTTGCAATCCTCATCTTTTTTACCCTTTTCTGAAAGTATTCTGTCAAGAGTTCTTATTAACCCTTCTATTGTTTCCAGGGTGTAGGCTAACGCTTCTATTGCATTCCTGCTCATTTGATCTAAATTGTTTATTGCTTTTTGTACTTCTGCGACAAAAGTTTCAAATGTTAACCTTGCACCGAGCCTTATTCCATATATTTTCAATAACCCTCTTATTGTTCCCATAATTTGCTGTCTGCTGCATACTAACTGTCTCCTGCTTCCAAGTGCTACCTTAATTTGGCAGGATGCATCTGATTTCACTAATACTTCTTTAAATAGCCCAACTCTCATCATTTGCGCTATACCTCGTGCATCATTTTTATCATTCTTATTGATCCTTGCAGATAATGCTGCTGCCATATGTCTTGCGTCTACACAAATTGCTGGTAATCCAAAACCTCTTAATTCTTTGCACATTGATATTGACAGCTGTCCGCTTTCTATTCCTATTCCTTCATATTTTTTGCTGTGACTAAGCAAACACTCTGCTATTGCCTTGCTTTCGCTCACAACAACCTCTTCTTTAACAATTTTTCCTTTCTCATCAACAACACTAATAAAAGTTTCTTTGAGTGAGACATCTAATCCGCTATAATATTTCATGAGACTACTCCTACTGTAAAAGTTTAAATTATTTTTGAAGAACTAATTCATTGAATTTGCTACTTCGCGCTAAAATAATGGAGTATGTCTCTCCATCATTCAATAAGCAATTACAGTATGTTCTCATGAACGTTATGTAAAATAGTAGAATATTAGCTATATTAGATAACTTTTTAGCAATTTGTTTTTTCATAAAAGTTCCTACTATATTGAGAACCAAGAAGGTAGTTTTAATAAAGTTAGTGTCGAAAGTCAATAAATGATTTTTTACTAACACTGATTTTAATTTTAAAGACTTACAATTTTTATACTTAACTAGAAACACCAACTATCAACGAAATAAGCTTGGGGCTTTTTTGTAGCATAGAAAGTAAGTGGAAAGGAATTAAGTAAAGAATAGATTACGTTTTAGATAAATGCATGTTTGGAAAAAGTGAAAAATACTGTTAAAGAAGATGGCTATACTAAATAGAAAATAGTACCTTAACTTTAAATAAATTACAGATAAAACAGAAAAAGAAAAAATTGAACAAGAAGCAGCAAAAAATATGGACTTACAGCCTAACCTAAAACATTTGAATCAAACTAAAGTGACTGTGGGTCAAGTTTTTTGATCTCAGATATGGGTAGGCCTGTAGTTTGTGAGATAATATCAATGGAAATGCCTGATCTAAGTAGGTTTTTTGCTACCCGCTCCGCACCAATTTTGATGCCTTCTTCTCGACCCCGTTCCTCCCCGATTTGAATGCCTTCTTCTCTACCTTCTTCTCTAGCATCATCAAGTTTTTGGAGGAGGACAGCTTGTTCATCAAGAACACGTTTAATCTCTTGTTCATAGGCGATAAACTCTTTTTCCGACCAGTTGAATCTATTTAACTCTTCATAAGCTTTTTTAATTATCACATCACTCCCTATTATTCTTTCTAGATCTTCTTCACTGGTTTCATCTGCATACTTAAAAAAGTATATCCATTTTTCAACAATATTCTCTAACTGATCCTCCTTAGTCTTAGGAAATTTAGGTAACTCAATAAATGTAAAATAGAAGTCCTTTAAGTCATGTTCGTTAGTATCCTTATCTTGAATTATATGATCTGATTTATACCCTGACTTGTTTGGAAAGAGAATACAATCCGCTATGGCAATGAAGATAATTTCTTTAAGGTTATGATACTGATCACCCTTATCAGCTTGCCTTGAATAGGCCTTAGCAGCATAGTATTGTGCACGTTTCTCGAAGCCTTTTGTCTTAGCAACCTGCATTTCGCATATGAATTGAACACCAGTAGAATCACGGCATAGCACATCAACAATGCTCTGTTTTTTAGAGGCAATTTCCGGATCTTGAATAGTAGTTAAAAACTCAATTTCTTTTATTTCATTAACACCAGCAAACCCCAGGATATCGTTTAAAAAGTGAATTAAAATATCTTTATTCTTTTCAGTACCAAAGATACGTTTGAAGGCGACATCATTGCGAACATCAAGAAATTTAGAAAGAGCCATGGTTAAAGTACCAAAGATATATTAATGATTATACACTACTGAGGTAAAATGCTCAATTGTTTTGTATAATTCTTGTAGTTGTAGCAAATATCTATTAATCTAAAGTACAGATTGTATTCATTTTAAAATGCCCCTTTTCTCGTAGCATTACAGACGTTTTGTGAGCTTCGATGGTCAATTGTGTCATCTCTGATTACTAGCTCTAAAAAGCAGCTTAAAACGTTAATAAGCGATAGTTGAAAAAATGGAAACAATTTATCGTAATAAAATGTGGCTTAAACTTCAAATTTTATCCATTGTTTGAAAAAATTCCTCTTCATTTAAAATCTTAATGCCTAATTCCAAAGCCTTCTTATATTTTGCTCCGGGATTCTCACCAACAACCAAATAGTCGGTATTAGCTGACACACTAGAGTTTACCTTTGCACCTAGGCTTTCAACCTTGAATTGGGCTTCCTTTCTTTCCATTCTTAAGAAAGTGCCAGTGAAAACTAAGGCTTTGCCGCTAAAGATAGAATTAGTAGTGGAAGCACTGAAAGGTAATATTGTTAGCACGGAAGCAAGGTCATTTATCATTTTAATGTTATCTTCCTCAGAAAAGTACCATATTAGGGTATAAGTCATCAGTTCTCCAATGCCAGCAGTATTACAAGAATTCACAACTGTTGCTCTTTTATAAGTTTTAGCATGATTTAAATCTGCTTTAGATGAAAGTCCAACCATAGCTTCATACCAATTTTCATAACTCTTATAGTGATTTGCAAGTAGCTTCGCCATTCCAGGTCCGATATATTCGATTCCCAAAGAGGCTATAAATCTATCCAAACTCACAACTCTTTTACTTTCTATAGACTCTAACAGATTGAATACAGCCTGTTTTCCCCACCCTTTTTGTTCCTCTAGGTTGAACTCGTTTAATTTTTCTTTTAAAGTAAAAATGTCCGAAATCTGTTTTATCAGACCAAGATCGTATAATGATTCAACTTGCTTATTGCCAAAACCACTAATATCAAAGCAATTCTTCGAAACAAAATATCTTAATTTCTCTATCATCTGTACCGTACAGTCGTTTTCTCCAGTACATCTTAATGTAGTTTCTTCCTCCTCTATTGGACTACCGCATTCAGGACAATCATCTGGAACTTTAAACTTAGATACATTTCGAGAACGAGCACTTTTATCAACTTCCACTATATGAGGAATAACGTCACCTGCACGTTCAACTATGACTGTGTCACCTTCTCGTATATCCTTGCGCTTAATTTCATTATGATTATATAAGTTTACCCTACTAATAAGTACCCCTCCCACATTTATCGGCACTAACTCGCCAACCGGTGTCAATATGCCACTTCTACTAACTTGGAACGATATTTTAATTAACTTAGTTTTTCCACGAGACGCAGGGAATTTATGTGCTAAACCCCAGCGTGGTGCTTTGTTAGTGTTACCCAAATAATCTTGCAATTTTAAGTTATTGATTTTGTAGACTATACCATCGATATCGTAGCCTAAATTATGTCGATAATCATGGATCTTGTCATAGAATTCCAGCATTTCATCCATGTTTGTTGCTAGAAATTGGTGCTCATTAACGCAGAATCCTAGTTCTTTTAGTTTACTTAATGCTTCAAATTGAGTATTTTCTGTTCCACCTAACAAAGAATAGGCAAAATATTTAAGAGGTCTACTTGCAGTAACATTTGGATCTAATTGTCGTAAGGAACCTGCAGCAGCATTACGTGGATTGGCAAATGCATTATTCTGATTTAATGTTAGAAAGTCGTCATTAGCAATATACACTTCTCCACGAATTTCTAGTCTACCTTTAATATCAGGCAAAACTTTCGGGAAATTCTTGATAGTAGCGATATTTTTAGTGATATCCTCTCCAAAACTTCCATCACCTCTAGTTGCGGCTTTAGTGAGTATGCCATTTTCATAAATCGCAGAAAAACTTAAGCCATCTATTTTCAATTCACAAACGATTTCTAGATCATTTACACCCAAGAGTCTCTTTACTCTGGAAAGGAATTTTTCTATACCTTCTTGGTCATAAGCATTATCCAACGACAGCATTGGCACTATGTGCTGCACTTTTCTAAACCTTTCGTCAGGTGCTGCTCCTAAAAATTGTATATCAGCTTTTTTTACCAGCTCGTCATACTCGGCATCTGTTATTTCTGGCTTATTTTGCTGATAATACAACGTATTGTGGTACTTTATTTTTTCTTGTATTCTTAACGCATTTTCGCTCATAACCACCTCCAACTAAGAACGTACTACAGATATTGGTTTCTTGTTTTGTAATCTGTTCACCCAAGATAAAGTTTCACTACTTTTAGACTCGCCAATTGGTTTTATTATCTCCGAGATTCTTGATCTGCTAAAACTTCCGTTTTTCACTGCTTCTCCAACAGACATTCCTCCAAACAGGCAGTCCTTTCCTACTATTTCTCCCATCTCTTGCAACTTATTCCACATCTCGCTGTCTTCCACTTTAACTTGTACTTGGTCATAATTTTCAATATTGTGAAATATTAATAGATGTAATTCCCCTAAAGTGGTAGGAAAAACTACTTCAAACCCGCTACCATCTGAAATATCTACGTAATTTCTCTTACCATCTTCTTGAGTTTTGACTTCAACGCCTTTATCGTAAAATTTTATAATGTTACTGGCTAATTTTATGTCACCTTTACTTAGGCCTAAATTCCTAGTACCATCAACGACTGCTGCAACATTAACCATGCTATCTTTTGAATACTCGATGTAAAAATTCTTATTATCTATTGCCACGTTTGTCACATTACCTTTAATAGCAGCATTTTCCCCTATGGCTTTAAGTTTTTTGAGTTGTGCATCTATTTGCGGTTTTACTTCTTTTTGCAGCTTATCATAAACTTCTGTGGTTTTTTTGTCACGCTGTATGATATTTTTCTCAAACTTTGCACCTCTGAGCATTAATTTCTTCATTATATTTTCCTGTTTGTTTCCCTTTTCTTCTAGCTTATCAGCGTAGATTTTAAACACCACAGCTTCAGCAAAAGAACAATTTCTTTCATTGCACATATTGATTCTAATACCTGATTCTAGTGCTCTATCAACAATCTCATCTAGTTCATTTATGTTTTTAGCAGCAATAACCTTATTCAATAACCTATTTAGCTTGATATTTTCTAATGGTTGAATTAAAGTTTTAGTAGCTACCTTTGGTTCTACTTTCTTGACAAATTCAGTTTTATTCAAAGGTGGCTTAGTTTCTAATTCTGTACTATCAACCAAATAAGGCAGCAAACCTTTTTTAACTATCTCGCTTAATAACCAATGTGGTAGCTTTTTGCGGTTAATTGTTTTTTTCTTAATCATAAATACCTCACAAAATTATATAATATTTAAATATACAATAATAGGCATGAACGAATTATTAATTATATGCGCGCATAGATTTAATATATATATTAAGTCACTATTATAGCGCGCATTTTATCATCTTGATCATGATCCAGCGTAAACATTAGCAGAAGGGCTACATAATTTTAATAGACGAAGCAAATAATGCAGGATATACTTTATCTCCATTTGAACATTTTATGTCAATAATTCTTTTAGATGCCAAAACAATTAATCGAATAGCAGCGGGCGAGGTAATAGAAAGGCCAGCAAGTGTGGTAAAGGAGTTAGTGGAAAATGCCATTGATGCCAAAAGTACGGCAATAGAGATCAAGATAGAAAGCGGAGGGCGTAATCTCATTAGCGTAATAGATGATGGTGGTGGAATAGAAAAAGATGATATCGAGTTGGCATTTATGCGCCACGCTACGTCAAAATTAAGCGATAGTGATTTGATAGAAATAAAACACCTTGGCTTTAGAGGGGAAGCTTTGCCGTCAATTGCAGCAGTAAGTAGAATTAAACTATCATCCAAGGTAAAAGAAGCAACTGAAGCATGGTCAGTAAATTATGCAGGTGGCGAGAAAATAGAAGCACTTACTCCTTATCCTCTGGCATACGGTACTCAAATTGAAGTACGTGATCTGTTTTTTGCTACACCAAATAGGCTAAAGTTCTTAAAGACGGAAAGGGCAGAAACGCAGCACATAGTTGACATTATAAATAACTTAGCAATGATTAATTATGGCATAAGCTTCACTCTCGCTTCAGGCAATAAAAAAATTTTGGATTATAAAGCACAATCTTCGTTGTTTGGTAGACTATGTGAAGTAGAGAAAGAGTTTCAGAATAATTCTTTAGAGGTATATGAAGAAGAAGATGGGATAAAACTTACAGGATATATCTGCAAACCGACAGTCAATCGTGGTAAATCTAGTATGATCTATACTTTTGTAAATAAGAGACCAATAAAGGATAACCTGCTGGTAGGTGCAATTAGATACGCATACCATGACTTGATACCAAGTGATAGATACCCTTTTGCAGTGCTGAGTTTAGAAATACCTTATGACCAAGTAGATGTAAATGTACATCCAAATAAGTCAGAGGTAAGGTTTCAAGATAAAAGGTGCATATATGAGATAGTGACAAGAGGATTAATAAAGGCACTTTCAAGGAGGATAGAAAAACAGGAAGAAGATAAGTTGCAGCGAATTGAGGCTAAAGAGGAGGATCGAGATTTATTTGGCTCTAGCACAAGAAAAAATGAGGAGTTAAAGGAAAGCAATAGAAACCAGAAGTTTTATGAAAAAAAGCCAAGTGCATTTGAAAATGAGTTGATGAGAAAATTTAACTCTCCAAATTTAGAAACAAAAAACTTACATAATAACTTCACTATAGAGAAGAAAGAACAAGCAAAACCACTATCACAGATAGAATTAGTACAAGATCATCCACTAGGGTTTGCAAGGTGCCAAGTATACAATACCTATATCATTGCAGAAAATAAAGATAAGCTAGTGATAGTTGACCAGCATGCAGCACATGAGAGACTGGTGTATGAGTATTTGAAGCATAAATCTGAAATCAAAAAGCAGAAATTGTTGATTCCTGAAATGATAGAAATTAAAAATCAGGCAGGAATAGAAATGATAGAAAATTATAAGGACAAGCTGTCAGAGATGGGTTTCAATATTGAAATAACTTCAGAATCTACGGTAATGATAAAAGAAATCCCCGCAATACTAGAGAATGCAAATATAAAAGAGATAATAATTGATGTAGCAGAAAGATTAATAGAGATGGAAGATACCTTGCCAATAGAAGATAAGATAAACAAAATATTAGCCACTATAGCCTGTTACGGATCGATAAGAGCAGGGAGAGGAATGAAACTGGAGGAAATGAATGAATTGTTAAGACAAATGGAAGAGACACCATATTCTGGGCAATGCAACCATGGAAGGCCTACTTATGTAGAAATGAAACTGAGTGATATTGAGAAGTGGTTTGAAAGAAAATAGATGTTACAAATTTTTCTCTTTTTCTGTGGTCTCAACAGAAATATCTTGAATATTTGAATTTGATTTGCGGTACTTTAGAAATTTTTTCAGACTCTTTATCATAATAAAATTAATTGTGAAGACACAAGTGGTTGCTGCAGCTAATGCTGGTACAGGGGCAAGATGAAACATAGGCAAAAGTGTAACGATTGTGGCTGCCGTAAGTAGAGCTGCCAACTTTTTGCTACCGATTATTTTCTTTTTTTTATGTCTTTTGATTTTCAAACCTTTTATTTTTTCTTTTATCTTTTTGAAGCTCTTGCTGAAACTGCTGCCTATTTTGGACATTTTTTCTTCTTTTTCAATTTTAACCGCAGATGTTGCTGTAGTAGGCTTTTCTTTGAAGCTCTTTCTTAAGCTGCTATTCCTCTTTGCTTTTTCTGGTTTTTTAGTTTTAGTCGCAGATGCTTTTAAACTGGGCATCTCTTTGAGCTTTTTTCTTAAGTTAATACCTATTTCTTGTTCTTTCCCAGTTCTTGGAATAACAGTTAATTTTTTAGATTCATGTTTTTTAAACCCTTTTTTTATCTTGCGGTATAGTGTCTTTATTTTATTTAGCATACTCACAAAATTTGTCTATTGTTACTTGGTTATTTTCTATCATTGTCTGTGCTTCTTGTTTTAGATATTTAATATTTTCGTCGGTAATATTATCTATTTCAAGAGCTGCTATCTTTAGTTGTGATTGTATCCTTAGATATTTGTCACCTATGACTTGATCTAGCTGATAATTCACAGCGTCAAGACTTGAGGCAAACATCACGTGTAATAGAGGTTTTACCCATCCAATTTTGCCAAGTCTTCTTGAATTAGCGTATTTTATACTTCTATTCGCTCTTCCAGTTCCGATTGATAGGATTATAATATCATCATTTGAAAATAATCTTTTGCCACTAGCATAGCTACATGCTGCTGGGTTATTGGCAAAAACACCGCCATCTATAAGAACTCTTTTCTCTTGGTTAATTTTTAGGTACTTCGGTGTAAAGTATGTTGGTGCTGCGGTTGTGGCTCTTAGTGCATCCTTTAGCTTGACAAAATTTCTATCCTCCCTCCAACTCTTGAAGAAAAACGGGCAATTGTTGTTAATGTCATAGCTGGTCAGCAATAACTTAGTTGAAACATCAGCTAAAGTAATTTCTCCAAAGTATTTATCAAGTATCTTTTCTATGTTTTGGTATGAATACTGCGCACCATGCAGCCAGGAAGCTATAGATCTTCTCCAGAATGATGACTTAAAAATGTATGGCCCATATTCCTCATAGAGATTTACTAAATCATTAGCTGAATATTTTCGTGTACATAAGCCTGCTGCAACAATACCTCCTGTTGAAGTTCCAGACATTAAATCAAATATTTCAGCTATTGGTTTTCTTGTCCTTTTCTCTATTTCTGCTAATATTATTGCTGGAATGATACCCCTTATGCCACCACCATCAACTGAAAGTATATGCTTCGTCATTATCTAGTTTTATTAGTATGTTTATTTATATGTGGATGTGTCTGTTCAAAAGTCAGAGTCTGCTTCACACCTGGAGAAAAGTGCACTCAACAGATAATTGATGCAATAGATAGGTCTAAAAGATCTATATTAGTTCAGGCATTTGAGTTCACTTCTAGGCCCATTGCTAAATCTCTAATTAGGGCAAAGAAGCGTGGTATTGATGTGAAGGTTATTCTTGATAAATCGCAAATTGAGTCGAGATATTAATCATTTGCATTTTAAGTTGTTAATCTTAAACTCATCCAACTCCTCTGAAAGATTTTTTACTCTTTCCTCCACCCGGTACACTGTGACAGCTAATCCATTGTTCTGCTCCATGAATTTATCGTGTATGTGTACCCTAAAGTCGAGTTTGGCTAACCACCATATTGCAGCAATGGTTTGTATTAACATGGTAATTATTACTGCTATTGGAATTTGTTGATTTGTCATAATAGTTTAATATTGATTTATTATGGATAACTATTGGACTACTAATTTTAATTAGCAGCTACTTTTCGTGTTTGTAACTCTGTTCGGCATCATAAAGTAAACTTATGATTTCGTCATACGGTTTATCTTTGTTATGGCGAGATGCCATTACAGCTATCCTTCTAGGCTTTTTTCCATTGCTATCATTGATGTTGGGATTTGCTCCATTTTCTAGTAGAAATGCAACAATTTCTAAATAACCTTTATCTGCAGCAGAATGTAGTGCTGTCCACTTAAATTTATTTGCGGCATTCACATCAACACCCTTTTCTACTAAAAATTTTATGATTTCTAAACATCCTTCTCTTGCAGCATAACTCAATGCTTTTTCACCAATGCTTATATTATTTTCCATCAAGGACTTAATAGTTTCTAAGTTACAAGTTTCAGATGCCATTTCTAATTTAGTAATGCTATCTTTGTATTCTTTTTCAGATATAAAAATATATATGATTGTAGTACATACTGCTAGCACTATTAATAAAATTAGTCCATTTTTATGTACGATCGAATTTCTGCTCATGAAATCATATGTTTATCGAGAATTAAATAATCAATTGCTTAAGTTTCTCTTAAATAGCCTTGCTTACCGTTGCATCTACTGTAGTTTGGTACCCTTTACTATTCAGAATATGTTCTGCCTTACTAATTACCCATTCTCCTTCAATTTCCTGACAAAAACCTGAAAGGCTAATTTTAGCCTCTGCAAATAATGCAGGATTACCAGGAACTGTTACACTTAAAATTGATGTACTACGTTTTAGTTGTTTTAGCTTGGCAGTTGCTGCACTGATCGCTGATTCTGCAGTGGAGTAAAGTGTTTGTAATGGATAACTTGGATCTTTATCTCCTACTTTCTCTTCTATAGTTCTTCCCATTTCATAACTGTGCCACTTTGCAATAACAGATCCATACTTGTTACGTACATTAAAATTTGCCTTCCAATTTATTACATCTTTAGGTGTAAGTACTGTTGTTCCTGACATCTTGCCAGTTACTAATCTTGCCTCGCCTTTTGGGATAAAAATTATATACCCTCCTGCAGGTTTTACTAATGCATCATGATTCTGACCTAATCTTTCCAGAAAGTTCATATCGCTTTCATCTGCTTGGATAGTATGTGTTATGAATATATTTTTAAACTCTTTTGCAATTTTACCTTCATACCCATGCTTTTTTGCTATCTCTTTTATCAAATTTTCTAAGGTAATATTCTTCCACTCTCTTGATGTTTTTTCCTTTAATGCCCCTCTTAACCCCAGTTATGGATTACCCCACATAGCAAGTCATTGAAATTTTGGGCTTTTTCTTCATAAAACAATATGAAACCAACACAGAGAAAATATGCACTAAAAAATTTATTGGTGACCTATGTCTGGT
>JAUEMM010000013.1 GCA_030441635.1 Wolbachia endosymbiont of Tyrophagus putrescentiae
TGTACCCTAAAGTCGAGTTTGGCTAACCACCATATTGCAGCAATGGTTTGTATTAACATGGTAATTATTACTGCTATTGGAATTTGTTGATTTGTCATAATAGTTTAATATTGATTTATTATGGATAGTTATTGATTGTGGTATCTACTTTCCTGATTTATACTGCTCTTCCGCGTTTGCAAGCAACTTTATTATTTCTCTATATGGTTTGTCTTTGTTGTGTCGTGACCTTAACACGGCTACTTTTCTAGGACTGTGTCCATTGGTATCTCTAACATTAGGATTTGCACCTTTTTCTAATAAAAACCTAATTATCTCCAATTTGCCTTCATATGTAGCATTATGTAAAGCTGTTCTCTTAAATGCATATTTATCAGGAGCATCTATATTTACTTTTTCTTCTAATATTAGAAATCTAATAGTGTCTAAACATCCTCCTCTTGCAGCAAAATGTAGTGCTGTTTCGTTCAATTCTGGTACTATGTCTTTTACTAAAAGCTTCACTACTCCTAGGTTACAGTTATTAGCTGCTGTTTGTAGTATTGTTTCATAATTATTGGTAGCTTTTACCTTCATATGGTAATAGGGAGTAATGGCACATATCATTGCTGCTATAAACCACCAGAAATGTAGCTTATTTTTTGTATTTTTATCTAACTTATTCATAACTAGTATTTTTCTCAACATTAAATAAGAAATTTACTTATTTTTTCTTAATATTACTTTCATTTGCTTATGGAAGCAGATAACGTAGTACGATAACCTGATCTATCCAATATGTGCTCTGCTCTATCAATTATCCATTCACCATCTATGTCTTGATGAAACCCTATGAGACTAAGTTTCGCTTCTGCACATAACTCTGGGTTACCAGGCATATTGATTTCTAATGCTGCATTATTTCTCTTTAGTTGTTTTAACTTAGCATTTGCTGCACTAGTTGCTGATTCTGCAGTAGAGTAAAGTGTTTGTATAGTGTAACTTGGGCTACCTGAACCTGCTGTTTCTGATATAGTTTCGCCTTTTTCATAGCTGTGCCATTTTGCAATTACTGAGTTATACCTGCTGACAGTGAAATGTACTTTCCAATTTATCGTATTTTGAGGTGTAATTGTCGTTGTTCCTAGAGCTTTTCCTGTCGCTGATTTTGCCTTACCCTTTGGAATAAAGATTATGTATCCTCCAGCTAGCTTTGCCATTGCTTCACGTTCTATTGCTATTTTTGTTAATAAACTTATATCACTTTCATCGGCTTGATTAATATGTGGTATCAGTACATCTTTAAATTCTTCGGCAACTTTATATCCATACCCGTGCTTCTGTGCTATTTCTTTCACTAAGTTTTCTAATGTAATTTGGTGCCATTCTTTCGATACTTTATCTTTCAACGATAATCTTAAATTTGTTGCATGAGCTTTAATTGTTAGATTTTTAGGTGGACTTTGTACTGTAATTTCGTTAACTGTATATATACCCATAGGTATCACTCCAGTTTCTTTATAACCTAAGGAAATGTTTAATTCATTAGGAATATTTATGTCTTCGTTCTTGTAATCAACACATAATTCAACTACATCATCTACGATTCCTGATTCATCAGTCAAACGTAATGATATAACTCTATCTCTGATTGTTTCACACTTGTCTATAATAAAATCCGGTTGCATTTATTCCCATACCTTTAATTTTGATTTCTGTGTTGGTTTCTCAATATTAGGAAGCTTAATTTTTAAACCAGCCGGTAAAAAAGTATATTCTGCTAAACCAGGGTTAGCTTCTAAAACCACCTCTACTGCTCCGGAAGAAAATCCATAATGCTTCCAGCAAATGTAGTCTATCATTTCATTTTCTCGAGTTACATAATATGTTGTCATGTATAACGCTTTAAACTTAAACTAAATTCAACTTTTTTTGGTAATCCACAGGGAAAAAACGATGTATGCTTTTCCTCTAGCCGCACAACTACAAACATCCCTAAAACATTGCCTAAACTATCTACTAAAGTATGAGGTGCTTGGTTTTTCTCTGCTTCTTTTATACTTTTTAATTGATTAAAACCATTGAGATTATGGAGATGAATTACTCCTTCCAAATCTATATTTTCTACACCTTGACCAATATTTTGTAATGAAGGTATTTTGCTAATACATTCAATAGTACTCCAACGATTTTCTTTACTATACTTTATACTTGTTGGAGAAAATTTATATGAACCAAATGACAACATTAGTAAATCGGCTCTATCGAATCAAATAAGACATCACGTGACTTTTCTCTTATTCTTTTTATCACCTCATCAGCAAGGTCACGAATATCCTGATTTGGTGCTGCTTGTACACTGATATTAAAGTAATTATGTTGAGTTTGATTAAATATTTTATTTTCTGTTTTGCTTTCAAACTTGTTTTTTAGATCTCTTTCTTCTTCAGTGGATCTTTTTTCCTCTATTACACTTTTGAACTTAATATCATTTTTACTATTCTCAGAAATCTGCTTTAATATATTATTACTTAATAAAGGATTCCCATTATTAAAAATACTATTTTTAGAGAGTATACTACTATTTTTGCCATCAACTAATGAAACAATACTTTCTCTCTTTGCAAATTCCTTTACTGGGCTGTTTTCCTCAATTTTTCCAAATACACTACTCCCCATCCATGAAAAAGCTTCTCCAATAGGTTTTATGATTGATTTCCAAAAGCTAGCAAAGAAGTCTTTCACCCCTTGCCAACTACTGATAAGAAGAGTTGCGCCAGTGACAAGACCTGCTATTAACAATCCAATAGGGTTACTCATTACAGCTAATGATATGGCTCTTAGTCCTGTTATTACTGCAGGAAAAAGTGTAGTTGATAAAAATGAAAATGTTGTCAGTATTGTTGCTTTAAGACCAAAAATTGTACTTCCTAATAAAGTGAATCCATATCCCACTCCCACTGCTAAGACTTTCAGACTTATCAAAGCTACTAAAGTACCCATGATTGCTTTAGTTAGAGCTGGGTATTTTTCAGCAAATATAGCTATATTTCTAGTTTTTTCTTGTAAAAATTCAGCTATGGATTTTAAAGTGGGCAACATCACTGAACCCAAATTCATACCAACCTCAGCTATTGCATTTCGAAGGAGTCGTAATTTACTGGCTGTAGTTTCTACTCGGTTTTTAAATTCATTCTGCAAAGAAGCTTTGTATTCTTCTACGTCAGACAACAGTTTTCGAGCTTCCTCATACTTATTGAAGCTTCCAGCTAATAATGCGATGTCATCTTGATATTCCTGACCGAAGAGCTTCATCAGAATTGTAGAGCGCTCCTGTCTATCCAATTTATTTAGATTTTTAAAAAAGTAGAACAGTGCTTCTTCTCCATTTTCATTTATTCTTTGTACTATTTCCTCTGCAGTTATTCCCATTTGCTCTAATGCGACTTTAAAGTCTCCTCCTTGCTCTTCAGCAGTCTGAAGTTTACCAAGTAGAGCATTTATAGCAGTTGCAGCTTTTGCTGATTGTTTACCTAAACTAATGAAAGCATTTACTAAGCTGCTTGTTTGCCCAAATTTTAATCCAAACTGCTTTGCAGTGCCACCAACTATTGCTAGAGCTTCAACCATATCTTTTGCTTTAGCAGCAGTATTATCTGACAGGTGGTTGATTACATTACCGACATGTTCCATTTCATCTACTGGGATTCCATAAACATTAGAGAGTTTAGCTATAGAATCACCAGCTTTTTCTGCAGACATATCAAATGCTGTAGACATTTTGGCTACTACCTCTGTAAATTGAGAGAGCTTCTCTTTTGCAATACCAAGCTGTCCACCACTTGCAGCTATTTGTGCTAATTCTGTGGCTGATAATGGTATTGTTCTTGACATCTCCTTTAATTTTTCACTAAATTTTTTAGCTTCCTTATCATTCTGAAATTCTACCACCTTTTTAACGTCAGCAAAAGCACTCTCAAAATCAATAGCAACCTTGATTGGAGCTGCAAGTGAGAGCCCTAGGGCAGCAGTCTCAAACATTTGCGATTTAAAGCGTGCTTTACTTGCTAAAAAACTCTGATGCTTACTTATTGCAGAACCAAGTTTGTTATACTTACTCTTGAGTAGATCAACGGACGAGCCAAGTTTATATTGGTCACTTACTAAAGACTTGATATTTCTGCCACTTTTCCTTACTTCTTCATTCAATGAATGCAGTGATTCTCTCTTTTTTAGGTATGCTTCTTTTGCTTTTGTTGCAGAGGCTTTAGCTTTGTCGAGTTCAGCTTTTAAAGTTTTACTTGGCTTTTCCACACTCCTCATTTGTTTAGCTAAGGATTTTACTTGATCCTCAAAATCTTTCCAGGATCTTCTAGCAGTAAAGACATCATGACCCAACTGCTTAAATTTAGACACTGATTTTAAAGATGAATCAAGTCTTCTGATATTCTCACCAAGATTAAGGAGTTGACCACTACTTCCTTTTATTACAGCATTAAAACTACCATCAAGTACTGCACCTATTTTTATCGATAATACTGACATTTTACTTTCCTCGCTGCTTCACACCATAAGATAAATTCGTTAAATTCCATGTTAAGTAAAGGCTCAACCCCACTACCAATGATAGAGCTGAGCGTAATTACTTCTAACCTTAAGTCCTTTGGAGAATTGGTGAAAAAAAATCCTTTAACACCTCCTGTACTTTTACATAGTCTGCAATATCCAACTCTTCTATTGCTTCTTTTGCACAAGATGTCAAATTTGCAGTCAGGGTCACTTCCTTACTCAGATCGCTACCACTAATACGTTCAATTGCCAAGTAATCTCTAACTTTTGGACGTCTAATAGTCAGTTCTGAAACAGAGATGCCATCAACTGTTATTGGGTTGTTTAGTGTTATTGTTTGCATGTTTCTCCTTAAAAAGTTAGTTAAATAAAAGCCTACGCTGACTTTCACATGACTAGCTTTTTTTATTGTTTAGCTGTACTTTAACTCTGATAAGAATCTTTTCTGTGTTCAATTGAAGTAATTACCACTGTATGTTCTTTTGTGTCTATATAATAAAGTATGTGATAATCGTAAGCTCCGTTGTCCACTCAAATCATGACGCAAAGGTTTTCCAAGCCTTACTGGATCAACTGTGAGACGTTCTATTATAGCTTTTTTGATCATCGACTTCACTTTTGCTGGAAGTGCTGGAATATCTTTCTTTATAACAGACTCTGAATAGTCTATACTGTATGGTTTAGTCCCAAAAGACATCTTGGTGTCTGATTCTCTCTTCTTTGTAACGTTTGCCAGCAATTTCAGACAACTCTATATCTTCAATTTCTTCTTCCATTAGCTCAGTCAATAACTTTAAAACGGACTTATTCTGAGATTGTGCAACATTAATAAGCAGATTAATTAACTGTTCCTGAGAATTTTCATTAGCTTTGGCACTTACTTCAGCCATACTATTACCAAAAGAACTACTATAGGTATTTTAACATTATTAGACCACTTTGTCAACTATCTCATATACCTAAAACTGTCTGTAGTAAGGCCATCTGATCAACTCCATTGATTTTCCTAATCATGTTTTCAGCATCAATCTCAATAAGCTCCTGACCTGATATGGTAAGTTTATAATAATAAGCAGCTATGGTGCATTTAAGTGTGGCTTTTTCCGCAGGTTTCCAACTACCAAAATCAAATTCTCTGAATATTCCCCTGAGGTTTATAACTACTGCTTCAATATCATTGCTGCCACTTCCTTGCATTCCTCCACGAAGTGTTAAAGATACTGAACTTCCATCTATGAGACCAAAAAGCCTAAAGAGCTCTGAATCATACTCTGCAAAAGTAAAATCAGCTTCAAGTTTTTCCATTCCCATATCAATGCTTATTGGAATATCCATACCTCCAGCTCGGTATTCTTCTGTTTTGATAGTAAGCTTTGGCAGAGTGATCTCATCGATACGACCAGCATAACCACGACCATCAACGAATACGTTAAAATTCTTTAAGATTTTTGGCAACATCTTTTTATACCTTTAAAATAAGTGAAAATTATTTTCAGTATTTTTCATTTCTTCTATTGACTTTTAACACAACTGCTCTGTTTTGATAGTAAGCTTCGGCAGCGTAATTTCTTCAATCTTTCCTGCATAGCCTCTACCATCTACAAAGACGTTAAAGTTTCTCAATATTTTTGGTAACACTTTTTTTCTCCTCCTAACTTACGACATTATTGTTAACTAGGCGAGAGCGGAAAGTAATCTGTTCGGCTGGATATGGTGGTGTAAACTCAAAGTCAAAAGATACTTTTCCACTTGCAATGCTAGTAGGAGTCGGAGTCGCATAGCATTTTCCATTGATAATTGTTCCCTGTGCTTTTAAGCTTGCCAGGTAGGAATTTACACTTTCAATAACGTCATCAATGTAAGTCTTAGTAATATTTCGATCAACTGCCCATAAATGAGCTCTGAGAAGACTATCGTTAATTAAATCTGCAGTGCGTCTCACTGATAAAAATGCCCACTTAGGATCACTCGAGCATGTTCTATTGCCCCAAAGTCTATAACCTTTTTGATGGATTATCGTTGTTACTTCATTTTCATTTAAATAATTAGCTCTACAACCTGCATCACCTAAAGTAAAATCAACAGGTCTACTTGTACCAACAATACCATTAATTTCTTGGTTTGACGGTGAGTGCCAAACATTATCTACCTTAGCAATTAAGCCAGCTACAAATGGACTTGGCGGTAATATTTCATTAGTAGACACTTTTACCCAAGGATCAACAACATATACTCTTGAACTGCCAACACCCTTTCTCCATTTTATCGCTTCTTCATCATTAGTGTTTGGTCCATCTGCGACTATTATTGCCCTTAATCTCTCTGCTATAGGTATTAACGCTGCTACTACTGAATTTATACCATTTTCAATTTCAGGCAATTGATGAGTAAAATAAGGTGCAATAAGGATTCTTGGTGCTGCGTGGACTACACTTTCACTACTTAAGAATGCTTGAATTCCCTTATACTCCCCAGTTTCCTCATCAACTCCTCCAATAATGTTATTTAGTGTTTCATCTTCTTTGAGTGTTGCTTCAGTATTATTGCTCTCTTCAACTCTAATTATCACAACTGTTGCTCTAACTTGAGTAAAGATCGAGTCAATTGCTGATGGAAGAGTACCTTTTTTACCAAGTTTTACTGCTTCTTCTGTAATTAATACTGGTTTATTTAATGGAAACTCCGTATCATCTGCCTCTGGAGCCGTACCAATTACACCTATAACTGATGATTTAGCTGTGCGTATTGTTCTTGGCCCAGAAGTTACCTCAACAACATTAACACCATGTAGAAATTTTTCTGTCATAAATCTTTTAAAGAATCTTTTATTTGCAGCTTAAGGTTATCGAGAAAGTTATATAGTTCCTCCTCGCTTTTAATCTCTTTGATTTTCTTTTTGGCAGTATCTTCGAGCTCTTCACATTTAGCTATTGCTTTTACTGCTTTTTTTGCCTTGCCTTGAATTAGTTTAGCCATATCTACCACTGATATCTCTCGTACTTTTGCTAAAGGCTCGATAATTTTTAAGTCTTTTTCATCTATGGATTCTGGCTTTGCTAAGATGTTCTCCGCAGCTTTTGCCTGAATCTCATATGATTTAGCTTTTTGGTGAGAGCGTCCAGAGTACCCGTGAGTAAAATTGTCAAAATAAAAATGCAAACTATCAAGTGCACCGAACTTTGCATTATCCAGTAGCTCTTGTTGAATATCTTCTTTGGTACGTTCAACAATTTCACCTCCCTCAGTTAAACAATAACTTTTTTGCCAGTCAAAGTCCTTTGGTGCTTCGTACCAGCCTTCTGGCCTATTTTCCATCACTCCTGTTTCAACTTGTCTACTATTTTCAAACCTTATATATATAGGCATTACTTTCCTCTTTATTAATTCCAAATCTGGTAAGTCTTTTCTAACCCTGGACATTGCCAAGCCCTCAGTGTTCTCTCTACATCAACTTCAAGTCCTGTAGTTAAAAAATTGCTTCGAAAGTTATAAATACCCCAATACATAAACTGAACATAGTAGTTGTAAGTATTAGTGTAGTAGTATGATGATGTATAGAGTATAATTGCTACTGTCTTTTCTGCTGGGATATTGACATCACATGAACCTGACGATTCTATACTTGCCTTGCCATAACTATAAACATTTATCCATGTAATAGCTGAAATATTTGCTTTATTACTGTTAGTGTTGTTAGGTGTGCCCACAAACATACCTGCACCTTCATATGTTGAAGACCAACCCGACGAACCAGTAAAATTTAATGTTCTGGTTATATCTTCTTTAGTAGTATTTTTAACAAATATTACTCCAAGTAGCGCATATGGATGTGAATATACGTCTGTATTAGTGGCGTAACGTAAATACATTTCTTTATATAAAAACGTACCATTAGTGCTTTGTAAAAAATGTAACTGCGGTGGTCTATAAAAACTACAGTATTTAGTACTTTCTGTGTGAGCACCAGCCAGACGGGTTAGCATATAATTAGCACCCGTTACACTGTTGTACCACTTACCACCTAATTCACTGGAAAAGTTACCACTACCCCAATAGTCATTATATCTGCTTAATATACCAAATAGTAAAGGTAGTGATCCAGACTGAATGATAGCTCGAGGTTGTATTTCCTTCATTATTGAGGAATCTTCAGGAAGATCATTAATAGCTTTAAGTGTGTTTTTTATAGTACCTAAATCTGCGGTACTGTTAATTGCAGCAATATTAGCATCTTTTCTCGTATCAAGAAGTGATAGGCTTTTTACCTCTTGATCATTTATTTTCTTCAATGATCCTTTTTCTAAGTCTGAAATTGCTTTCAAGGCATTGGTTTTACTACTATCTAAACTTTTTAGATGATTTGTAGCACTGTCAAGCAATTCCTTTAATTTTTCATCAGTAATTGAAACAATATCAAATACAGTACTCTGTCCTGCTATAGATTCAAGTGCTTTCGCTAAGTATGCTATTTTATCTGGTGTTGCGTCTAGCGATAAGTCCTTGATTCTCTTATGAAGAGCATAAACTACTTCTTTGGCAATGGTCATTCGGTTTTACTCCATAAATTTAAAAAAGATTCAAAGCTAAATCGCTCAAAATTGCTTTTAAGTTGATTATGTTCATTCTCTCTTTCATTCATATCTTTATCTACTCTTTCTATTGTGTCGCGAATACGAACTACATCTTGTACAGCTATGTTTTCCGGATGTGGAAGTAAATAGCCCCTATTTGTCTTATCTTGTGTCATGCTCGTAAATTTCTTACTTTTGGTTGATATTGACTTAAAATAAGTTTCACTTTTAAATAAAAATGTGATTTTTTTACTTTAGTCTTTTAATTTGTTCGCTTGAAAGCCCAGTAGTCCTAGCGATAATATCCGTAGATATACCAAGTTTAAGCAAATTTTTAGCTATAGCTTCAGCTTTTTCTTTTGCTCCTTCTTGTCTACCTTCTTGTCTACCTTTCTGAGTAGCAACATCAAGTTTATAAGCAAGAACATTTTCCTCTTTGTAGACATCCATAATTCTTTCTTCGTATGCAGCTAAGTCTTTCTCATTCCAATGAAACTTATCAAGTTCATCGTAAGCTAATTTTATCACTGGCTCCTGTTCTGTGATTTTTTTTAGATCCTCATCTGTAGTTTCTTCTGCATATTTGAAGAAAAAACACCAGCGCTCTACCATATTTTCTAGCTGTTCTACCTTACTTTTTACAAATTTAGGTAACTCTATAAACACAAATTGAAAGTCCTTTAAATAATGCCCATTAGTCTTAATATCACGAATGTTGTGAGTGGAGATATATTCAACTTCTTTAGGAAAAAGAGTACAGTTTGCAATAGCAATAAAGAAAACTTTTTTAAAATCAGTATAATTTCCAGACTGCCTTGAGTAAGCTTTAGCAGCATAAAGTTGGGCACGTTTTTCAAAGCCACCATCTCTTGCAACCTGCATTTCTGCTATATATCTGTTACCACAAGAATCCTTACATAATACGTCAACAATGCTTTGTTTATCCGAAGCAATTTCTGGATCCATAATAGTGCTAAGGAATTCTACATCTTGTATTGCATTTTTCTTAGAAAACCCTAAGATATCATTGAGAAAATGAATAAGAATATTTTTGTTTTTATCAGTCCCGAAGATACGTTTGAACGTTAAATCACATTTTGGATCAAGAAACTTAGTAAACACCATATATTCATTTAACTAATACTTAATTATACTCTTTTTTTATAATTTTGTACAATGAAATTTCAAGTTACAATAACTCGTAAATTTCTTACTTTTGGTCGATATTCACTAAGAACCAACTTCACTCTTGTTTCATTCATATTAAAATTCGTTAGTATATGAGTTCTTTCTACCCAATTGTCGCCGATAGGTTTTCCTGAAGTAAGCTCAACTAATTGCCACTCATGTGTACCTTTTTGTACATAAATCTTAACATCTGCAGTTCCTGGTATTAACGCATCGTACGTAATAGTGATTTTAGTATTTGAGCCCGCAGGAATGCTTCTGGTCACATAATCTGCAGATTCTGAAATATTTCCTAAAACAAGCTGTAGACCTGGATAAAGTACCGGACTCCTCTCTTTTGAGCCTTTCAAATTTACCTTTACTGTTAGTTCACCATCAAGTCTTGAACGTAGTGCTAGCGGCAAATTATCAGAGAGAAAGTGCTCTTTTCCGTCTTTTTCTGTTAAAATAAATTCGCTGTTTGTATCAAATGCAACTTTTTCAACGTTTGCCAAAGCAATTAGGTCAGAAGTCTTATCTGTGCTAATTTTACCAAGATTGACAGTAGTAGAATTTTCAGTAAACTTTGCAGCTAAAAGTCGAAAGGTAAGATCTAAATTTTGGTGCGGAGTCCAAGTACTTGCATTGCTTGATGAGAGTAATACTCCTACTTGATAAGGTTGACTGGTTACCCATCTATTATTTACACTATCGTACTTGCTAAGCTCTGCTATTTTTACTGCAGTATCAGGATCGTCGGTGAGTAAAACAATTGCATATTCTCTACCAGCTTCACACCAAACAGGGGGCCAAGTTATGCGTGTTGCTGTACTATCGATATTAAGCTTTTCTGCTGCAATAAAACTTTCAGCGATAACTGTCTGTGAGGGCACACCAACAGTTGTTTCTCTGATCTGTACAACAACACGTTTTGAACCTCTATTTGCAAACCATAGATCTACTCCAGCAATATGTCTACTTTTATCTAAAGTAAATGTTTGTGCTAGCGGATCAACTCGTTTTGTCACTAAAATTCTTCTGCGTTCCTCTGTGGTAATGGTTCTTTTACCAGTGTAAGTTGCTTCACCGTAGCTTCCCTTATCACCGAAGAATTGCACTAATTTTGTTCCTGCTGGAATGTCTTTAGGGACGGTAAATTTTCCTTTTATTTTTCCTTTATTATCAGCAGTAAGCATAACTCTTTTTAAATTGTTGGCTGAATGTTTAGTCCATCGAACTTCAATTCCTTAAGTTTTTCACCAGCTACAAAACCTTCAATCTCAAAATTTTGTGTTGCTTCTCGCATAAATTCAGCATCTTTGGAAGTACTTGACAGAAGCTCAGAGTCTTGTGTGGTGCTAAACTGTCGTGTCACCGGGCTAGACCAATTAGTTTTAATCTCCGTAGAATGGTCTACATTTTTGTTAATTGTAACTTTAGCTGGCATAGGATCAAAAGCTTGATAAGGATTTATTTTCATATCTTTAGTTTGCAAAAGCTGCTCAAGTACTGGCTCAAGTTCATATGGGAGTAAGTAAGGTTTTGCACCTTTATCAACATCAACAACTGTTACATTAATTGGTAGAGTAAGCTCTTTATTTACGATTGCTGCAGTCTGTTTTATTCCTTGATCACGCAGGTCATCATCAAAAAATGGATCAACAAACATTCCTTTTTTACTCGTCGGATCTTTTGAATTTGCATCATTCTTGAGGCGTTCTTGAGCAACTAGTGCATAGAGATCACTTATTCCCTTTTTCATTTTTTCTAAATCATTCATTGGCACAGCGTGAATAGCGTTGTTTATCACTTCTGGTTTTTCATCTTTCTTCCACTTTTGATAAACATGAGCGAGAGCTAATTGTCCAGAAGGAGCTTTAGGAATAGATGGTCGCCAAGGGTGAGCTATACCTTTTATTCTCCTTACTGTCCCTTTTGCATCTATGGTAATTAAATCATAACGCGGCATCTTCCAGGTATAATCTACTAAAACCATAGTGCCATCAACAGCTCCAGTTATTTTACCCCCTTCTTCATTTAAACCTTTTGGAGTTGTGTGAGTTCTAGCTCTATAGGTGATTTCATAACTACTACCAGGAGCTGGTTCTTTTCCGGATACTGACCAATCAATAGCTCCAGCGTGAAGCTTATAATCTATATTATTTTCATAAGTAACATTTCCTTGTTTAACGAGAATCACTTCAAGTACTGAAGAATCTGGTATCGGGTCTTTTACGCCAGAGTATGAACCGTGGGTCATGGTTATGGTCCTCTGCACAGTAATATCTACCTTCCTGATTTCGTTAATTGGTGCATCATTAACTTTCAATTCCATTATCCTCTCTTTATTGCCCTGAAAGCTGTGAGGTTCTGATAAAACAGTCTTTATATCAGGATCTTCATCAAAATAAACCCGCAAACTATGAGGTAATTCAATTTCATAGCCATCAACATGAGCCTTGCCTTCATTAATTACAAATACTTGTTTCTTTTGCTCTTCTTTTTGCAGAAACATAACTTCAAGGCCATTTACAACATAAGAACCATTAGCTTCACGGTCATAGCGAGCTAAGGCAGTAGTTACTACATTTGCCTGAGGAGGGGCTGAATGTTGAATCAAAACGCCATTTTCAATGTTATAGATAGGATAAAACTCACCACTTGCAGAGCTAATGGTTATGCCTTCAGCCTGATAACTCCAAGTGATGATTGCTTTAAGTCTTGCAGCTCCAATTTCTTGATAGTTTCTTGTACCAACCGCAGGATCTCGCAGCATTGGGTCTTCCAGCTCTGTAATAGTTGATTCAAGGTAATAAACACCAACTCTAACTGTGGTATTGGTTGGAATCTTAAACTCTGCTTTTTCTACTTCTCTAATGCAACCACGAAGATAAATCTTACCGGCTTCAAGAGTAATGTTTCCAGTTTCAGAGTCTACTATGCAGTCAGCTCCAGAGATAACATCACCGTCCTTAAATATAGCATCGCCAATACCTTTAAGCTTGGAAAGAGCATAATCTTGAATTTCATTTAACTCAGCAGATTGAAGACCTCTACCTGCTAAGAATAAGCTCTTTTCATATTTTTTGTCTGAATTAAAACGATTGTAATAACTGTTCAAAGTCATAAATTTTAAAATGTAATCACAAAAGTAAAAGTTTCACGAGTAGCAGGAGTCCTAATTAACGGAACAGTATGCTCTAAAACCAATAAAATTCCAGGATTTTCCATATCTTGAGGCTCAAAATACCTTTGTCCAGGAGGTAGTTCTTTTTTAACTTTTGTACCAACCATAACACCAATCTCCCGTATTACTTGATTTGCTGCATCCGTGAAATCGAAGCTACATTTGAGATATAAATTATTAGTTGGTACATTAGAGGGTTTAAACCGACCTGTTGGAGTAATTAATTCTCCATCTTTGTCGCCTGTACAGAAGATAGCTTCATCAATTGTACGTCTTCCCAATTCTTTAAGCAGCTTTGCAGCATTAATAGATTCTGGTGGTGTACCTTGAATATACTCTATGGTAACTGCGCCATTTACTGCAATAGAGCTGTGTTCAAGACGTTTAATCACTCCAGTACTACTATCAACTATGTAATCAACGCTTGGCTGATAAGTTGTTTGCCCTTGAGAAACTTTAACATCTTTAATTGGGTGGTGATCAAGTTTTAATTCACCTTCTGCAAAAACTTTTTCTACTTTATGGCTATTTTCCCAACCAGAGTCACCTGTTCCCCAAGCAAGATGCAGGGGTTGTTCCTTTATACTTGCTGCTATTGCTGCTCTGCCGGATTGGGTTAGAATGGACACCTGTGAATATGAGAAGCTTATATAACATATATTCAGGATTTGGAAAATTTTTGTCCAAAAAAAATGAAATTTTGACTGATTTTTAGTTGCGGTATTATTTAAAATCACTCCTGTCTTATTCTCGAAAAAAAGTCATAGAATATCAATAGGTTAAAAATAGCATCTGTATTATTTATTTTTGCTCCTATTCTACAAAGCACGTCTATAAGCTCGCATCCTTAAAGCATTAATTGTTTTGGGGAAAAATTATGAAACTGAAAAATCGTTATGCCGGTATTGATCCCATAGTTGTTCAAAACATAAAGTATCAAGTTAAGAGATTAAAACTTTTTGAATGCTTTACTCATGAAACCTTCGTAGATCTTGAGCAAGAGCTGTTTTGTGAAATTTGGCCTTACCTTTATAGATATGATGAAAGTAAAGGTAGCTTAAACACTTTTGTTGCAAGATTAGCTGAACGTCGTGCTAACAACTTGTTAGAAAAACAACTGTGTATAAAACGCAATATTAAAAACTACATCGATATTGAAGAAATAGAAGCTTTTGAAGATGAAGCAGCAAAACGTACTGATGTAGATTACATGATTTCAACGCTACCAAGAAAAATGCAAGAGATATGTGAACAACTCAAGTGCTTTAACTTATATGAAGTTGCTAAGATGAACAACATATCAAGAACTACCTTAAATACCATAATAAGAAAAATACGCATTAAACTCTCTCCCATCTACTACAAGGGCAAAAAGAAAATTTGAACATAATTTTGAACTTTCCTGAATATATATAAATAATATGGAGATAAATAAATGACTCTTAAAATTTTAAATAATAATGAAAGACTAAAAACAACTACAGGGATAAAAATAGTAATCTTTGGACCATATGGGATTGGCAAGACTAGTCTGCTTAAAACTTTAGACGAACCGACACTTTGTCTTGATTTTGAAGCTGGTTTGCTTGCTGTTCAGAATTGGAAAGGAGATTCTATTAGCATTCGTACCTGGAACCAAGCCCGAGATATTGCCTGCTTAATTGGTGCTGCAAATCCTGCATTAAAATCTGATCAAGCATATAGTCAGAAACACTATGAGCATGTATCAAGTAAATACAAAGAGCTTCTTCCAGAGTTCTCTAAATATCGGTGTATTTTTATCGATAGTATTACAGTAGCCTCGCGTTTATGCCTATCATGGGCGAAAATGCAACCTGATGCTTTCTCTGAGAGATCAGGAAAACAAGATATGAGAGCTGCATACGGAATACTTGCTCAAGAGATGATGGCTTGGCTCAATCAGTTTCAGCACATTCCAAATAAGGACATAATTACGGTTGGTACGTTAGGTCAATATTTAGATGACTTCAACCGCCCAACTTGGCTTCCTCAATGTGAAGGGGCTAAAACTGCCAGTGAAATTCCTGGAATTGTTGATGAAGTAATGAGCATGGTTGGTATCAAACAAGATGATGGAACAGAGAAACGCTCTTTTGTCTGTCACACCATTAACAACTGGGGATACCCAGCTAAAGATCGTAGTGGCTGCCTGAACATGATTGAAGAACCACATCTGGGAAAATTACTTACAAAAATTAAAGCTAAAGCCTTTGCTACTGCTGTTTAATTTCATAGGAGATGATTATGTCACAAAACTTTTTCACTATCGATCAAAAAATTCCTTTTTTCAGTATGAAGGAGTATTTGAACGATCAATCACCCATACCGGAAGATATAATTTCACCAAGAATTCTAACAAAAAAAGGTTTATTGGTAATGGGTGGTCCACCCAAAATAGGTAAAAGTGACTTTTTAATTTCTTGGCTCGTTCACATGGCTGCTGGAGTTTCATTCCTTGGTATGGCACCTAGTAGACCTCTGAAAATCTTTTATATGCAAACTGAAATAGAATACGAATATATGAAGGAACGTTTGCAATGCCTCCGACTCGATGAAAAACTTTTGGAAATAGCTGCTAACAACCTCATAATTACGCCTAAAGTGCATTTATCATTTTGCCATGAAGAAATAAGCTACATAAAAGAAATTGTGAAGGAACGTTTTAAACCTGACATTATTGCCATAGATCCTCTTCGTAACATCTTTAGCAGTGAATATGGCAATGAAAATGATAATAGTGCTATGCTATTCTTTTTGCAAAGAACTCTTGAGAAGTTGCGTAATACTATCAATCCTGAAGCTTGCATTATTTTAACTCACCACACGAAGAAATTATCGAAGAAAATGCTCGAAGAAGACCCATTTCAAGGTTTAAGTGGTGCAGGATCTTTAAGAGGATTCTATAGTACTGGCATGGTAATATTTGCTCAAGATGAGGAAAGTTCCGTACGTCAGATAGTATTTGAACTTCGTAATGGTGAACGTGTGCCAAATAAACTTGTCGATAAAATAAATGGACGTTGGCAACTTGTTGATCAATGGAATAGCTAATAGTTTAACTTTAAAATCAATTTATGGAGAGTACTTATGCTACAAGAGTTTTTAACTGATTTCAATACCGCAAAACTGCAAAGCAGTTTAATACCAAAAGGTACAATAGTCAAGGTCAAAATGGCGATTAAGCCAGGAGGATATGAATGCTGGTTGACTAGAAGTCTTGCCACTGGAAGCATCTATTTAAATGCAGAATTTACTGTTATTGAAGGTCCATATGCAAAACGTAAGATCTATCAAATGATCGGGATAAAAAGTGGCAAGACAGAAGGCACAGAAGATGCATGGGGAGAATCTGGACGTTCTATGCTACGAAGTATTTTGGAGTCAGCACGTAACATTAACCCGCATGACGCTTCAGAAAAAGCAGTTATTGCTAGAAAAGTTAACTCTGTAGCTGATTTCAATGGGTTAGAGTTTACTGCAAAAGTTAGTATTGAGGCCGACAGTAGATATGGAGACAGGAACAGAATTGCCGCAGTTGTTACTCCTGAAGAAAACAATAGCGTTGAATCTGATTGGATTCCATTTTGAAGCATGGATTGCTGTTGTTGAACGTGCTATTCAGGAAGAATAAAGAAGCAGCTTATTCGTGAGCACACAGAACGGTTTATGAACTCGCTTCTAAAAAACATGTTAACTAAAATGATTGGAAAAAAGGAGGGATTTTATGGATTTTTCATCTCAAAATGAAATAAAAGCATTTTTAATTGATAATATTAAAGAATGCGTATCTCATTTGCTTCCATGTGGAAAGTTCCACAAAGGTAAGCTCTATATTGGAAATTTAGGTGAAGATAAGATAGTAATAGAACTCAAAGGAGAGAATGCAGGAAATTGGCATGATCTTTACAGAGAAAAAAAAGGAAACATACTGAGTCTCTGGGCTCTAGTTGAAGGTAATATAGAAAGTGCTAAACAATGGTGTATTGAAAAGTTACAAAAACAGCAAAATAAAATAGTAAAAAAAACAGCATTTTCTGTAGGCCAGTATCTAAATGATCAATCTCCAATGACGAAAGATATAATAGGCCCAAGAATCTTAACTCCAGGTGGCCTTTTAGTTATAGGTGGCACTCCAAAAGTTGGGAAAAGCAGCTTTCTCCTTTCTCTACTGATACATATGGCTGCTGGAGTGGAATTCCTTGGTATGAAACCTGCAAGACCACTTAAGATATTCTATCTGCAGAATGAGATGGAATATGATGATATGAGAGAACGCTTACAGCAACTTAAAATCGACCCAAAACTTTTGAAAGAAAATTTGTTCATTACAAAAAAAATACAATTAACTTTAAATCCTGAAGAAATAAAATCAATGATAGTGGAAAAATTGGACGCAAAGACAGTTGATATAATTGTTATCGACTCTTTCCTCAACTACAAAAACATGTTTTCTTTCCTAAAAAGTGGTATGGATAAATTGCGTTCAATAACTAACCCTATGGCTGGAATAGTATTAACGCACTACACTAAAAAAGTATCTTTAGCCACATTGGAAAAAAATCCATTTCAAGCTTTAAGTGGCTCAAACATTTTAAGGAGTAGCTATACATCCTGCATTGTTATGTTTAAACCTAATGAATGCACAAATACACTGAAAGTGATGTATGAACTCAGGAATAGTAAGCCAATAACGAAATATATTCGCAAAGTCAATGGATATTGGAAAACCTCTAATATTGTGGTTACAGCTTAACCAAGTTAGTTAAATTTCAAATATATTGGAGATTTTATGGATACCTATTGTGATTTTAATACTGCAATTCCACAAAAAAATGGACATTACAAGCTAACAATTGAAAAAGAACAACTAAAAGCTCAGCTTCTACTAAATATTAGATCTTGCCTTTCTTATTTGCTGCCAAGAGGAACTTTCTGTGGTGAAAAATTTTATGTTGGTGATGTGCAAGGTAATAAAGGCAAAAGTCTAGTTGTGGAGTTAGCTGGTAGTAACATAGGACTGTGGAAGGACTTCGCGACTGGTGAGGGAGGTGATATCATCGATCTTTGGGCAGCAGTGCATAGAAAGAATGCTAAAATAGAGTTTATTGAAGTAATGAATTCTATAGCTGAATGGCTGGATATTAGAGAATATAAAAATATTAAGTATCTGAAACAATTTTTAACATGCAGTTGGAATTACTATGATGAAAACAATCAAGTTATTGTCACAGTCTACCGTTATGATACTCCAAAAGGAAAAGAATATCGTCCTTTTGATGTTAAAGCGTTGAGTTATAGAGCACCAAAGATAAGACCTCTCTATAATATTCCAGGTATTTTAAAATCTGATAAAGTTATTTTAGTTGAGGGAGAAAAGTGTGCAGAAGCGTTGATAGGACAAGGTCTTACAGCTACAACAATTATGTGTGGAGCAAACGCACCTATTGATAAAAACGACTGGACAGCACTTACAGGTAAACATGTTATTATCTGGCCTGACAATGATGAGGCCGGTGCAAAATATGCCAAAAATGCTGAAAAGAAGCTTTTAGAAATAGGAGTTGCATCACTTGCTGTGCTTAAAATTCCACAAGACAAACCTGAAAAATGGGATGCTGCTGATTGTGTGAAAGAAGGAAAAAATATTGCAGAGTTTATTGAAAAAAGTTTGAAGAAACCTTCTAAGCAGCCACTTAACATTTTAGATTGGAGTGTGAATCGTTATTTAGGTCAAGTACCAGAACAAAAGTTTCTTGTTGAAGGATTATTTCCACTAGGTGTTACCTCAATAGTGGCTGCTATGGGAGATACAGGAAAAGGAATGTTATTACTTGATCTAGCACTTAAGGTAGCAAGTGATATAGATCAGATGTGTGGTTTTGGTCCTATGATTAAAGAGCACGGATCTGTAGTAGTTTTTGCAGGAGAAGATGATGCAGATGAAATACACCGTAGACTTGATCGTCTTGATCCTGAAGGTAAAAGAGCAGAATATAGGGACAGGTTGTTTATAGTACCTATGCCAAATATAGGAGAACTTTTCTCTGTAGTAAAAACTAATATGCGTGGTAAATGTCCTGAAATCTCAGAAAAGTTCAAAGATATTAGTACGCAATTAAGCTCAATGAAAAATTTAAAGTTGATAGTGTTTGATCCATTGACATCATTTGTTCATGCTGATATAAATTCAGATCCAGAAATAGGGTGGTGTACAATAGGAATGATTGCTAGTTTAGCAACTGAAACAGGAGCATCTGTGGTTATAGCACACCATATGAGAAAACCTAAGAGCGGTGGACCAATTACAACTGTAGAGCAAGCAAGGGATGCAATAAGAGGAACAACCGCGCTTGTTGATGGAGTAAGGTGTGCTTTTGCATTGTGGCCTGCTTCTGTAGAAAATCAGAATACTGTGTACAACATACTTAAAATTGGTAAGGTTAATAATGCGGTATATCAAGGTGCAATAGTCAAATCTAATGGAGGAACAGATAGAAGCATAAAAACTTATTTACGTTCAGCAACTGGTTTACTTGAAGATATATCTGAAGAAATTAGATTAGGAAAATCGTCTGATGGATACTTAAAAAAGATACTAGTACAAGCAATTGCAATATCAGCAGAGGAAGGACATCCATTTACACATACAGGTGGACCAGGCGTATTTCGACAACGGCATAGGCTACCTAGTGAATTTCATAACGTCAGCAGACATAAAATTGAACGTCTAGCACAAGAATTGTTGAACGAAAAAAAGATAGTAAAAGGTATGGCCGCATATTCGAAGGAAGATAAATGGCTTGATATTGTAACCGGACCTTTTGCAAAAGGTGTAGGTGAGTTTAATGCTGGTGCGGGAAAGTTTGAAATAACCAATTTTTAATTAATTGAAAATTTTTTGGTCTTAAATTTTTAGCAAAAACCAATTTCCAATATGTCGAATTTCCACGCTTTCCAAAAAACCTACTACAATTTGGAAATGAAAGATATATCAGATAAATCACCGAAACTACTAGATTTTCAGCTACTGACTATACAGAAAATTGAGTTTCCATTTCCAAAAAATTTAGCTGATTTGGCAACGCTTAAACCCGCTGCAGTGAATGATTTCCACTTTCCGGTAATCTTATATATTATATATATAGATAATAATAAATGATATAATAATAAACTAATATAAAATATAATAACTATAGTAATGAGTAATGGTTCATATAACTAGTAAGCAAAAAGAAAGAAGTTTAATATTAAAAAACACAACATAAAACGAGTAGCCCATAATATCATTTTAAAGCGATTCTAGGATTTCATGGTATAATTATATCACCTTAACCTAAAGAACGTTTATAATAGCCCTTAAAAGCCAATTAACACCACATCTTAACTTTATAAAAAACCCTATAAAGAAAATTTTTTAATATATGAAGCATTGATTTGTATAATCAACCTTACTTACCCTAGTCTAGTTACGGATTAAAAAATGGATAAAAGTGGAACTGAGAAGAAAAAAGTATGGTAAACTCCAAACATTTATTCACAACTTTGAAAAGGAGGTTACCCATGAAAATGGATATTACAGAACTTTACTGTTTAATGGATCATAGTTTCCAAAACTGCCTTCGTATCATGGCCTTAAAGCCGCGGGTCTTATGGTATTTAGGATATCTTCTACAGTGAACAGGCAGGAAACACAGCTACTCTTCAACGTTTAATTTTATCTGTATGTTTTATCTGTATGTTATTTAGTTGGTTAAAAAACGTCTAAGACCATGTTTTTAGCGCTACCTATGTTTTTGATATATAATTTATACCCCTTCACACAAAGATCATCTATAATACTGCTTAAAATTTGATTAAACGGCATTCTGTAGATAACAATATACCCATTATTAAGCTTATTATGCATTGTGAGGAAAAAGAGGAATTAAAAACTCAGCTT
>JAUEMM010000014.1 GCA_030441635.1 Wolbachia endosymbiont of Tyrophagus putrescentiae
CTATTAACTTTAATTTAATAATTTACCTATATTATCATGATTAAAATAGTTGTAAATACTTTAATTGAGTTTTTCTTTTATTTTATTCTTTTTAGGCAAATAGTTAGGTCTTTTTGTAAATTTTGATAACTTGCTTGCATAATATTTTTTTGAGTTAGTATTATATAGTAATACCCTATATTATTTGTATTTAACATCAATTTTCTGGCAAGGGTACGAAGACGTCTTTTTATTTTGTTTCTCTTTGCTGCTTTTCCTGTCTTTTTACTGACTGCTATTCCTACTCTAACTGTATTAAGGTGCTTTTCAAGCTTTGCTTCCTTTATGGCATATAACGATATGTAAAGACCACGATAGAAAAAATTATCAGATGTTAATTTTTTACTAAATGCAGTAGCAAAATCTTTTTTTTTATGCTTACTATGCGCATAACTTCTTGCACCCTAAAGTGCGACGTCTATTTAAAATTTTTCTCCCAGCTCTTGTTGCCATGCGGGAACGAAATCCATGTCGACGTTTTCTAATTAAATTTTTTGGTTGAAATGTTCTTTTCATTTTGTTTTTATATTTAATATAAAGTATTTATTTTAGGTTATTTTACTTTATTGTCAATAATGAGTAACATCATTATAAAACAATACTTAATAAAAAGATGATTTGTAACTTGATGTGATAACGGCCTTATTTGTATCTATATTGCTTATTATTGTGATTCTTTTTTATTTTAATAATAAGTCTCTTATAAAAAGCAAAGTTGAATTTTATTTATACTTAAGTTGTTTATGGGTATTAAGCGGTTTATCAATTTTTTATGATAGTTATCTAGTGGTTTGTATAGCGGTTTTATTATCTTTTTTCATACTTTTTTTTATTTTCAAGAGTAAGAAATATAAAATAGTAAAATTAATATTATTTGCAGCTTTAATAACATCTTTTCTGATTACCCTATTTATAATGTTATTGATTTCTGTAAAATCTTTTGATTTTTTTGAGAAAGTAGATATTTCAGAATTTTTATTTTGTTTAAAGTGGAATCACAATATTAATGCAGAAAAGTCAGGTTGTTTTGGCATAGCACCACTTCTGGTTGGTACACTGCTTATAACTATTGTAGCGATGCTTGTTGTTGTTCCATTAGGTTTATTTTCTGCAGTGTATATTAGTGAGTATGCTAGTAAAAGGATTCGTTACACGGTAAATACGGCATTACAGGTTTTATCTGCTATTCCTACAGTTGTGTATGGATATTTTGCAATAGTCTTTTTGTCCTTTGCTGTGAAGCAAATGGCAAGTTTTTTTGGTTTAAGTGTACATTCAGAAAGTGCTTTAGTTGCTGGTTTATCGATTGGAATAATGATTCTTCCTTTTTTCATTTCTTTGGTAGAGGATGCAATAAGGTCAGTTCCTAAAAGCTTGCGTTATGGTTTTATGGCATTAGGGGCAACTCCAGCGGAGACCATACGACACATAATAATACCGTATGCGATGCCTACGATTTTAAGTGCAGTTTTGCTTTCTATCTCAAGGGCGATAGGTGAAACAATGATTGTATTGATGGCTGTTGGGATTAATGCAAATTTGACTTTTAATCCTCTTCACTCAGTTACTACTATTACTGTGCAAATTGCTACGTTACTTACTGGAGATCAAGATTTCAGTAGCCCTCAAACTTTGGCGGCTTATGCACTTAGCTTAGCGCTATTTATTATCACATGGATGTTAAATGCATTTGCGTTATTCATAATGAGACGTAAATGATGTTGCAAAATTTCCGTCAATGGTGTAAAATTTACTTTTCTTAAAGGAATTTTTATAGTGTCAAGCAATAAAAATGTAAAATTAAACATGGGAAGAGTGGTTAAGGTAACTCAGGCAGTTATTGATTTAAAGTTTGAAGGGGAGTTACCTAAAATATTTAATGCCTTGAAAAGTAAGTTGAAATGTAAGGGTAGGGAGCTAGTTCTAGAAGTCTCACAGCATATAGGTGATAACACAGTACGCTGTATAGCTATGGACAGCACAAATGGTGTATCAAGAGGTGATGAGTTTGTTGATACAGGTGCACCAATATCAGTTCCGACTGGACGTGCAACTTTAGGAAGGATTTTCAATGTTGTTGGAGAAGTGATAGATGAGCGTGGCACTTTAAATGGGGAGTTTAATTTAGAGCCTATACATAAAGAACCACCAGGTTTTATTGAGCAAAAGATACAAGAGGAAGTTCTAGTAACGGGAATAAAAGTTATAGATCTTCTTGCACCTTATTTAAAAGGTGGAAAAATCGGCTTGTTTGGTGGTGCTGGAGTTGGTAAGACTGTTCTTATAATGGAATTAATTAATAATATAGCAAAAGCTCATAAAGGGTTTTCTGTTTTTGCCGGTGTGGGAGAGAGGACACGTGAAGGTAATGATTTGTATCATGAGATGATTACATCAAATGTGATTAATATAGACAGGCATGAAGAATCTCAAGCTGTTTTAGTTTATGGTCAGATGAATGAACCTCCTGGAGCGAGGGCTAGGGTTGCCTTAACAGCATTAACTATGGCAGAATATTTTCGTGATTGTGAAAACCAAGATGTATTATTTTTTGTAGATAATATTTTTAGATTTACTCAAGCTGGTTCTGAAGTTTCTGCATTGCTTGGGAGAATTCCATCAGCTGTTGGTTATCAGCCGACACTTGCAACTGATATGGGTGCGATGCAAGAGAGAATAGCTTCGACTGTTTCTGGTTCAATTACTTCTGTACAGGCTATATATGTTCCTGCGGATGACTTGACAGATCCTGCTCCAGCCACAACTTTCTCTCACCTTGATGCTACTACAGTATTATCAAGGCAAATAGCAGAAATGGGGATATATCCTGCTGTTGATCCTCTTGATTCAACTTCTCAATCTTTATCTCCTGAAATAATTGGTGAAGAGCATTATCAAGTTGCATCTGAAGTAAAACGTATATTACAAACTTATAAATCTTTGCAAGATATTATTGCTATACTTGGTATGGATGAATTATCTGATGAAGATAAACTTATTGTTGATAGAGCTCGTAAAATTCAAAAATTTCTTTCTCAACCTTTCCACGTTGCAGAGGTATTTACTGGTATGTCTGGTAAATTTGTTTCACTTGCTGAAACTGTTTCTAGTTTTAAGGGTATTATTGATGGTAAATATGATCACTTGCCAGAGGCTGCATTCTATATGGTGGGAAGTATAGATGAAGCAATTGAAAAAGCAGAAATGATAAAAGCTGAAATGAAGAGCTAATAATTATGAAGGTAAAGTTTTTTTCTCCTGATGATCATGTTTCATTTGATAATGTTATATCTATATCAATGGATGGACCGGAAGGAAAGTTTATGGTTTTAGCTAATCATGCTCCTTTTTTGATTTCTACATTATCTGGTGTTATGGTTATTAAAATTATCAATCAAAAAGAAGAAAAAATTATGATTGATAATGGAGTGTTGGAAGTTGCAGGTAATGAATGCAATATTTTGACGAAAACTTTTAGTTTACATGTGAATGAGTTTTAAAAGAAGTTTTAATGAGATCTGCCCTCATCGCGTGAATTATTTCTACTTTCTTCAACTTTTTGAGCGTGACTATTAGATTGTTTGAGCTGCTTGGTAATCTCATTAGCAATTTCATGTATTGCGGTACGAACTGCAGATAAAAATGTTTTTAGTAATTTACTTAGCAATCCACTAGTAGCCTCTCTTCCATATATATGAGCATGTTTTTCATTACTTTCACTAGTTTCGCCAGCTCTTTTTTTTGGGTCCATTCTATTAGCAATGACTGAAAATAATACTTCTTTGATTGAAGACTTTATCTGTTTTTTTACATCCTGTGCTGAATGTTGTTTATCCTTAACAAGATTTTTTTCTCGTTGTTGTTGAGCAAGTATATGGATGAGCGTTTCCTCAATTGCTTTCTTTTTCTCATTGATTCTTTTAACGGAATTTACTTTATCGCGGGTATGTTTTGTAGTTTCAAGCTCTGTATCAATATCTTCAGATGCTGCTTTACTATATAAGGTTTCTATCAGTCGATCTATACTACGTTTGACCTCCATTGTTTTTCCGTAACTATCCAGTTCATCTACATCTTCATCGATTTGATTTAAAATATCTTCAAATTGTTTTAAATAATCTTGGATATATTGTTGTAGATCTTGTTCATCTGTATTACACTGCTCTTCGCTGTTTTTTTTCTTGTATATTTCTCTTCTATCGCCTTCATCATCCTGGTCGTTGAGAAAGTCTTCATCAGTCATAGCTTTTATACAATTGAGCACAATTACTATTATATATTAAAACATTAAGTTAGTGTTAATATAATATTTTAAAAATTCAATTTCTTTTTTAGCTTCAGTTATTATTTCTTTGATTTGCAAAAGAACATGTCCTTTATTTAAGCCAGCGTTAAGAGTGAAGTTGCTCAAATTTTTTTTTAATTGTAGAGGAAACTGAATATTACGAATTAAATTTAATACTCTATCGTCTAAGTTGCGCTTACTCAGTCTTTGATTGTATATGGCCCTATTTGCGTGAACGAATATTATGAAGTCGCAATATAAATGAAGTTTTGTTTCTAATAAAAGGGGAATATCTAGAACCAACAGCTCTCTACCGACTCGTCTTTCCCGGGCAAAAAAAAGTTTAAGTTTCTGGAGTACAGCGGAGTGAACTAGGGATTCAAATTCTAGCCAACATTTATCATAAGCTAAAAAATACTTAGATAGTACGAGTCTGTTTATTTTACCACTAATAATCACCTCAGGGAAATTTTTTTTTGCATAGTTTATTATACTTTTATCTGCTTTATAGAGCTGATGCACTATAAAGTCTGCATCAAATATAGCAGCTCCGAATTTTTTGAAACAACTTGCAACAAAACTCTTACCTACACCTATTTCGCCTGTTATGCCAATGATCATATAGACTACAACTTTGCTTTTATTGGCAGTATTTAATCGCTTATTGCTTTTGGTACTACAAAATATCCATCCTCAGAATTTGTGTTGGATAATATATCTTCCTTTATGTTACCAGAACATACGGTATCGTCACGTACATGAACTTTTTTATCGATACTACCATAACGTATAGGAGGTGTGCTCCCAATATTAACTTTTGCTAATGTATCGTGTATCCAATCTAACATTGTCAGCTCTCTTGAGTAGAACTCAGCCTCATCATCTGATAACTTAATTCTCACAAGATGCGCAATCTTTAACATTTCTTCTTTAGTTATGGTAATTTTTCTTTTATTTGCAAACTCTATTAATGAGGTGATTATATCTTCTGTTGATTTAGTAGGCATTTCTAGTCTCTAATATAAAGTCAGCTAAAATGTTTGCGATAGAAACAACTTCTATTTTATCAGTTTTTGAAAATTTTGGAAGTATTGTATCAGTAATAATTAACTTATCCAGAACAGATGAAGATACTTTTTCAACTGCATTTCCAGAAAGAACGCCGTGTGTGATGCATGCAATCACTGATCTTGCACCACCGTTTTTTAATGCTAAGGCTGCGTTACACAAAGTTCCACCGGAATCAACTATATCGTCAATAATTACACAGTTTTTATTTGCAACTTTCCCAATAATGCTCATAACCTCGGATGTACCAGCTTTTTCTCTATGTTTATCTACCACAACAATTTTATTACTTAATTCAATATTATATCTTGCTTCCATGATTTTTGCGAAAGTACGGGCTCGTCCGATTGCCCCTACATCCGGAGCAACAATAGCTAAATTTTCTTTTCGCACGCAATTAGCAAATGCTTCAAGGCAATTGAGATTAGTAACTGGTATATTAAAAAAACCTTCAATTTGACTTGAGTGTAAATCAGCAATTATAATTTGATCTACACCTGCAGCTTCAATCATATTTGCAACCAACTTAGCACTTAAAGCGGAGGACATATTATTCTTCTTCATAACTCTATCCTGACGGCTATACCCATAATAAGGAATGATCGCTGTTATTTTTCTAGCTCCTGCTCTTTTGATTGCGTCAACGAGTAGTAGAAGCTCCATGAGGTTATCGTTCACGGGAGGAGATGTAGACTGTATTACAAATACTTCCTGATTGCTTGTTACCTCTACATTTATCTCGCCATCGGCAAACTTAGACACCAACACAGGGGAAGCTTGAATATTAAGTTTACTAGCTATAGATTTACCTAATTCACTGCTGGTACTACCTATAATTATTTCCATTTACTTCCATCCACACTCGTCTGCTATCATCACTGCCTTAAACAGATACTTTTCAAGCTCATTAAGTGGTAAATCACTTTGTAGATAATTTCCCCATGAGTTGAGTATATCAGACACCTCAACACCTTCAACTACAGGGTATTCTTGATTTTTCTTTGCGTATAATTCCTGTGCCTGCTTGCTTGCTAAAAATTCCAGTAAGGCTATGGCATTTTGTCTGTTTTTTGCATTTTTTACTACTGCTGCACCACTGACGTTAACCATCACGCCTTTGCCATTTTGATTAGGGAAAAATATTCCTAATTTACTGATATTCTTTTTATTTTCATAGAGACTTCTTGCAAAGTAATAACTATTTACTATTGCTATTCCTCCTTCGCCGGCAGCTACAGCATTAATTTGATCAACATCGCCTCCACTTGGTTTTCTTGCCATGTTATTGACAATTCCTTTTGCCCATTCTTTTGTTTTTTCAAAGCCATTATTTGCAACCATAAAAGCAATTAGTGATCGGTTATAAGGACTTGTAGAAGAGCGTACCAATATTTTTCCTTTCCATTTTTCGCTTGCTAAATCTTCATAAGTACTCAAGTCTTTAGGATTAACTAGTTCTTTATTGTAAACTAATATTCTTGTTCTCTTTGTTAGACCAAACCAGTAATTCTCGCTATCTTTGAATCTTATAGGTATAGCACTATTTAAAATCTCTGAATCCACTGGAGATAAAAGACCTCTCTTTTTTGCTAAAATCAAATTTACTGCATCTGCCGTTAAGAATACATCAGCGCCACCTCCGGTTTCAATGCGGGAAAGCAATTGAGAGTAATCGTCAATTATATAACGAACTTTAATACCTGTACTTTTTGTAAATTCTTCAAATAAAGTCCGTACTAGTTCTTCCTTTCGCGAAGAGTAAACATTCACCACTTGCGGATAATCAGCTTCGTTATGCTTGTACAAGTAAGCAATAACCACTAAAATAATTACTATTAAAGACAAAAATACGGAAAACTTTTTCATACAACTAACTTATTGCTGTAAGGATAATTAAATAGTGCAATTTTGCAAGAATTTTTTAGATATCTATTCTTATTTTTTAAGATTGCTATATATTAAGGTAATTCATATGAAGGTATAATGAGTAAAGCAAAACTGGTAAAAGAAATATTTGACTCTGTTGCGGACCGTTATGACATCATGAATGACATAATGAGTTTGGGAATGCATAGGTTATGGAAAGACAAGATGGTAGACAATATGCATCTTGTAAGAAACGTTAAGGTTTTGGATGTTGCGGGAGGCACTGGAGATATAGCGTTAAGAATAGTGAAAAAAGAGCCAAGTAGCAAAGTGACTGTATGCGATATTAATCAAAATATGCTGAATAAAGGACATGACAAAGCCATAAACTTAAATTGTCTCGATCTTAATTGGGTATGTGCAGATGCTGAAAATTTGCCGTTTGAAGATTCTGTGTTTGACTATTGTACGATAGCTTTTGGCATTCGCAATGTTTCAGATCGAAAAAAAGCTTTGAGTGAAATGCATAGGGTATTAAAACCGGGAGGAAAATTTGTATGCTTGGAATTTGCTCCTACCCACTATCAGCACAAGATGTTTAATAAACTTTACGACTTTTATTCATTTAAAATAATCCCTAAAATTGGCGGTATTTTTGCTAATGATCAAGGTGCATATGAATATCTAGTAAAAAGTATAAGAGAGTTTCCAGCACAAGATGATTTTAAAGATGAAATTGAAAATGCAGGATTTAAAGATGTTAAGTTCCGTAATATGAGCTGCGGAGTAGTAGCAATACATTCTAGCATGAAATGAGTATTAATAAGCACTGGGGTAGGACATTAGATTATTACTTAATTATCCCTATATTTCTTTTATTAACTATAGGCTTTATTTTAGTTTATTCAGCAAGCCCTGTTATTGCACAGCGCTTTTTCTTATCACAGGATTATTTCATAAGACGTCACATAGTTTACATGGTGTTATCGTTAGCAGTGCTGTTAGTATTTTCATTTGCCAGTACGAGAATGGTGTTTCATCTATCGCTCGTGGGTTTTATTTTTTCTATTGTTTTAATTATAGCTGTGCTAGTGCTTGGTGGAGAAGTAAAAGGGGCAAAGAGATGGTTATATATTTTCAAAGTATCAATTCAACCTTCTGAATTTATGAAGCCATTTTTTTCTGTAGTAATTGCTGGTGTTCTGGCTAGCAACATAAAGTTTAAGGTACAAGTGTCAATCATAATATTCTTATTAGTTTTTGTGATGCTGCTTTTGCAGCCTGACTTTAGTATGTCGATGCTTTTAACATACTCTTGGGTTGCACAAATGTTTGTAGCATGTACTCCATTTTTGTATTTTATGTATATCGGAGGAATAATAGTAGCTGGCGTTACGGTAGCTTACTTTTGTCTTCCACATATTAAACAAAGGATCTACAATTTCCTCTTTTTTTCTCAACATGACAATTTTCAAGTGACAAAGTCGCTGGAGGCATTTACAAGAGGAGGATTAACAGGTGTAGGTCCAGGTGAAGGCACTGTAAAAATGCTGCTACCTGATTGCTATACAGATTTTATATTTTCTGTTTTAGCGGAAGAGTTTGGCTTAATTATGTGCTTAATTACGCTAGCGTTGTTTGGTATTATTGCAGTGCGACTATTTTATATCACATATCGTGAGAGTGAATTGTTTAACTTGTTAGCAGTGCTAGGTATATCAATCCAGTTTATTACACAGTTTATAATCAATGTCGGGGTAACATTAAGTATTTTTCCCACTACTGGTATGACGTTACCTTTGCTTAGTTACGGTGGTTCATCTTTATTATCCTCAAGTATTGCGCTTGGAGTAATGCTATCTTTCAGTAAGCGTCAATCTATGGAGTTGAATTTCCGGGAGCGTATTGCTGCAGCTAAATTTTTAGAATGAGTTGTTATGTATGTTAGAAAAAGATCCCATTAATTTATTTTCAGAGTGGTATAAAATTGTACTCAATTCTTCATATAAGGAGCCTTCTGCGATGACGCTTGCAACATGTGGTAAGGATGGCGTTCCATCTGCTAGGGTGGTATTGCTGAAAGAGTACAGCAAAAAAGGTTTTGTCTTCTTTACTAATATAAACAGTAGAAAAGGGAAGGAGTTAGTGGAAAATCCTAAGGCTGCACTAGTGTTTCACTGGCCGGAGTTTTGTAAGCAGATACGAGTTGAAGGGGATGTAAAACTTCTAGATGGCGATGAAGCTGATGAATATTATTCTTCTCGTACACGTGATAGTCAAATCAGCGCGTGGTGTTCGAAGCAATCTGATGTTCTAAAAAGCTGGGAAGACTTTGAGGAGAACATTTTATTAAAAGAAAAGGAGTTTTACAATCAACAAATTCCACGTCCAGATTTCTGGGTAGGGTTTTGTATATCAGCAAGAATGATTGAATTCTGGCAGGAAGGAAAACACAGGAGGCATATTAGATTGCGTTATACTCTTACTGAAAAAAATAATTGGAAAATGGAACAGTTATATCCTTAGTTTAGTTTTAACAACTATAGGGCGGAAAGTGCCAATTATTAGGAGATAACGTAAATATTTCAACACCATCTTTTGTTACTCCAACTGTGTGCTCAAATTGAGCGGAAAGGGAGAAATCACGTGTTGTAACAGTCCAGCCATCGAGTTTACTTAATAGAGTGTCAGGTTTTCCAGCGTTAATCATTGGTTCTATAGTGAAAAACATTCCCTCTTTTAAAACAATATCTTCACTTTGATCATAAAAATGTACTACGCTAGGCGAAGCATGAAAAACTTTTCCTATGCCGTGTCCACAATAATTGCGTACAATTGAGTACTTAAAATCACTAATATATCCTTCTATTGCACGTCCAATTTCATTTAGCTTATTTCCAGGCTTAACTTGCTCTATTGCTTTCATTAATGCATTATAAGTGGTGTCACACAAACGTTTTGCTTTTACTGATGGATTGCCAACCCAAAACATACGGCTTGTATCTCCATGCCAGCCATTTAATATTACTGTAACGTCGATATTTAAAATATCCCCATCTTTAAGGGGAATGTCATCAGGAATACCGTGACATACAACAGCATTCTTTGAGGTACAAATGGATTTGGGATATCCTTTATAGTTTAGTGGGGCAGGGGTTGCACCCGCATCAATTATGAAATTATGACATAAATCATTTAGTTCATTAGTTGTAATCCCTACTTTCACATGTGGTGTGATGAAATCTAAAGTTTCTGCAGCAAGCTTGCCTGCCTTACGCATGAGTTCAAAATCTTCCTGTGAGTGTATGGTAACGTTCATGCTTTAAGCAAAACTTTAATTATATAAAAATAAATTTATTAAATTCCAATGTCAAGCGTTGCCTTTTAGAGTGCTTTCTTCAAGAACATACATATTGCACCATCAACATAGCCTTGGCGTTCGAAATCGCATTTATACCCGAGCTTCTCGTAAAATGCTCTCGCTTTCTGAAAACTCATAGTTGCAACAGTTGCTATTTTACAATGCATCTCACGACCGTAATCATGAACTTTTTTCATAAGTTGCTTTCCTAAACCTTTTTTTCTATGTTTTTTGTGCACCCAAAGCAAATCTGTATAAATTGATCCATAAATAACATATCCACTACAACCTGCTATTATACTCTCTTTTTCGTCACGTATAAAAAAGGCGAAAGGGTGAGATACGCCTTTGTCAGTGCTTTCCTCATTAATCTTTGTGGATAAGTATTCAATATCTTCACTATTTGGAGATATGGTGTGTTCAATTTTCATTCTCATTGCACATTCCAAATTGTTTAATTTTTTCTAACCTTTCCGGCTCTAGTTTAGCAAACCAAGGGTCCTTTGACAAATCTTGATAAGCAAGTACAGCATATTTTTTCCCGTTCCGCTCAGGAATTTTGACTCCTGGTAGATATTTTTCAATCGGCTCATCCAATTTTTGAGATTCCATTTCAGCCAAGAGAAGAGTAGTAAAAACCTTGGTAATCGATCCGATTTCAAAAATAGTATCTGTGGAAACCAAATCATTCCCATTCACTGATTTTTTTCCATGTGTGTAGAATGAGGTTTTGCCATCCTCGATAATTGCAACAGCAGCACCGACAGAGCCGTTGTCTTCTATGAATTCTTGCAGTAAATTTTTAATGTCCATTGAATGCTCCTTTTCTTTTTTTAATGTGAACCAACCACCACCAAGAAGAATACAGATATTTTCTTTTACTGTTATGTTGCATAACTTTTAAAATTTACATTATTCTCTACACCTTTTATATCCACTTGTTCTAAATACGCACCACACCTCTCAGCTTTTAATGAAAGAGTAGAAAAGAATGATAAAATAGCAAAGTTATCTACATGCAACATAGATTGATATTCTTTTGAAGTTGGATAAAGGCATGTTCCTTCTTTTCTTGCCCCATGTTTTTGAAAAGCCTTACATGCTTTTGTTGCGTAAATAAGAATCTCTTTTGCAGACGAGTAATCGAAGCCTCCAGGACATTTTTCCTTTATCTCTCCTTTTGTGTTTTTATAACGTATTCCGATTGTCCAAACTGGAGGTCTTATTTCCTTTTTATCACAACCATCCCACAGTCCAGCCCATCCTTTTTCTTGAGCTTCAAGATATCTTCCAATAAAGTGCATACCCCCAAGACTAGTCCATTGCTTATGACCATCTGGCTCACCACAAAAAGTATGTACAAAACCACGATTTCCGAACCACACATCTAAAAATTCCTTTTTAAATGTTTCTAAATCTGCATTAGGTGTAATTACTTGTTTGTCTAATCCTTCATAGATATCTTGCACATCCTTCTTATTTTTAGGATCGTCTAAAAATTTTTTAAAGTCTTCTCTTGTCGGTTTACTACCCCAGTCACCGCATACTTTCAATACTTCGCGGTCAAATTCACTTAATTTTGGGAATGGTGCAAGGTAATCAGGATCGAAACTTTCAGTTTTAAAAAATTTGTTAAACTTAGTAGGCTTTATATCTGTAGGTTTAGGATGTTGATTAGTATATATTTTCCTATATAAAACAGCAGAGGTTAGTGTTAACGGCACAAGTAAAGGTATCAATCTACTTAATTGTCTAACATTCATGCGTGTCCCTCTAAAGAATTTTTCTTCTCCTATCAAACCAAACAATGCTTCCCCAAACTATAAGATAAGAAGCTGCTAATAGTATATTACTAACTACTGCCTCAGAAGTTGATACAGGAAAAAGTGTGGTAAATTGCATATGAATGCTAGCCTGAAAATTAAATGTTGTGTGAAAAAAAGTTACTGGCCAAATAGAATTATCTTTTTCAAATAACCAGGCGAATATTATGGATAATACACAAGTGTAAATGACATAAGTGCAGATAATTGGAAGTGTAAAACCATCTTTCCACATGTCTGAACTATTAGCCGTATATATAGGTATATGCCATATTCCCCAGATAATGCCTACAATAATTGTTCTTGCATAAAAATTTGGTATTGTGGGCTTAAGCTTTTTAAGTAGGTAAGCACGCCATCCAACTTCCTCACCGAGAGAGGTAAAAATCAGGTATACAAAAGTTATTGGTAGTAATGTTGGTAGTAATGTTGTTATATTGACCTCTTGACCTGGAACTAGATCTTTTATTTTTTTTAATGTAAATGAACCAAAGTATTCATCCCAAAATGAAAAGTAATATAAGTAAAAAGTATAAGTAATTAGTATAGCTACTATTGGAATTATAAATCCAGATAAACAGTTTTTTAGTGAGCTAAACTTGAAAAGATCCTTTACTTTTTCTTTGTTGTAAATTGTTAAAGAAATTGCAACCGTGCCTGGCATGAATATTGCTAATGCTGCATATTGTGGAGGCATGCTCCAAGCTACTATGCACGTTAATGCATACGTAATTATAATAAATAATATACAATTAATGGTGTTTGAACTCATATACACTCCCTAAACCTCGCTTTATAATAGCCATTATCTAAGAATTGTCAAGTTTTCATCTACTCTTAACCTTCATTATGACCTGGTAAAAAACCCTTTACTTGTGCATTCCATAAAACTTTATATACTCCATTTCTGTTAAGAAGCTCCTGGTGTGTACCATCTTCTATGATTTTACCTTGCTCGAGTACTAAAATGCGATCCATGTGTAGTAACGTGGATAAGCGGTGAGCAATTACTATGGTTGTGGTTTTGCTTACTTTGAGCATTGCACTCAGCGACTCCTGTATTAAATGCTCGGTTGGAGTGTCAAGTGCAGAGGTTGCTTCATCTAGAATTAAGATTGGTGCATTTTTTAAGATAGCTCTTGCAATGGCAATACGCTGCCTTTGCCCGCCACTCATTTTGACTCCTCTTTCGCCTACAATGGAGTTATATCCATCAGTCATTTGCATGATGTCTTCGTGGATTTTTGCTTTTTTACATGCTTTGACAACTTCATCAAAACTCGCATCGTATTTTGCAAATTGCAAATTTTCCAAAACAGTTCTATGAAACATAGTGATGTCTTGTGGTATTACAGATATGTTTGCCCGCAGAGATTCTTGCGTAACATTTGTAATGTTTTGACCATCAATAAGAATTTGTCCACTGCGTACATCGAAATACCTGAGTAAGCATTTAATTATGGTTGTCTTTCCTGCACCAGAAATACCTACTATTCCCACTTTCTGACCAGCTTTGATGTGTAAATTAAAATTATGCAACACATCAGTTTGATTGTATGCAAAGCACACATTATCAAACTTAATTTCTCCACGTACATTTATAAGCAAGCCTGCATCTTTCTTATCCTCAACGTCATAACTATAATTAATAAATGAAAATGACACTTTCATTGATGCAATTGCGGGGTTAATGTTAAATAACAAGTTTGATAAAAATGAGTCCAAATCGCCATGTATATTGAGCGTAGTCATTGCAATAAAAGCAAAACCACCTGCAGTAATTTGCCCACTTTGATACAGATAAACTAGCAAATAGATTTGCACTATATTCATTATCATTACCATAGCTGTGTCAGCGTTATCCACCCAATAAGCGTCAAACTTGAGAAGTTTTTTAGTGAAGTTTTGCAAACGCAGCAATGCGGGAGTTAGTTTCAATTTAAACTCTGTCCACGTATTTCCAATGATTTTTATGCTAAATATATTTGCTATTGAATCATTTATAATTCCTGAAGCTTCCTGTTTTGCAGAAGTATACTTTTCCTGTAGCATCATTTGTCTTTTTAGCAGAAAGGCTATTACTGGTGTGTAAATTATTATAAATATGAGCATTACTATAGCCGATAGCACATTAACCTTGAGTAGAAATACTATGCTTATAGCAATAGTTGCTATATTATGTATAGCGTAATAGCAGTAGGTTATCATATTAGACAAGTTGTCTCGAAAGTCCGTAATCTTGTTTGATATTTCACCTGATAAGTGAGAATCAAACCAGTGTAACGAATGACCAAGTGTTCTTGTATACATGCTAGTGATAGATTCAATAAATATTGTGGGTTTATATCTTATGTTTAACAAACGGGTAATGAAAAACGTTCCATGGTGCATTAGCTTGCAAAAGATAAATAACACAATTAATGTTGAAACATCAGAATTCATCTGAATTGCATCTATTATTTCTTTTATGCTGTAGTCAACAGCAATCCTCCAAACAGATGCAAGTACTTGTAATATAAATAGTGCAAAGAAGTACACCTTGTATTTTATAACAAGGGATTTGAGAAAAGTTAGAAATTCACTCATTTTTCGACACTTTAGTTTTAATTATAGCCCAAAGAAAGGACAATGGCACGATTATTGTATTGCAACGTTTACGGAAATGTAATTGTAAATAAAGTCTATGGATGATAAGTTAGGAAAGGTAGCTTGAATCAAAGTATAAGAATGAGATCAGGACATAGCATTGCTATAAGAGAGTTCACTAAATTCGATATTCAAATTATTGTTACAAACTTTGCAGAAGCAAATTGGCTGAAACCAGCTTCGACGTTTGAAGCTTATTTGCAAGAACAAAAACTTGGTGAACGTATTGTTTGGGTTGCTTTTTATAATAATGAATTTGCTGGATATATAACACTAAAATGGAAGTCTTCTTATCCATCTTTCAAAAATCAAAATATCCCAGAAGTTATGGATTTTAACATACTGCCATCTATGAGAAATAAAGGTATCGGATCAGCATTGCTTGAAGTAGCAGAAAAGGAGGCAGCTAAAAGAAATTATACTGTTGGCTTAGGTGTTGGTCTTTATGCTGATTATGGGGTTGCTCAAAAACTGTATATAAAACGAGGTTATATACCGGATGGGTTAGGGGTGACATACAAATATCAGTGTGTTAAGCCTGGTACAAAAGTTGATCTTGATGATGATCTAGTATTATGGTTTACAAAAAAATTAAGATAGATGAAAGCAGAAAGTTAAGAATTCATTTTAAACAGTAACCCTTGACTTAATCCAGTTATACAGCCTACTTATTTTTCTACCTTGTCCAAACATACCAGAATCATTCTTATAAAAGGTTTCAAGAATCAGCTTAACTGAACCTATGGCAGAGGAAAATATAGGACTCTTATCATATTCCCCATCAAGGCCGTTGATTGATGTTGGGCATCCAATTCTAGCCTGCCTGTTGAGCACATGGCCTGCGATTTCTTTCATGCTTGCTAGTTGGCTACTGCCTCCTGTAATTACTATCTTATTAACTGGATCTTTTTGACTATTGAGCTGTTCTTTTACAATTTCGAGTATTTCTTCTACTCTTGGCCTGATGATGTTAATGAGCTCAGATTTTAGTACCTGGATTGGCTCGTCATTTTCATTGCTCTGCACAGTAATGCGTTCATTTTCATCTATAGAAGTTACAATAGTACTGCCATAAAGTATTTTAATACGTTCTGCGTTTTCTATGCTTGTACATAATCCATAAGCGATATCTCTAGTAATGTGAACTCCACCAATAGGGATGCTTTTTGCATATACTAACTTTCCCATTTTAAAAACTCCAATCGCAGTGTACCCGCCACCTATATCAATAATCGCAGTGCCAAGTTCTTTTTCATCTTCACTCAGGCAAGCCAGTCCAGCAGAATATGAAGATGTTATACAACCAGCCATGCTCAGTCCTTCACTGTTTGCTATGCAACTTTCAATATTAGTCAATGCAGGACGAGATGCTGTGACAACATTAACATCAGCGGATAGTCTTTTCCCATACAGTCCTCTTACCTCTCTTATGTCAACCATATCATCCAAATGATACCTTAGTGGAATATTGTGAATAATGACGTTCTCCTCAATGTATTTTTCAAACGTTTGGAAGATTACACGCTTTATATCTCGATCAGAGATTTGATGATTTGCTGCAATGATTTCATTATAAACATTAAAGGACGAAACGTTACACCCTCCAATATTAACATATACTTGATCTATGGTTTCTTCTGACATTTGCTCTGCTAAGTTCATAGTTGATGAGATGGAATAGCTAGCTTGTTTTACGTTAGTGATTGATCCACCATTTATGCCTTCTGCAATTTTGTAACCTGTTCCTATTACTTTGTAGTTGAAATTATTATCTACTTTAATGATCAAACAGATAATTTTTGTTGTACCTATATCTAAAACAGCAAAAACATTTCTTTTTGGCTTTACTATTACTGCAGAGTACATAATTAAGTTCTTAAAATTAGTTTATATAGTTTTTTATTGCAAAAACACAGCAACATATTAATATACCTGGACAAAGAGAAAAATAAAACATAGAATTTCAATTTTATGCCTACATTACCGATTGTAATTGCTCCTGACGAAAGACTGATTACACGTGCCAGCGAAGTACAAGAAATAAACGATGAAATTAAAAAATTAGTAAACGATATGTTCGAAACTGTTAGTGATGCTAATGGTTTTGGTCTTGCTGCGGTGCAGTTGGGAGTGTTAAAAAGGGTTTTTGTTACATGTATATCGCCAGAATATCAAGAGGAATATCCAGGATATCAATCAATAGGAACTTTTTGTATGATAAATCCAGAGATTACAGAGCTGTCTGATGAACAGGTGGTAATGACGGAGGGTTGTCTATCTATTCCAGAGCAGCACTATGAAATAAAACGTCCACAATACCTTACTGTGAAATATTGGGATATAGATGGTAAAGAGAAAACAATTAAAGCTAACGGGTGGCTTGCAAGGTGCATTCAACATGAGTTAGATCATTTAAACGGTATACTATATATTAGACATTTATCAAAACTGAAGTATGGTCTAGCTATAAAAAAAGCAAAGAAAATAAAAGAAAGGTACTCTTGACAGAGCTATAGTATTATGCTGTAATGATGCTATTTCATGTCCGTCTTAATTTTTGAAGCATATGGTCAATGATAAAGATTTGGAATTATTAAAGTTCTATCATGAAATAGGTGTTGATTGCACAATGAAAGAAACACTAGAGACAGAAAAAGATAAGCTTGTTGGTGCAGATAAGCAAATTAATAAAAAAGAACAACAGGATTTTTTCCCGAGTGATTGGATAATTGAGGCAAGGAAACTTGCAAGCAAATGTGACAGCGTTGATGAATTAAAAGCTGCAGTTAAATCATTTGAAGGCTGTGAAATTAAGAAAACTGCTACTAATACTGTTTTTTCTGACGGAAATCCAAATGCGGAGATCATGCTAATAGGGGAGGCTCCAGGAGCAAATGAAGACCTACAGGGTATACCATTCTGTGGTGCAAGTGGGATGTTACTTGATAAAATGTTAAATGCAATCGATCTTGACCGCACAAAAGTTTATATAAGTAACACTGTGTTTTGGCGTCCACCTGGCAATAGAAAGCCAACTGATCTAGAACTTGATATGTGCAGGCCATTTGTTGAGAAGCATATAGCACTTGTTGCACCAAGAATCTTAATTTTAGTAGGTGGTATAGCGTGCTACAGCCTGCTTGATAATACAAAAACTATCCCTAATTTGCGTGGTAGGTTTTACACTTACACCAATCAATATTTATCTGATTCGATTACTACAGCCGCTATATTTCACCCTGCTTATTTACTACGCCAGCCTCAGCAAAAGCGTCTAGCTTGGGAGGATTTGAAAAAGATAAGGGAATATCTTACCAAGTAAGTTTAAACTCTAAGCTATTTCAGTAAAATAAGTTTTTTCAGAAATTTTTTTGCAAGCGATATTTTCACTCAGTTATTATTTGTAAAAATTCTCCTCGAATGTTTAATGAAATTAAATAAATTCAATTTTAAATTTTAAGTAAGTGTATAACCAATAGTATGTTGAAAATAAAACCAAAAAGCAAATTTATGCTTTCCATTGGGGAGGAGGGTGCAATATTGCTATATTTTCAAAATAATACTTTAAATAAAAGGTATTTTATTAAGAGTAAAAATAGTAGTGTAATCTCTGATTTAAGATCATGTCTTGCGGACGACAGAAAAGCTCCACTGTACTTAGTTTTAAATCATGCAGATCAAAACTATATGCTACATTCTATTCCTGATGTGAATAGAATAAGTGCTTATTTATTGGCAAAAACAAAAGTAGAACACTTTGCCAACCAATACGATATAAACTCAGCACTCCTGATTGAAAAGCCAGGCAAATATAATAGTAACTGGTGGTACCTGTTAGTTTTATCAAAAACTCAGAGTATGATAAGATATTGGCTGGATATGCTTGTTGATATAGGCTCAAATTTTAAGGGAATATTAATGCTCCCTATAGAAATGGGTAACATAGCGAAAAAAATTCTGCATGAAAATCCCAATCACTGGAAAATTATGGTTGCTTCTACTAAAACAAGTGGATATAGGCAAATAGTTATGAAGGATGAGAAGATAGTGTTTACACGACTTATACCTTTTACAGGTGATAATTTGCCAGGAATTATTGCGGGTGGAATATATCAAGAAGTGAAAAATACTGTGCAATCCTTAACTAAGTTTGGTTTTAAAAGAGATGACCCAATAGACCTTTGTCTTATAGTGCAAGAGGATGTTAAAGATAGCCTATCAGTTATCAACTTTTCAGAGAACAGTGTAAGTATACTCACTCCTTATGAGCTGAATGAATTATTAAAACTGGAGCTAGCTATCAGTGAAAAAGATAAATTTTGTGATACCGTAATTTTATTTCATAGTTTTAAGAATAAACCAACAGCTGTGTTTCACACAAAGGAAACTAAAGAGTTTTATTTATTTAATTTTTTATATATTAACTCTCCTAGTTTTTTTTTGTTTCTAACCCTTGGTTTAATTATGGCTAATGTTTTCTATTTATCAAATTTGTCTTCTAATGTTCGAATAACAGGTGATTTAAAAATGAAAGAGCACCTTTTGGATGGTCAGCTAACACAACTTACCAAAAATAACAACACAAAAAAAATGGATGACAATTTTAGTTTTATTAACGTGAATAATGTTTTGTCGAAGATAGAGTATTCTCCTCTTACGCAAATTAGGTATGTGGAGAAGCTAAAAATATCTGATGTAGAGTTACAGTCTTTTGAGTGGAGTTATGATGAATTGAAAAATTCTATTACTACAGAACTGAAATTTCATCTACAATCTGATACGAGTGTTTCCGATAGGTATGGAGAACTAAAAAAAAGCTTAAATAATAATTTCCGTACCCAAACAGTTTATATTTCAGACTTAGCTATTTCCTTTCCATCTGAAAAACAGCATGTAGTTGTTGATGTTAAAATAAAAGAAATGATATGAATATTCTTCAATTAAAAAGAAAGGCTATAATCCGGTTTTTCTTGTTTTTTTTGTTATTTATTGTGTTGGTTGCACTACTAGCTTGTGTTTTTGTTTACAATAAAAAAGTGTATAGTAGAAACCAGGACACTATTGATAGGATACATTTTATTAATTCTCAAATTATTGAGGCTCATGAAAGAGAAGTAGTGTTTAACAAATACCTTGATTTATGGCAAAGGGTTTCTTCTTCTAGTTTACATAGCAGTAAATATATCAGTAATTTGAGTCTTGAGCTTAAACGTTTGTATAGAAAATATAGTATGTTAAGTCCTGAAATGTCAATTTCAGTACCAGAAGAAGTTGAGATTCAACATATAGGTAAGCATACAAAGGTCATTAAGAGTAAAGTAACATTAAGTTTTAGTGCAGTAAGTGATAAGCATATCTTTTTATTTTTACAGTCTATTCCTAGCCTACCTGGTTATGTTATGATTAAGTCTCTTGTATTGAATAAACAGCGAAACATTGATACTGTAATTATGCATCAAATTTCAAATGGTGATATGGTAGAAGTAGTAAGAGCGAATATAGTTTTTGATTGGTATACTGTGTTAAAAAATGAAGATTAGGCTCTTTTTTTTTCTTTCACTGCTAATCCTTAGTATCAATGTATACTGTAGCTGTGAGGATATTGCAGAGAATATTGAGGCTTGTAAAGCATACACATGCTCACGGTATATTGGTGGTGAAAATTACATAAAACATAAAATACTGGGGTTAGATAGCAAAAATTTATGCATATATATTGAAAAACATAACAATGATGAAATGATCTGTCACCATTCTGAACAAGGAAGAATAGCAGAGAAAAAATATTTTGAAAATATTGTTAATCAAGAGACAGACAATTTTACTGATATAGTGCGTGTGCGCTCACAAGAGTGTTTTTTTGTAAATAGTAATAATCTAAATTACATGGATCAAGAAGATGTTATAAGAGAGGCGACGGACAATGATCTTGAAACTTTATCACAA
>JAUEMM010000015.1 GCA_030441635.1 Wolbachia endosymbiont of Tyrophagus putrescentiae
ATGATAAGATCCTTATCTAAAGGTATGCATGCTAATAAAGAAAAAATTCAAAAAGCAGAAAAAATCAAGGTTGCAAAAAATCTAGTTAAAGCAGGAGTGTCTGTTGATATTATTTGCAAAACTACTGGTTTGTCTAGTGATGAGATTGTATGACCAATCATTGTCATTAGGTGTGTGATTCATATAGGTTGTTACCAATAAGAATGTATGTACAGAAACGAATCAAAAAATAGACTTACCAGAGTGCTTAGCTTTCGTTAGGGCGAGAAGTACTGCTGAGAAGGGAAACAAAAAAGTTAAAGTCAGGACTATATGTAAAAAGCTAACTGAAGGACGAGCTATGGCCAGAAGAAGAAAGGCTAGCAAAATTGCATATTCTCTCAAAGGAATCAAAAGTTACTAAATTGGCCAATATTTGTAACTAATACTCCATAAAGTAAAATCAATAAGGCATTTATTGAATTGAGAAGACAGATTAGAGAGCTCTTTTTGATATTAAATAATAAAGTATGGTAAACCCTGTGGTGAAATTTCTCCTGAGCGTGAATACAATGTTTGTAATCATATAATAATTCCATTATAGGTTCCAAAAGAAGTTAGTATTCTTACTAAAAAGTCAAGGCAAACTAGGATTTCTTATAGCCGTACAGGCCTGAAAAAGCTTACAACATTTTAAAAATTCTAAATATAATACCTTTGCTAGCTCAAATCCTATATAGATTATTGTTATCAAGCATTACATAAACAGACTTGCTCAATAATTTTCTTATCTACCCCGTGCCCTATTTAAATCTATCACGCACACAGTGTTACAAGCTGATATAAGAGTGCTAGGTGGATTCAAAACCCGTTCTGCCTGGAAAGCTTTAAATATAACGTCAGCCATAACAACACGATTGCTTGAAGTAACACGTGCAAACCCTTGTCTATCTGCATACCCTTCTATCTGTCGTTGTGCACGTCCTATAACCTGATTAAGTTGATTTTCTATGTAACAATATTTAAATTCTATTACAAGTGGTTTAATATTACCAGAAAGTGTTAATAACATATCTACCTCTCTTCTATCACCCCCAACCTGGAATTCACTAACCACTTTGGCATAACCTTGATTAGTGAAAAATATTTTAAATATAGAATGAAGTGCTCCATGGAAAAAAGCATGAACACCAAACTCTCTAAGATTATTATTCATAGTGATTATCCAACGGTAGTACAAGTTACAATCGTTGCAAAATAGCACTTCTTGAAATTGTGTGAAAAATTCATTACCAAAAGCTGTATTAACTAGTTGATAGTGCCCATTATTATCATTAAAAGCTCTTATCGCTGTATCCCAATCTTGATTCATCATTGTTCTCACAGCGTTTTGCACATTAAGATTATTATCCATCATAAGAACAAAGGTACCTTGAAAATAATTAAGATTATAAAAATCAGTGTAGTATCCCCCAGTGATTGATACTCTCTTTGAGTAACATCTATAATAACACTTACTAGTCTATGATTATTAATCTCATTGAGGACAGGATTATAATCATATGTGCTGTATAAACGTAAGTCACATATCACATCACATACAGTGCTATTTTGCACCTCACTTAGGTCTATTATGTAAAAAGGTTGATCAACAAATTCATAAACCTGTTCGTCATAGTCAGTATATTTATTAATAGCATTACGACGAATATTCAATATGATAAATTTTTCTCGATCTGCTCCTTCACTTACACGCAGAACCATTGTTAAAGCATGATCTCTAACATTAACATTTTCATTATTTTCCATCCGATTGTTTTCATCATTATTGTACCTAAATAAATACATATACAACCTCACTACTTCATTTGCCCCAATCCGCACAGTTCTGTTTTCATACATAGTACTTGCACTAACAAATTGAGTTGCATAGAAAAATGCTTGCCTACTACCAGCACTTATAAGATCTGTTCTAGCACGAATACCTGGTACACTAGGTACGCCACAAGTTGGAAATTTTAAATAATCACGAATATCATTTTCAAAATCTTTTCTTGTAAAATTCTCTCCAACAGTCTTAAATAACCTTTCTTGTAAGGAGCGTTGCATATCTAAAAATTCATGTATTCGAGTACCAAAACTCCCTTTTGTAAGAAGGTTAAAATTTAACCCAGCACAAACAACATTCCTGGATGAGGTATGAAGAGAGAGCGACGAAACGTCGGAGTTTACAACATAGTTTTCTACTTGCCCTAACGCATCTTCAACATTTTTACCTTCTCCAGATCCAGACTTGAGCTCAATTGCGATGGGAACAGAATCCACAAAAACTCCCCCTCTTCTATGTACAAGAAAAATAATATCCGTACGTCCATTTCCTACCATCAATTCAACGCAAAGATCAGCATTACTAAAATTTGCTAAATATCCTGATGTAAAAAATTGATGATTACGTTCTGTAGTACCAAAGTGTGATTTAGCATTAGGATAAGCACCATGTACTTTGATAATATAACGCAAAACTTTTTTCATAGTATTTCTTGCAAGTGTTGCATTATTTGTTGCAAGTGCTGCTACTATATTTTGTAAACTTCCATCTTCAAAGTCAGGACTAGGAAGAGCTACGTGCTTTGCTGTGATCTCAGTAAAGTCGTAATTACGGAGATGATTTTTAATACTACGGAAAGAACGAAACCTATTATTATGAGCTTGTACTTCTTCACATATTATATCCTTACATATTATATCATTAAATGATCTAGTATCAATTACATGTATCTTATAATCATTTTCAACATCCATTGTTCCTGCTAGTCCTCTTATGCTTTCAACCTCTTCTTGACTAAATCCAAAGCTAAGACGATCTCCTCTATCAGAAATGGTAAAACACCTAAGAACTTTATTTACTGTATATGCAATTTTTAAGTTGTGAAAACTATCAAAACGAAAGAAAATCCTTTCATTTCTATTCACAACACCAGAGTCATGTGCAGTGGCAAATATACCAAAAAAGAACGAAGTAAGAGATCTACAGGTAGCAGCATAATTTGAAAAAAATGGAGTCTTTAGGTAAAAAGACTTGAACTCTCGATGAAACACATCAAGATCCCCATCTATAAGGCTTCTAACAAATGCAGGCATACAACTCCTTTAACTACGACCAAATTCATGACCAGATAGACCAAGCCCTAGACCTGTTAATGAGGAATTTGGACTCTCAAATAACTCTTTTGCTAATTTGTCATATTGTACATTCTCTTCCATACCATCTATTTTAACCATTATTAGATCCTCAACTATAGAATCTTTTAAAGACTGATAGGACTCAGGAAAATCTCTAGCAATACGTAATATATCATGTACTGGATGAGGAATATCTTTCGCATCCCTACTACCTGCACATCTTTTTAAATCGACAATCAACGTTTCAATAGCACATTCAATACTAACAGAGCGAAAAACATCTTCCTTTTCTTTACGTCTAGTATTAGCATCTATGAAATTACCGCACTTTAAAAGATCGCTTATAATTTCTCTGTACTTGCGGCTTAGAAGTGGACCTTCAGGATTTTCATTTCCAAGTACCATATCTGAAAGAGAAGAAAGGAGAAGAGAGTATTCCTGCGGTGATAATGTTGCTTCTTTTAGAACGTCTCCTTCAAAAATTGGAAGTATACGTTCTACTCTATTGAAAAAACCTTGGTGTATTAACGCATTTAAAAGAGGGTATAGTTTTCCTGAATCTTTCAATAATTTGTGAATTTCTCCTACAGTCATATTACTAAGACAAAAGTTTAAAATAATAGCACCGTTATGGTCACATTGAACAGAAGATAACTTAACAATTGCTTCAGTAATTTTTTTCTCTTTATCTCTTTTGGGTAGAAGATCATAAAAGTGCTTCACCCCCTCACTCCACTTAAATTCTACAGCTTTATTGAAACTATCTTCTAGATCATCATTGTGCTCTTTAAAAACTCCAGAATTTTCATCAATCCAAAAACCAAATACTGGATCTTTACCTTTCATATACCTTAACAATTCACTCCTTACGTAACTTTCATCAGTAGATAGTTCTCTCTCTACTTTACTAGAAAAACTATTCCGGTAAGACTCAAGTGCTGTACTAAAAAGATTATAAATTTTATCTGTTACGCAGTACCTACATGCCATGTTATATCGTGAAAGTGGATTTGTTCTTCCATCTTTATTTCGCTCTTCAGTTAGTCTTTTACCTAGTTCTTTATTATTTAATTCTATACCTGAACCTGACCAACAACTTGAATCTCTAAATATAGAAGACAAAAATTTCAACTCATCATTATTTTTAAGATATTCTACTTCCCTTGCATAAGTTTTTACCCACCTCTCAACAGCTAAACTTCTTCCTGCATTAATTTCATCATTACCATCAGTTTTATAGATATTTTTCTGTAGCTCCTCAAGTATCTGAGCATGACGCTCCATCATTTTTGGCATTAACCCTCCTGTATAATCTCTAAATATATTATGAAAGTTCTGAACTAAATAACAACAAAAAAATTGCTACTTAACCGAATGATGTGGATCAGCTCTGAATGGAAGGTAAAAAATATTTAAAAGATAGTTGCATATAATTACTGCGGCAGTATGTCAAGTTCTGCAATTTCAGAAATAGAGAGACCCGTGATTTGAGAAATGATATAAATAAAAACATTGGTCTTAAGTAGGTTTTTTGCTGCTTCAATTTTTTTTGTCCCCCTCCTTACCAATTAAGACTGAGACAAACTGTTGTGATAGATAGCTCAAGTTTTCATAAGGCTGTAAAACAGAAAAATTAATTGAAAATGGGGCATGTGATACAAAAAAACTCATTCTCAATAACGTTATGGGAAATGGATAAAATTGGCAGTATTGAATAATTTTTAGTAGTTTATACTTATAAATAGATCCATGCATTGCTGAGAACTGAAATCAAAATAATTAAACTTTTTATAAATTACAGTTTAAAGTTAAAGAGTAAATATAAGCTTTTACATAAGCACTAACTTAAAATACATAAATATGTATATGCATTGCTATGTCCGTTATTTCTATATCAAATTAAATAGTTTCTTGACGTAATAAATTTATCTAAGTATGATCCCACTGATTAAAATTAAGTAGGTGTGAGATGAGCGATTATGTAAAGGAGCTGTTAAAAACTATTCCTGAAAATGACCAATATTATACTTTAAAGTGTGCAGAAATTCGAAGATGGGGCAAAGTCTACGGAAAAGAGATATTGAATCCACGTGATATGGAGTCTATTCTGGGTGTGCTTCCTAATTTACTAAAGAATAATCTTTTTTGGAATAGTGATATTAGATTAGATAATTTTTCCCTTGGAGAAGCATTATTAGATGGGTTAGATATTAGTAATCAAGAAGATGGCATGTTTGTGTTCAATCTTTATAAATTTGCTTGTTTGCTTTGTTCTGAAAGATGTATAAAAAGTATTTTTCACAGGTTAGATAAAGATAAAGACTGGTCTGTTGAAGAATATGTACCTGATATACTAAGTCGTTATGGTCCATTAATGAGGTTTTGGTCACATTATATTAATGTTATAGGTGTAGAAAATCCTCACCCCGCAATCTCAGCAAGCTTTAAGAAATTACTATCTGGCTATGAAAAGGGTTTTAGTTCTGATAATATTAATGATATATGGGAATATGGTTTTGAATGTGCAAAAAGAGAGGGAGGCAGAGAAGCATTAGAATTTTTCTGGAAAAAAATAGAAAATCAATATAGAGTTAAAGAGAAAGAAAAGGTTTTAGTAGATATTGGACTTCACGTTGATTCGTTATGTCGTGAAGAAGATAGTTATTTTAACATTGTAGAGTTCTGTCTAAAGCATCTAGGAACTGAGAAAAATAAGGATTTCGTGAAAGAATACTTAAAAATGGATAAGAATTTTAGTATGCTATCCGTGTTAATTGATAGTTATTTATATGAAGAGGCCAAAAAGTTAATTACTATTTTGGGGCCTGGTAATATTTCATATCAGCAGTATAGAAACCCATTGATTTGTAATGTATTAGCAGGTATTCATAAAATTCCTTGTAAGTTAAGAAAATCTGGTATTGATTTTTTTATTTGGTTATGGGATTCCAAAGAATTTGAGAAGCATAAGCAATATACTTTAGATAACATTAGTTACATCTTTGATGCACTACGTGAATCGACAAAACTAGGTATGCTTGAGCCTTTGAAGCTGATATTGCAGTCTATGTCGCCGAAGCAAATTGAAGAGGCCTGTTATAGTCCTTATTTGCGACGTGTATGCAGTGCTTTGTATACTAGAAATGAAAGGGACCTACTGCAGCAAAGTATTTTTAATTTTGTTAAAGATGGAGATAAATTTATAAGTCATTTAGATGATGCAGTGCTAAACAGACTTAATGAGCGTGAAGAATTAAAGAATGCGAATGTTAATAATACTATTTTTAGTTTGTATATTAATGGGAATGAAGAAGAATTTATCAAGAGTATCCAGCATCTAATTGATGATCCTAAGGATTTGTTGTATGAGTTGGGAGAAATAGTTCTTTACTCTTTAAGGGATATGATAGAAGGTAAAACTGAGTTTGATAAGGCAGTGCCAAGTATTTTATCAAATGTTGGTGATACAGAATCTACAGCTTTATTTAATACTGCATTAAGCAAGTGAGAGTATAGAGAAAAATAAAACATTCTTTCTGTGAGAAGATAATATTGATGAATTAAAAGAAATTCAATTTTTAATTTTTATGTTATGGTAGTTGTATTGTACATATATTGGTTGCTGTTTAAACACGGTATCATGAATTTATGTGTAATCGATTGGTAAAGCTTTTTAAGTTATCTATATTAAGTCTATATTATCATATTCTACAAAGCGTACATCGTATAAAGAATTTTTAAAGGTCTGTGTAGAGCATATGATTTGGTTATTCTTTATATTCAAAAAAGTATTTTAATAGACCTGCTGCAAAACTATAAAGTAATAATTCAAAAATTTTTTAGTGATACACAAGCCTATTTCATATGCGACTTTACCTTTGTATGGCCTTCTAAACAAGAAAATTTTTGTAAAACCTGGTAAAAAACACTCAAATTCTACATTAAACCTGCTGCAAAACAGGAAAAAAAGGATGAAAGTATGGTAAAAGGAGAGTAAGGCAAAGAAAAACGAGGCAAAATGGGCTTAAATTACGATAATCTAAAAAAACACCCGAGGAATTTTAAGGACGTAACAGGTTTAAGAATAGAAGAATTCGAGAATATAGCGGAGAACTGAGTGGAAAAAGCTTGAAAAACAGAAGAAATGCCGTAGAAGGATGTCAAATTTACCGATGCTAGAAGACAAGATCTTATGCGTAATTTTGTATTATCGAACGTATACGACGCACAGATTTTTAGGTTAACTTACACAATGCAAACATTTGCTAAGAAAATGGAGCCATTGCTGGCCAGATGATCACAAAAGACAGAAGCTTAACTCCAGAAAAGATACTGAAGATTTGAGAGGATAGCCGATACAGAGGCCAAAAAAACGTAAGAAAAGTTACTCTGGCAAGGAAAAAGCACACACAATAAAAACCGAAATTGTGATCGAAGAAAGCGGGCAAATTTTGAAGTCACATAGAAGTCGAATACATGATTTTAAGATAAGAGAAATTTCTTCCCAAGGATAGCGTAAAATATGCCAATTCTGGCTATCGGGGATGGTAAAAGTTGCAGAGTAATGTAGTAGACTTCTTTCAAAATTCATTTAGGAAGCTCAAAATTGTAAACTCCAGCAATCAAGTTGAACATCAATCCAAAACGTTTTCTCCGATTTCGATAGCGATCTGCAATAATTTTAAATCTTTTCAGCA
>JAUEMM010000016.1 GCA_030441635.1 Wolbachia endosymbiont of Tyrophagus putrescentiae
AAGCCTTAGTTTTCACTGGCACTTTCTTAAGAATGGAAAGAAAGGAAGCCCAATTCAAGGTTGAAAGCCTAGGTGCAAAGGTAAACTCTAGTGTGTCAGCTAATACCGACTATTTGGTTGTTGGTGAAAATCCCGGAGCAAAATATAAGAAGGCTTTGGAATTAGGCATTAAGATTTTAAATGAAGAGGAATTTTTTCAAACAATGGGTAAAATTTGAAGTTTAAGCCACATTTTATTACGATAAATTGTTTCCATTTTTTCAACTATCGCTTATTAACGTTTTAAGCTACTTTTTAGAGCTAGTGATCAGAGATAGACCATCGAAGCTCACAAAACGTCTGTAATGCTGCGAGAAAAGGGGCATTTTAAAATGAATACAATCTGTACTTTAGATTAATAGATATTTGCTATAACTACAAGAATTATACAAAACAATTGAGCATTTTACCTCAATAGTGTATAATCATTAATATATCTTTGGTACTTTAACCATGGCTCTTTCTAAATTTCTTGATGTTAAAAATGACGTAGCATTTCGCCATGTCTTTGGCTCTATGGATAATAAGGACATTACTATCCATTTCCTTAATGATATATTAGAGCTTACTGGTGACAACAAAATTACGGATATCTCTTTTTTGAGTCCTATACAAGATCCGGAAATTGCCTCTAAAAAACAAAGCATTGTTGATATTCTTTGTACTGACTCTTCTGGTATGCAAGCCATTATTGAGATGCAGGTCGTTAAAACCACTGGCTTTGAAAAACGTGCCCAATATTACGCTGCTAAAGCCTATATAAGCCAGGCACACAAGGGTGATCAGTACCATAATCTTAAGGAAGTTATCTTCATTGCTATTGCTGATTTTATTTTGTTTCCTAACAAACAAGCTTATAAATCTGATCATGTTACTCTTGATAAAATTTCTTACGAGCACGACCTTAAAGACTTTAGTTTTACGTTTGTAGAGCTGCCTAAATTTAAGAAAACCAAAAAAGATCAGCTAGAAAACATAGTCGAGAAATGGATATACTTTTTTAAGTATGCCGATGAAACTAGTGAAGAAGATCTGCAGAAGATAATAGGTAGCGATGTTATTATTGGTAGAGCTTATAATGAGTTAGATCAATTCAATTGGACCGAAGATAGGCGCTTAGCTTACGATCAATCCAAAAAACGCACGGATGATTATCACTCTACTCTTTCTCAAAAGTTCAATGAAGGTAAAGAAGAAGGTAGAGAAGAAGGCATCAAAATCGGGGAGGAGCGTGGCAGAGCTGAGGGTAGAAAAGCAGAAAAAATCGAAGTAGCAAAAAGTCTACTGAAAGCCGGTGTATCTGTTGACATTATTTCTCAAACAACTGGTATTTCTGTCTCTGAGCTTCTTAAGCTATAGCTTCTCTTGCTGTCTGTTTGTGAGTATAGGCTGTGTAGTTTACTGATACCATAGAGTGCCATTAATTCTTCCTCCCACTTTGAGTCCCAAAGCCTCAGCTCTGACTTTCTCAGCATGTTGTACACCCTTCTGCACTTTTTTTGACATAGGTGGTGTATGATTTTTTTGGCTGTTCATAGCCCTAGCAACAAATGTTACTGCAAGTAGTATACCACCTGGCACATCACCTTGTGCTGTAACTTGTGATATAGGTTTTTGCTGTTTTTGACCTTGAAAGTTAAAGTCACTACTAGATTTTTGCTGTCTTTGACCTTGAGAATTAAAGTTACTATTATGGTGTGTGTGATTTCCATTTCCTATCATTCTTCTGTAGTCTGTACTAATTCTTTCAGTCCACTTGCCCATTACTACCCTGTCTGAGCTAGTAATTTGTATTTTTTCAGGCTGGCTGTGTAACTGTCTATTACTAGTAGTTTGCTTACTGTTTTGCCCTATTGACCTATCAATAATATGCTTGGGTTTTTCTATTTGGCTATGAATTTTGTGTTGCTTTTGACTATCTGTTGACCTATTCAGATAGCTATAACTATGCTTTTGCCTACTGTTTTGCTGCTGATTCCTTGCTAATTTATACAGATCTTTACTATCCTTATTGATCTGTTCCTTACTTTCATTGCTATTATGCTGCAGCTTATTTTTTTTGTTAATATTTCTGCTATTACATTTGCGAGCATCATGCTTTGACATATATTCAAATTCCATTTCTTGTATTGGATCGTCATAGCCCATTTCTTCCCTATTGCTTACATTTTTTCCATTTTCTTCCGCTTCTAAGCTAGAATTAAATAACTCACTCACAGAATCTTTTACCCAGCCAACTAAATCATTTATTACTGATCTAGGTCTACTTGCTGAACTTGCTACATTTTCCTCTTTACTTTCTTCAATAGCTCTATGATTACGTGTATGGTTACTATAAGATTCTGCATTAGTAATATCCTTGATTTTTGTTATGCTATCATCTCCCATGAAACCAAAAACACTATTTGTATCATCACCACAATGATTTTCATCAATCAAATCCATAGAAGTATCACCATTACAAGCAACTTGAGAGAGAAAAAGATTAATCATATCACACTTATCTTTAGCATATTGGAGCGGTGTAAAACCAAATTTGTCTTCTTTGTTTATAAAAGACCAGAACTCCTTTTTCATATATGGATGCATATTCAACACACTCACAAGATACATAGCAGATGTTAAGTCACCTTCTTGAGCAATTATGTGTAAAATTGTCCTACCGTTAGAATCTTCATTATTAATACTATCTCTCACTATAGCATCACGAATCCGTGACATTACTTTCTCGCTATTAAATTCTTTTATTATACCTACTATTGCATCTTCTGAATTGCAAACAGAAGCTATACACTTTAAATTAGAAACTATTGCATCACTAAAAGTGAACATCATTTTTCTTGCATGCTCATTAATACCCCAATTTTCAACTTTTACGAAAGCATTATTACTGTATAGTAGCAATAGATTATAACCAATAACTTTTATATCAAAATCCAATATAGAGCTATATCGAAAGTTAATTACTCCAATAGCACGTTTATTGATAGGTTGATTATGATAAATTTGTAATATTCTCTCATTAGGCAGGTAAGGTATTATATAATTAAGACTACGAGCTTCTTCTTCAAAAAATGCTTCTTCATTATCAATAATTCTACCTTTTGGCAATATATACTCATTCATGGTGTAATAATTTTGCATTAACAACGCTTTTCCATCTGATAACAACACTAAATTATTGCTTAGCTTTAAAAAAAGCACCTCATCTAATCTAGACGTGAAATTACCAAGAATAGTAGAGTTATTAACATATAGAGTGATATTATGCTTTTCAGCTTCATGATCAAGTCTCATATTTTCTAATACTGCTGATGCAGCATAAACATAAAAGTTAACATCATTATCATAACTTTTAGCTTTGTCGTTAGACCTAATATTTTCTAATACTGTTGACGCAAGGTCAAAGATTTTATCACGTGAATCTATGCATAGCATACCTGGCTCATTCCATAATAACCTTCTGCCTCCTCCTTTTCTCTGCCTAGTAGGTTCATCACACATTGAACTGTGAACAAGGTTAGCTACAATAAAGTGATCATCTATAATAATTAAATAACGCGGCTCTAACTCCGCTAGGATAGTTACTTTTTTTTTCCCAATCTTTACAGTCCTTTCGTTAGGAGGATGTTTTTCTCTTAGCTTTTGCACACTTGGATCCTGATCCTTTTGAAGGCCTCCCATATTCAGAGTAGCTACAAAACCAGCAACTTGTTTACCATCAGTCATTGCTTTTATTCCTACTTTTTCCAAATATTTTGCTAATTGCCCTTTCGCACCTATGTGCTGTCCTGTTGCTATCCCTTTAACATTACTCTTTAATTCTATTAGCACAGGCACACCATGCACATTAGAATCTTCTTTATCTACTGTTTGAATTACTATATCCCCTCTACTCCCTTCTCCTACCTGAAACTCCGTTACCACAATAACTCTTAATCCTTTCTCTTCATTATATGAAATATCACTTAATCCAGTGAGCATACCATCTAATAACGCTTTAAACTGATATTCTTTAAAAGAACCTCCTTGGTCTGTCATCTCAGAAAGTAGGTACTCTTTATTCTTATACAACTCTTCAGAAATAGTATTTAGTAAAACTTCATACGTACCTAGAGGTACTGTATACTCTTGTATACCAGGCAGATTATCTCCTATGCGATTTTCTAACTCTCTATGCTGATAATTCATTGCACCGTTAAAGCTTTCCTTAATTACACCTCTGTTAGCAATTATACTATATCTACTATTCTCTACAGCATTCCCAAACGAAAGGTACGTTTCCATTAAACAAGATACGTAATAAAAATTGTTACTATTGAAGTGATCTTCAGGATAATCCTTTTTCTTACGACTGTAATATGCATTTATATTGACCTCAATTACATTTTCAATATTTCTTGCTTGTTCTTTAAAAATACTTTCTATATCTATCCTTCCATAAGTGTTAGAAGCTTCTCTTTGATTATTATTGATGTTAAAAATAAGTAATTTTTTTCCTATCTTGAAAACAAAGCTAGTCAATTCTTTGTTATTGCCATGCTTAATAACCATCTTTTCTTCTATTTTAATACCATCTACTTCGTCAACTATAAGTGACTGAGCAAACACAAATCTATCCAAATATTTGTAACTACTTTCTGTTCTAGGAAATAAATAGTAAACATCACTTACCAGGCTTTTTACATCATCCATTCTACCATTACTCATCGAAGTAAGTAACGATTGTAAAAATGGCATACTTGCTGCACTTTTTATATTACACTTTTCTGACTCGTATATACCATGATTTAAATCTAAACCTACAAGTACAGCTGTTTTGGAATCTGGTATCATACGCATTTTATTTGGACGTAGACCTCTTACATACCACCGTGCTTCATTTAATGCCTGTCCTACTGTTTTGATATTTTCACTAGTTTTTTTAAATTCGCATACTACAATTTCTGCAGATGCAAAACGTTCTTTTCCTCTAATTTGAAATAATAAATCTGCTTTACCTCGTCCTAAGATAATTTCTACGTATGCCTTCAAATTATGACGATGACGACAATTCACTAATCCACCAACAAAAAACCCATGCTGAAATGCCTCTACACTAAATAGTTTTGTAAGTGATTTTTTTGAGATCTTATTATCATGGATTAGCAATTTTTTTATCTCTGTGTAAAGATCAATATTGTATTGCACAATATTATCTACAGATTCTTTACTGTTTTTTGTATTGGATACACCCAAAATATAATCTTCTAGTTTTTCATAAGCTTTATTTTGGGTTGATTTTTTAATTTCAGGAATTGTTTCAAAGCCTACCAAATTAGTATGATTTCCTAAGGTTGGCGAGCCAGTTACTTCGACTCCTGGTACAGAACCTTTTTCTTTTTTCGTTTTTTGCTTTACTTGTACTATACACACATCTTCTTTGTATCCATATGATTTTTTATATGATGAAATAGTTTTAGAGGTAGTAAAGACGAATATCTGACACAATCCATTCCTCTTGATTATAAAATGCAAAGCAAAAGGAGAATTAGGATGAGGCCTATCAATTTTTACGCTTACATCTTGTACATTAAATTTGCTATAAATTTTCGTATTCTTAAGAGTACCAAACATTCCTAAAAAATAGCCATAATAAAACTCACTTTTTTCTGGAGCTGCAGAAACACTAAAGTCTAAAATTTGATTAAGAAAGGACTGAAACCTTTCCTTAAACTCATCCACTCTCTCTTCCAAAAGAAGTTCAACTAACTCTTCCTTAAATTCATCTGAAGGAGGGGGAGGGGAAGAAGGTAGAAGTGGAGGTGGCGTAGGAGGAGATGAAGGTGGACGAGACGTAGGATCAGGGTGCAATGCATAATAATGTTTCACACTCCTTGCAAACTCTATCCTTACACCATTAATATTAAAGTCTTTTTCTTGATGATACATCAATCGAGATCTAATTACTTCTATGTCACTCCCATTACGTAGATTATCATTAATTATCCATGCATTTCTTAAGGCGAATACCCCACAGTTAATTATATCTTCTTGCTGCATAATATTAAAATTATGAATATTATTAATATTAATACCAATATCCCGTAATGCTTTTTGAACTATAGAATTAATTTCCCCTCCAGAAGAATTAATATAGTATGCATGAAGAATATTCCTTTCATTAGTAACAACTAACGTAACCCAATGATTGTTATCTAGATTAATAAAGTATGTTAATGACCTCCGTTTATTAAGCTCTTGATTTTTTTTTATATTTTTCTCTAACATTTCAAGTAACTGTGTTGGTATGATTGTTTCATATAACACTTCACTTTCGCTGAAATTTCTTGCCGCGACTTCATTCAATAATGCTCGACTTTCACTATACCATCCATAGACGATTTCTGCAATATTACTAATATCCTGATCACGTAACCACGTGTAATAATGGATACCATTCAACACATTGTTAAAGAGGAAAGTATGTTCATCCTGATTGTATAGACAACGAAGCTTTTGTGGGAGCTGATCTGGAAGACATTTACATTCCTTTGGGGGAGGCGTAGGTGCAGGACAAACTCCAGAATTCGGTGATTTATAATAATCTCGCACGCTCTCTGCAAATCTTCTCCTTACATCATTAATATCAAAGTTTTCTTCTGGGAGATACATCAACTGGGATTCAATTGCCTCTATGTTACTCCCATTACGTAGATTATCATTAATTATCCATGCATTTCTTAAGGCGAATACCCCACAGTTAATTATATCTTCTTGCTGCATAATATTAAAATTATGAATATTATTAATATTAATACCAATATCC
>JAUEMM010000017.1 GCA_030441635.1 Wolbachia endosymbiont of Tyrophagus putrescentiae
ATAGCAAAACCAGAGGCAAGTATTTATTTGAAGATACACCAGAAACTGTTAGAATCCTTATGGATTTTAAAAATGGTAAACTCAACAACCCAAATTTTTTATAGGAGTATCAATATGTATAATCGCAACAAACAGCAAGAAAAGCTTAAAAGACAAGAAGAGCTTAAAGGAACAACTACAGATGTACAAAATGCAATAGACATGCCAGCAAAGAAGGTCTCGTCTTCTGAGGACTCTATCATTTTATCATCGGAATCTATTTCTCAACAAGAGCAGCATGCAGAAGAAAATAAGCTGCATAATAACACGTCAGTAGGTAATCTTATCAGCATACTTCAACCAATAGAAGAGCTCAACAATCAACAAAACGTTGAAGAAGAGCAAACAGACACTCTGTCAACTACATCAGTCCTTCCAGCAAACGATCCGCAGAACGTACAAGAAGTCGAAGAAGAGCAAACAGACACTCTGCCAATTGCAAATTCTATATTAGAGCAAAAAGAAGAACATTTCAAACCTCAATCAGAGAATAATAATACCGAACCAAAAGTACAAGAAGTAGAAATTTCATCTTCCAATGATACGAATGTTCCTTTAATTACACATTTTACTGATGAGCAAAAACCTACAGAAGATACAACAAATGCTCCTCTCGTTGCCGTTACTACCGCTATTGTCACTATGTGCATACTTTCACTCCTTACTACAATTGCGATTAGTATAGCATCTGGAATCGTGGTTGGTTGTGTTGCTGGAATTATATCTTCCAATTTGAACAGCGTTGAATACAGTGGACTTCAGGAGCAACATGGCAAATAAAAATTTATTTATTTAAATAGCACTTAGGATTATAATATTTTTATTTTATAAATCCTATGTGCAGAATTATATGTTTTATCTTTTTAATTTGCTTATCTATGCAAACACATGCACACTTCTCTGAAGACAGTGAATCTAAGCTATATGAAGAAGCAGTGAAGCTTTTTAATCAAGAAAAATACAAACAAGCCATCAGAATTTTTCAAAAGATTGAAGATCTGTATCCTCTATCTTACTGGGCAATGCAGACAAAATTGTTGTCTGGTATAGCTAGCTACAATATGGGTGATTATAATAGCGCTGCAAGCACTATGGATGAATATGTGTATCTCTACCCAAATAGTGAAGACTTACAGTATGCATATTATTTGAGGATATTAGCTTATTATATGCAGATTGGCAAAGTGGAACTCGGTCAGCAAGTTGCTCATAAAACCTTAGAATTAGCTACAGAATATACCAATCTTTTTCCAAACAGTGAATACTCAAATGAGGTAGAGGAAAAAACAAAATTAGTAAGAGAGCATATAATTGAAAAAGAGTATTCAATAGGCAAGTTTTATTTCAGACGCGGTGAGTACTTAGCAGCAATAAAACGCTTTCAAAATGTAGTAAACTACCAAGACTCTAGATTCCTACCTCAGGCTGTTAATCATTTAGCAGCAGCATTTTCAGCACTTGGACTAGATTCAGAAGCTTTGGAGAACATTTCTCAGTAAAAATTCAATACTCCATGTTTTAGCTCATATAATTAATATATAACCAGTTAATACTAATTTAAGTAATAAGAAAATATAATGATAATATGGTAATTAACTAGGAGGTAAAAATGGGTTTCTTTAAAAGTTTAGCTGGTTTTGATGGTGATGACATATCAATATTAAATCACGATGTTACAAATCTATCAGACAAACTTTCGGGGTTATCAACACAAGTAAACGATTGGTTTGACAAATATCCAGGACTATTTGATACTATGCGACAGAACGTAACTGATATATCAGAACATACATCAGATCTATCAGAAAAGTTGGCGAGTTTAACAGAAAAATTTACAGATTTATCTGAAGCAGTAGAATCAGACAGACTAGCATTAACTTCTATCATTGCTGCTAGTGTAGCAGTAATAGCTGTAACTTCCTTTATTGGATATTTTATCTACCAGGGGATCAAGCAAGAGAAAAAACAATCTCCCCCTGATTTTGGAAAAAACACACCAGATAAGTATATTAATGCGTCAGTCATTGAACCACAAAATTCTCAAAACGAAAAGCTCTCTTAGCATAAAGTTCTGCACCCGAGATTACGCAACTTGCGAGGTAGGTTACCTCGCAAACCTTTGTTTTTGCTAAGGTATACGCTCTATTTTTCAGACTGGCAGTGTCTGCTTCCTGGCTTACTAATAGGCAACTGTTTTAGCTCATCTGGCAGTTCTGCTTCTCCATAATCCTTAATATTCAGCTCAACAAGAGATATAACAGGAAAAGGCATCTTTACTTCGCTTTTCCTCTTTATTAGTGTAGCCTCAGCTATAATTTTACCTCCCCTTTCCTCCACACATTTCGTAGCTTCAAGCGAGGATCTACCAGTGGTTATTACATCTTCAACTAACAGTATCCTGTCGTCTTTATTAATCTCAAAACCACGACGCAATTCAAAAATACCGTGAACACGCTCACAAAACATAGTTCTTATCCCAAGCTGCCGCCCAATTTCATAGCCAACAGTAATGCCACCAATTGCAGGGGATAATATAAGATCTATGGAACTATTCAATTCCTTTTTCATTTTATCTACCAACAATGCACAGATTTTCATCGCCCTAGCTGGGTTTTCAAAGATTTTAGCGCACTGTATATATGTGTCGCTATGTAACCCTGATGATAATACAAAGTGCCCGTGTAAGATAGCTTTGCTTTCCCTAAATTCCCTTATTATCGAATTATCTTCATTCAATACCATTTTATACCCTTATTATTACATTCTTTACTAATTATTCTAGTAACACAAACATCAGACCAAACATTTATTGCAGTTTCAAACATGTCTATTATTGCATAAATAGGTAAAATAAGACCCATAATGTGCAGAGGAACATTCATTGATACCAAATAACTAGTTGCCATGAAGTAACATCCCATTGGCACTCCAGCATTACCAACTGCTGCAGCAGTTGCTAAAAAAATCCATATAAACATCTCACTCGAAGAAAAGGTGTACCCATTCACTTCTGCAACAAACATAACAGTTATGAGAATAAACGCAGCACATGCATTCATGTTGATTGTTGTGCATATTGGTAAGATAAAGGATGATAATTTTTTTGGAACATCTAATTTACTTTGAACACAATCTATAGTTGTTGGCAGTGTTGCACTTGATGATTTGGAAAAAAATGCAAGCATAAGTGCAGGCATTACCCCCTTCAACGTCTGCATTGGTGATATGCCCTTGTACCACATCAGCAATGGTAAAATGACAAATGCTTGTATAAAGTTTGCAGACATTATACAGACAAAATACCATAAAAGGTTGTAGAGCTCACTACCACCCTGCAAATTATGCAAAAAGCACGTAACAAATGACCATATAGCCAATGGAATAAGCTTTAAAAGTATTTGAGCAATCTTAAGTAGCACATCAAAAAGCGCAGAAAATAATTGATGTAATATCTCTTGTTTCTCTTTAGGTAAGGAAACAACAGTACTGCCTACTAGAAAAGCGATTATTATGCTACCAATAATATTATTTTCAAGAAACACCTGAACAAAATTAGAAGGAATGATGGACTTCAAATATGAAAAGTAGCCATATTTGCTGCCGTGCATGCTATCTATTGTATTACCTATAAAATTTTTCTTTGCTGGATCTATCAACAAATAAAGTAGCAACGCAACAAATGCAGCAATGATTGTCGTTAGTAGGGTATAAAATAGCGTTTTTTTTATTAAATTTTTGACTATAATGGAATCTTTCAATCCTGAAATTGTGGATGTTATGGAGAAAAAAACTAAAGGCAGGCTTATCAATTTCAACAAGCTAACAAACACATCACTCAATAACTTAGCTATTTCAAATATAACCTCATTGTTTAAGTAATAAGCAACTACTGCAAACAGTATAGAAAGAAGTATTTGCATTGAAAATAAAAACTTCAAAATGGTATTGTACAACGAATAGTATACCCAGTCTACTTTAAATAAAAAATGATTTTATAACTTAAAGTGAATAACAAATAATTTTTACAAAATGGAATAAAAAAGGAGAAGTAATGGAAAAAAGTATATAGTAAATATAGGAATGTTAGTTGGAATATCAGCAGGAGTGGGTGTAGTAGTTTAGACTTGACCTGACAGAAGAATTGAAAATTAATATCAGTATCTTGTTTAATGCTACTAATATTTTTCTGAAAAGCAATGCGTTTATTATCAGGAAACGTTCGCATAGGCATAGCAATATTTACAAAAACGTGGTTATAAAAGGTATTGATGTGTTATTATCTTGTGGTATACTTACAACTCGCATATTTTATGCTATTTATGTTACAATCCGTACGCATTTGCAGCCAAATCTGATGCAATCACTAAGAAAAAGGATCATTCAATGGACATTAAAAATTTACTACAAGAATTTATAGAAGACAACGGCTCTGTCGGTGCTGCTGTTGCAATTATCGAGGATGGCAAAACCTCATTCTACACACATGGAAAAAAATCAGTGAATGGGAATGATTTGGTTTCCACAGATACTATTTTTGAAA
>JAUEMM010000018.1 GCA_030441635.1 Wolbachia endosymbiont of Tyrophagus putrescentiae
ATATGGGGCTGTTTCGTGGACCTTATAAATATATGAAATAATATATGAATTATATTATAAATAGAATAAAATAATTAATATTATAATAAAAATAAATAATAAATATGAATGAAAAAGAAAAAGATGCCCAATCCCGTCTAGAGAAGATGGGCTTGGGGAAAGCAGAGGTGAAAATACTGCTTGGCTACAAAGAAGGAGAAGATTATCTTTATGATTCATGCTTTAAGATCACGGCCCTAAGCCAACGTGATTTTACAGAAAAAGTAAAGGATCAGCTCAAGGTAAGACTAGCAGCAGAAGTTTATCAAAAGGCTATTTATAGAAAAGAGTTCATCTCTAGATATATAGCCAATAATAAAAGCGCTTCAGAGCCCTATTACAAGGCCCTGAGTTGCTCAAAAAAAGTATCATAGTCAACACTAAAAAATAATAAAATAAATCATGAATATTCAGGGTAAAAATATTACTGAAGTTTTCCGAGACGAAATGCATGAGCAGTGTGACCACTGCCAGTCGATCTTCAGTCCAGCAGCCTATTTGGTTAAGCTGTTGGAAACCATAGATAAATACATCAAGCCCAAGGACGCCTTGCGCAAGAGACGGCCAGATCTCTATGAGCTAAAACTCGATTGTGACCATACGCTCAAAGAAAAACCCTATTTAGAGATTGTCTGTGAGATCTTAGAAAAAAGGCTTGATGCAGATAATGATGAGGATAAAAAACTTGGTCCCTGGCTTAAGAGTTTTGCTATAAGTGATGGTTTGCCCTTTTTTTTGAGGGGATGTTTTCCGCTGGTAGCCATCAGGACTTATTTAAAAGAGAATAAGACTTCTTTAGAGCAGATCTATCGTCTATGCTTCCCAGAGGTTGATCTCACGGCCGAATCTTTGGGTCTCTCAAAAGAACAGTATGCTTTGATGATCGACCCGAACCAAGAACTTAGTGATCTCAAGAAATTTTATGGTTTGACGAGCAGCTTATCGAACCTGAATTCCCGTAAGTGCTTTCTCCAACATACAGGCATAAAGGCAGAAGAATTGACCGAGTTTCTAAAGGCTTACAATACGATCAAAAAACCTTCTAAAGTATTGTTTATCAGTCAATCGGATGTCATAGAGAATCTCGATACCTCCGCTTTGGTATTTTTGCATGGTTTTGTCTCCTTATCGCGTGCCTTAGACTGGAGCTTTGAGGCCCTATCTTATATTTTCCTTGCGCTTGGTGCAGATAAGGTTGATGCAGAGACTGTGAAAAAAATAGCGAACATTCATTGGTTTGAAAAAAGGCTTCAAAAAGATCTTAAGGCAGCTTATAAGACATTTGTTGTAGAGGAGAGCTTAGATCCCTCAACCTCCTTGTTGTATCTCTCAGGAACCCTCTTTGAGGAGAAGGTTAGAAAATTATTAAAAGGAAAGAAAAACTATGATGAATTTGCAGGGGTTTATATCCATGATATTGAGAGCTCGGATCAGGTAGGAGTTTTGCAGGGTATTCTGTATGCTCAAAGCACTTTGGCACGTTGGATGGGTATACCCATAAAGGAGTTGATCGATATGATGCGCCTCTTAGGTACTGAGAACATGATGAATCTCTCTAAGGCCGATGACGTTAACAAGCTTATCGCATTGCACGATACACTCGACCAATATGGCGTCAATGCAACGATTTTGAGCCAATCAATGAAAGCCGATGATAAAGCCATCAAAGAACGTTACGGAACACAGCTCGAGGAGCTGATCAAGGCCATAAAAAATATAACTCCTTGGGACGACTTGGAGTTTTCTCACGTTCTGGGCCGATATTTTACCCTACCCCAAGACGTGCTTGTTTCTATTGTTCACTTTAGCGAAGAGCGTGTCTCGAGGTATTTTAAAAAAAACGGAGACAAGTATAAATATAGAAACAAAGACATGGATGGGCTTAATGAGCTTTTGATGGAGCTTATTCATGATATCCAAATGTTGAGTCTCTTAGGGCTTAGAGCGGAAGATATTGACCATATCAGTATTTATTTTGAAAAAACTTATGACGCTTTAAATGGGATAAGATCCATAAGCAGCATTGAAAAAATACTTGAATATAAGAAACTCAAAGCCATTTTTGCCGGGCATCCTCTTAGTCTGCCTCGGTATATCGATTGGTTCTATTCCAAAGAGTACGATCAGAAAGCTCTTATAGAGAAAATCTCGACCCTAAGTGGGTGGGATAAAGAGGTCTTAGACCTGCTTCAAGCCGATACATCTTTCAAAGATTGCTTTAGCGAAGCAAAGGACCCCGTAAAGGCTTTGAATAAAATCTACTCTTTTATGGATCTGGTCTCCACTTCAGGTTTGAGTGCTAAAACCTTGTTGGACTTGAACAAGCTGCGAGAATTGCCATGCAATACAAAGGAGGCTTGGAGGATGTATACCAAGGCGGTTTCCGATTTAGAATTGTTAGGCGTTGGATCAGATGAGCGGAAAGAAAATCAAAAAAAGCTACTGGAGAGAAAAAGAGATTGGCTTTGCCAATACATGTTCTACAAGAATGGTACGTTTGAAAATATGCGTGATTTGTACTCGGAACTTCTCATCGATGTGGAAATGGGCGGTTGCTCGAAGATTTCTTCTTTGAAGGCAGCTCTAAACAGTGCTCAGCTCTATCTGCATCGCTGCAGCATGAGACTTGAAGAGGGGGTCAGGATAGACCCAGGTCTTTCCAATCAAACCTTGGAGTTGTTGACCCATTACAGAAGGTGGGAAGCCAACCAGAAGATCCAAACTTATCCGGAGAACTATCTCGACCCGACATTGAGGAAGATTGCCTCGCCACAGTACAAGGAGCTTCAAAATACTTTGATGCAGGGGCATATCACCGACGAATCCGTTAGCGAGGCTTACTTGAAGTACTTTGAGGATTTCGACCGTCTGGCTTCTTTGGAGATCATTGATAGTTATTTTGAGGTCGTCGAAGATCCCATATCAGGCGGGCAAAAAGACACGATGTTTCTTTTGGGTAGAAGCATAACACATCCCTATACCTACCACTACTGCACAGCTATTTTCAGCTCAAAGAATCAAAAAATTTCGTATTGGACACCATGGCAGAAGATCGAGGCATCCATCCCGGTAGACACCGTTACAGCCGCGTATGCCTTTGGCAGGTTTTTTATCTTCTGGATCCAGAAGGTGGAAAAGAGAAAAGCCAGAGCAGAAAAAAAATCAGACAATACCGCGTATGAAGACTTGACAACCTGTTCGATCCATTATGTTTTCCAGAGGGTTAGAAACGGATGGTCCACGACACAAACCCTGGCTGATGATCTCGAGATCCCTCACGCTAAGAAAGATGCGCTATGCTGGAAGAAGGTGGCCATCATGCTGTTCAAGGATAAGCAGCAAGAAGGTGCCAGGCATATGCTCGTATCCATTGGAGATATCGGAGACAAAGAAAACCAGGTTCAATGGTTTTTGATCGATGAAGACCTTGTAGCCAAAAAGCAAAGCCATAAACTTTCTTTGGATCGATTCGTTGGTTCGTATCGGGCTCATCCACAAAACTTAGGCAAAATCATAGATGATGTTTTTTTAATAAAAAATATTGATTTTCAAACATTTTTTTTAAAAAAAAATCGAGGTATTGCTATCTATGATCATGATCAGGAATTATGGGAGGAACCTCTTTATCAAACTGAGGGAAGTTCTGATGTAGCTGTAGCGGTCATTAAGCTAAATGAAAATAAAAAAGCCATTTTCTTTGGAGGGAAGACAAAAATAAATACTTATTCCTCAACCATAGATATCTATGATGTAAGTGCGAGGCAATGGATCACAGCTGTTCCGCCCAATAGTTCTCTTTATCAAGCTTCTGAGGCGCGTTCTGGCGCAACTGTAGCCGTTGTACAGAGCAAAGCCATTTTCTTTGGAGGGGAAACTGGAGCAAATACCTACTCCGCAGCCATAGATATCTATGATGCTGATAGGATGCAATGGACAAAAGCCGTTCAGCCCGATAGTTCTTTTTATCAAGCTTCTGAGGCACGTTTTGGCGCAGCTGCAGCCGTTGTACAGAGCAAAGCCATTTTCTTTGGAGGGAAGACTGGAGCAAATACCTACTCCACAGCCATAGATGTCTATGATGCTGAGAAAATGCAATGGACAAAAGCTGTTCAGCCCGATAATTCTTCTTATCAAGCTTCTGAGGCACGTTTTGGCGTAGCTGCAGCCGTTGTACAGAGCAAAGCCATTTTCTTTGGAGGGGAAACGGGAGCAAATGCCTACTCCGCAGCCATAGATATCTATGATGCTGAGAAAATGCAATGGACAAAAGCTGTTCAGCCCAATAGTTCTTTTTATCAAGCTTCTGAGGCGCGTTCTGACGCAGCTGTAGCGATTGTAATGAACGCCAAAGCCATTTTCTTTGGAGGGAAAACTGGAGCAGGTACCTACTCCAAAGCCATAGATATCTGTGATTGTGCAGAGGGAAGGTGGGAATCTTTTCAAGCCCATGAGGGGCGTTTTGACAGCCGTG
>JAUEMM010000019.1 GCA_030441635.1 Wolbachia endosymbiont of Tyrophagus putrescentiae
AAAGCAAAATAATTCTGTTATATTTTTATTCATGGGTAGCTTCCTTTTTTTCAAATATCTTGGAGTTTACCCTATTTTCCTCTTCTTAGCTGCACTCTTATCTGTTTGCTAATCCATAACTGGGGTTTTTAGGATGGAATTTGATTTATGAACTCAATTACTCTACAACTTGCCAAAGAGCTCATTGAACAACAGTTTCCACAGTGGGCAGAGCTATATATTAGACCAGTTGAATTCAGTGGTATAGATAATAGAACTTTTCATCTCGGTGAAGAAATGTTAATCAGGTTGCCAAGTTCAGAAAATTATGCTTTGCAAGCGCCAAAGGAACAAAAATGGCTGAAGGTATTAGCACCACACGTATCACTTTCTATTCCTGAACCAGTAGCAATGGGACAACCATCGAAGCATTATCCATGGAACTGGTCAATATATAAGTGGATTAATGGAAAAAGCGCAAATATGGTATCTATAAATGAGCTTGATTTGCAAACTATAGCTTTTCAACTTGCAAGATTTTTGAACAAATTACATAAGATCAATGCTGAAGGTGGTCCTAGTGCTGGACTTCATAACTACTGGCGTGGTGGTCATGCTGCAGTTTATGATAAGCAAACTAGATCTTCCATTAAGAAATTAAAGAATATTATTGACACTAAAACTGCAATAGCTGTTTGGGAAAGAGCAATAAGTTCAAAATGGGATAGAAGTCCAGTATGGGTTCATGGTGATCTTGCAAGTAGTAATATAATAGTAAAAGAAGGAAGCTTAACAGGAATAATTGATTTTGGATGCATGGGTATTGGTGATCCAGCTTGTGATTTAGTAATTGCCTATACACTCTTAAGAAACGAAAGCCGAAGGATTTTCAAAGAAAATTTGTATCTAGATACTGACACATGGGCTAGAGCACGTGGTTGGGCATTATGGAAAGCCCTTATTACAATAGTATCGCTTAAAGACAAAAGCAGTAAAGAAGCTGTAGAACAGCAGAGAGTTATTAATGAAATTCTAAACGAATATGACAACATTTTGGAGTAATTTACATCAAGCAATTTGCACTACGCTGAAGAAAGAAATTTTTGTTATACAAACATGCGAAGTATATCCAGCAATAAGGAAAGAATTAATAGCTCCAGCGGTATTTGTAGAACTTAGCAGCTTTGAAAAAGGACATGACCCTGGAACAGAGGAGTTAGCTTTAAGAGTGAGATTCGAGGCTAGGGTTGTAATTGATAGTACTATAGAAGATGCGCCTATAATTGTGAGATCTTTGGCTAGCGAGGTTGCAAGAGTAGTAAACGGAAATACATTTAATATGAATATTTCACCAGGTGAGTTTTTATCTGCAGAGGTTGATGGATTTAGGCCAGAGTTAGATGCATATTCCGTTTGGTTGGTGGAATGGGTTCATGAGTTGCATATTGGTGAGTCAGTATGGAAATTAGAGGGTATCAAGCCTCACTCAATCAATATCGGAGAAACGAATGTTGGAGAGTAATTTTGCAATTGCAGAGTTACAGAGAAAGTTAGCCAATATTGTGCGTATTGGAATTGTCAAAGAAATAGACTATGAAAAAGCAAAGGTAAGAGTAAAAATAGGTGAGCTTTTAACTGATTTTTTGCCATGGATAACAGGTAGAGCAGGAGAAGACAGAACTTGGTCACCACTCAGCATAGGAGAGCAAGTAATAGTACTTTCTCCACTAGGTGAATTGTCCCTAGGAGTTGTGTTAGCTGGAATATATCAACAAAAGTATCCTTTGCCAGAAAATAAAAAAGATATGAGTAGTTTAGTATATAAAGATGGAACAAAGTTATCATATGACCAAGAAAACCATCATTTAGAAATTTCCATAAAAAACAAACTTACATTGAAAGTAGGAGAATCAGAGATAGAAATGACCAAGAATGGAATAAAATTAAAAGGAAAACGCATAGATTTAAATTTATGAGAAAAGCAGTTTTACGTTTAGGTAATTATTGCGCAGAAGCTATACCGCATATTTGCATTAGTGGTAGCAGAGATGTTTTTGTAAATGGAAAGCCAGTTTGCAGACAAGGAGATAGTTTTACGGAAGGTAAAATTTTAACAAATGGATCAAAAATAGTGTTTGCAAATGGTTTTGGAGTTGGAAGAGTGGGAGATGAGGTTTCATGTGGATTTAAGGTAGTGAGTGGAAGTAGTGATGTGTTCTCAAAATACATGTGCTATCTATATTGCAATTACAAACAATGTTATGAATATGGATATAACTACCAGCTTGTTGGGAGATATTAGTAATTTAATAGACAGAGCAAAGAGTCATCTTGCTGTACAATTCAATTCTACTCTAGTGTTGTTAAATTGGGAAATTGGCTCCAGAATTAATCAAAATATCTTAAAGCACAAACGTGCAGACTATGGTATGCAAATAATTTCTCAACTTGCAAAGGAACTTCAAATGAAGTATGGACGCGGATTTGATAGAGCTTCGTTATTTCGGATAGTGCAATTTTCAAAACTCTTTCCTGATCAAGAAATTGTCGCGACACTGTCACAACAATTGAGTTGGTCACATTTTGTAGAAATTATTGCAATTTCTGATGATTTAAAACGCGACTACTATGTAGAAATGTGTCGTATTGAAAGATGGAGTGTTAGAGCACTGCGTAGTAAGATCGATACTATGTCGTATGAGCGTACAGCACTAGCGAAAAAACCTGAAGACTTAATAAGAAGGAGTATCAAAAAATTACGTGAAGAAAATACACTTACACCTGAGTTTATTTTTCATGACCCGTATTTTCTTAATTTTGTAGAATTACCATCAAGTCATAGTGAGAATGATCTAGAAAATACGATTTTGGATGAGCTGACAAATTTTTTACAGGAGTTTGGAAGTGATTTTTGTTTTGTGACGCGTCAAAAAAGGATGAGTACTGAAAAAACAGATAGGTACTTAGACTTGCTATTTTTTCATAGGGGACTAAAGCGTCTAATAGCAATAGAATTAAAAATAGGTCGTTTCGAACCATCTTATAAAGGACAGATGGAATGGTATTTAAGCTGGTTGGACAAGAATGAACGAAAACCAGATGAGGAAAAACCACTAGGAATTATTTTATGTGCTGATAAAGATCAGGAAGATATAGAATATCTTGAACTTGAAGGTTCTAATATTCATGTTGCACAGTATGTAACACAACTACCTCCTAAAGAGATTCTTGAAAAGAAGTTGAGAAAAGCTATCTCTATAGCCCATGAAAAATATGAACGATCTCAAGTGCTAAAGAAAAATATATGCGAGGAATGAGTGCTATAAGTGGAAAAGCGCTAGGAGGAGTTGAACATTTAAAGCAATCGATAATTGATATTTTGACTACACCGATAGGTACAAGAGTGATGAGGAGAGGCTATGGTTCAAGATTGTTCGAATTAGTGGATAAACCAATGAATAGGGACTTTACACTTGAACTTTATTCAGCAGTAGCGGAAGCTTTACAAAAATGGGAGAGAAGATTTAAATTGGAGAAAGTGAAAATAGAAGAAGTAAAAGAAGGAAAGGTAGTAATTTCACTTGAAGGTATGTTAGAGGGTAAGCTTGTAGACATAAGTGGAGTTAAGATAAATGCAGCAGCCAAACATAATAGAGAAGCTAAGTTTTGAGGAAATA
>JAUEMM010000020.1 GCA_030441635.1 Wolbachia endosymbiont of Tyrophagus putrescentiae
CAGTAGTTTTGCAAATAATATCAACAGACACTCCTGCTTTAACTAGATTTTTTGCAACCTTGATTTTTTCTGCTTTTTGAATTTTTTCTTTATTAGCATGCATACCTTTAGATAAGGATCTTATCATTGACTCTTGATGCTTGATCAATTCCAACAGCTCGTCATATTCTTTCAACTCAAGAAACAGAGTTTTTATATTAACTGATAATACCTTCGTTATCTTATATAATGTTTCAACTGGAATACTTTTATATCCTCTTTCATATTCATGTATTTCCTTAGTCGTTGAACCAATTTTATTTGCTAACTCTTCTTGGGTGTATCTCTTCACTAGCCTCTCCTCTCTTATTCTTTTTCCTACTTTGTAAGACACAGCAAACTTCTTTCTTTGTTCAGAATCTTCATATTCATAAGTAGATAAGCGAGTCGCTCGGGAAATAATATCAACCGATATTCCATTCTTAACTAGATTTCTTGCTACTTCTATTCTTGCCTCTTCTTGAATAATTCTTTCGTTTACATACACCCATCTTATTAATGGATAAATCTTATCTTGATCATTATATATTTTCGTTAAATATAATATTTCTTCATCCTCATCTTCATGCCAACTGTTTTCTCTTAATAAAGTTGGTCCTGGCAGTAGATCAATGATAGTAACTGATAACGCTCGTGCTATTACGTATAATTCTTCAACTGTAAAAGTTTTATACTCCAGTTCATAATTTTTATATGTTTTGAGTACATTTTTTCCGATCTCGTAGCTTTTTGTTTCTAAGTTATCGTAAATAAAAATCATTTCCTCATGCCCTCTATAAATGTTTTTTTTATTACAAAAGTTTTCCAATCACATAACCTGTTGTTTGTTCGATAATATCAGCAGAAACTCCTTCTTTTAACAAACTCTTTGCTACTTCAATTATTTTTCTTTCTCTAACCTTTTCTCTACAAACACGTATACTTTCAAATACAGAATCGATCAATATACGGCGTAATTCTTGACTCTCAATCTTCTTATATTCCTCTATTAAACTCGTTAGATCATTTTCTGCTTCATCTTCTTTCGATTCGGGCAGTAAATCTATTATTTCAATCGATAATACCTTTGCTATTTCTTTTAACGTCTCTATTGAAACTGCAGCTCGCCCTTGCTCATAATCGTATATCCTCTGATTATGCATTTCAATTCTATTCGCTAAACTTTCTTGAGTGTATCCCCTTCTCAACCTCCATTCCTTTATCCTTTGACCTATTTTATAAAGTATAGAATCAACTGGAATCTTTTTGTCCTCATAATCATCAATAGATAAGTTAGTTGTTCGGGAAATAACATCAACAGAAATCCCCAACTTCACTAAACCCTTTGCTACTTCTAATTTTATCGCTTTTTCACTTCTTTCTTCGCTTACACGAATAAACTGAGTTAATAAAAAAAACATCTCTCGTAACTCTTGATCATTTATTTCTTTATATCTTCTTGCTAAACTTAACATTTCTTCTCCAAGACATCTTTTTTCATTTGTTCCAGAAACCAAATCTTTAACACTCACTGACAATGCTTCTGCTATAGCGTACAACTTTTTTATTGGAATTTGACACTTTCCCTTTTCATATTGTAGTATGACCTGATATTTTGTACCAATCTTACTTGCTAAATCTTTCTGAGTGTACCCCTTAGCTAACCTGCAATTCCTTACTCTTTGCCCTACCTCGCGATCTAGTTGTGTTATTGTCACCTGCTGCCACTTTCTTTTTCAGAAAGATACAAGATTTCTTACTATAACTCAACTTCTCTGTGAAATTTAATTCACTCATTACCGCTTAACTGGAGAAGGAATCCCTCCCCCAGTGTTACCTAGACATTTCTTTACCATCCTTACATACCCTATTTACCCATAAAGATATCTCTTCACTTGAACTAACTTCCTTTGTAACTTGCTCTTTGCTAAACGTACCTCTTCTCTTGAAACTCCCTTCTCTTATTGCTTCTTCAATTTTCATTCCACCTAATAAGCAATTTTCTCTTATTATACCTCCGGTTTCTTGTAACTTCTTCCACATTTCTTTGTTTTCTACTCTTACTTGTACTCGATCGCAATTCTGCTGCAAAACAATTCTCAGTTCACCTATGCTTGAATGAAGTTTCATTGTAAAGCTGCTATTATCTGACATATCAATATAATTCCTTGTACCTTCTTTGTCAGTTTTGAATTCAAACTCACCTCTGCCTATTTTGATGATGTGACTTCCTAATTTTATTTCACCCTTGTTTAAACCTAAGTTTCTTGCACCTTCGGCTACTTTGGCAGGCTTTACTGTACTGCCTTCAGAAAATTGTATAAAAAATGTCTGATTATCTATTTCTGCTCCTTCTACCCTTCCTTCTTGAACAGCATCCCTACCAACCTTTTTCAATTCTTCGATCTTCTTTTCTATCTCTGGCTTCACTTTTGAATATGATTTGTTATAGGCTTCACTTACCTGCTTATCCCTCGACAGATTGTAACTAAAAAATGCCCCATTTAGCAGTAATTTATACATTATACTTTCCTTATCATCTTTTGTCGACGAAACCGAAAGCATCTTCAACATTACAACATCAGTAAAGCTTTCTTCTCCTTCATAACATGCGTTTATCCTGATTCCTGAATTTAGCCCTTGATCTACAGCTTTATTCAGTTCACCTACAGTTCTTGCTTTTATCACTTCATCTTTAAACCACCTTAATTTTCTACTTTCAATTCCACTTGGATCTATTTTACTCAAATGTGGTACAAATGGATTTGTATTTCTTGCATAATGTAAAGATTTCGTGTTATAAAAATTATTAAGTCCTTTTTCCCAGTTGCTTATTTTGTCATGGGTATTTTGGGAAGGAGGCTTTTCTCCTGCAAAAATATTAATATTTTTAGTATTATCTAACACTTTCAATAGTTTACTAAGATCGTTATCTACACGGTGATTCTTCTGAACAGTATGACCTATTCCTTTAATAGCACTCATTCCATCCTTTGACAATTTATCAAGATCTATGTTTAATTCGTAGGTACCACCTTTCTTATCATTAAAAGGTACAATTATTGTGTTGCTCATATAAGCCTCCTTTATTAATTATATTATCCAGTTTATAGCACAATTTATTGCATTATTATTAAGACAATATACATTTATGCGTTAATTGCAAGCAATAAATAATGAATCTATAAATGTTTTACCTCTTAGCAACTATAATATTCCATTTTCTTTAAAGCTAAAGTAGCCTTGACTTGTCACAATAATATACCTAATTCCTACAGTCTTACAGGCTTCAGCCAAGGCGTTAGTTACAACTTCATCTTCAGAAGATGGCTTCAACCTTCCTTCTGGATGGTTATGCGATTATACATATTGATACTCCTATAAAAAATTTGGGTTGTTGAGTTTACCATTTTTAAAATCCATAAGGATTCTAACAGTTTCTGGTGTATCTTCAAATAAATACTTGCCTCTGGTTTTGCTAT
>JAUEMM010000021.1 GCA_030441635.1 Wolbachia endosymbiont of Tyrophagus putrescentiae
CAGCTCTTAGGCACTTCTGACTTGAAACAGCGCGTTTAACTTCATTTTTTTGTATGCCAGTAAAAATATTTTTAAACTGCACCATGCCAGCATTTGTAAACATGAGTGTTGGATCATTTTCTGGGATCAAAGGAGAAGAAGAAACCTGCTCATGGTTGTTACTTATAAAAAACTTTATAAATCTTTCTCTAATTTCGTTTAGCTTCATCGTTTTTATTGAGATTATCTATGCATAATAAGTTGTAATGAGAGTAAAATCAATTCATCGATCTAAATATTAATATATAAATTATTTAGTATAATAAAAGTAATACTTACATAAAAATTTTAATAAAAAGACATAGACTGAAACTTTCGATTTGCTAGTATAGTGAATATTAATAAATTTAGGAGTAGATGTATGACAAAAAGATCAAAAAACGCCTCGCGAAGGGAAGAAATGACACCGTTTGAGGGAAGGGAAACAGTTACTATTTTTTCTAGCTTGGAAGACATAGAAAAAGGAAGAAAAATATACTTTTCATTAAAAGGAGAGGGTTTAACAATTGATGCTTTTAGTATATCTGACAATTCATACAGGTTACACTTTGTTGTTGGGATGACAAAAAAGATTCCCACTCCTGAAGGGCATTGTAGATTGATGATTAATAATATTATTTCAGATCTGAAGAGTGGGAGAATAAAAAGCAAAACAGAGTATGATTTCAGAAAATTCGACGAAAGATATCTAAAAGATCTAAAAGGACTTTTAAGTCAAAAGACTACGACAACTAGTTTACAGGAAGAATCTACTACTGAAGAAGTTGAGCATGAGACGCAGGCTACTGGGGTTACTGATAGTACAACAACAGAATTATTTAATTCTAGCCAATCGGAAAGACCTACTACTGAAAAAGTTGAATATGAGGCGCAAGAAGATAGCGAATATTTCGCTGTAGAACCAGCTCCTTTAAAACAACAAAAACTTGATCTTGCACCAGATGAAACAACTGAAGAGATCAAACACGTAATGGAAGAAATAAAAAGGTCGAATGCTAGTCATGGAATTACAACTGAAAGTATAGAATATGCTAGGGATATGACAAGAAAAGATGTTGCTTTTTCCTTTAGTAAAGTCACGTCAAGAAACGTACCAGCATTTTCTGAGTTGAGTAGTACAAATGCGACATTACCTCAATTGTCAAACGAATCAGGGATTGCCGGCACAACAGTAGCAGGATTATCAACATTGAGTGCTTATATTATAGCACCAGTATTATTAGTAGCTGCTGTTACTGTGGGTGGATGCTGGTTTTTGCGTAAACAGAAGAAAGAAGATAGTTACGATGTTGAAAAAGCTGGTGTAGAAAATGAAGTAGAAGCTCCATTCTCTGAAGAGCAAAATTCTCTGCTTGATGAAGTAAACATTGAGCCAGGAACATATCGATCTTTCCGACTTGATGATATTTAATCAGTATGTAAAAGCCGCCATACTAAACTCTATTTATAAATTTTATAGGGTAGGAACGGAGGAAGGATGGTGGCTTAGATTACGATATGGAATTACTTAAGAGCACTCGTGAAAGTATGCGTATCAAGTAGTGATAAATGGTTTAAACATAAACTGAGTAATTTGCTCCTAAAGGCTTTTAGATTAGATCTCTTGCATAACCTAAACTAAGCAGAGAAAAAGCAAAGATTGTTAGGGTGTCATCCAAGTACCGAAATCCAAGAAAAAGGACGGTGTCATCCCAGCGCCTCCTTTCTTGTCATTCCAGTGCTTGACACACAGCTGTACGAACATTGCAATTAGCAGGTAATTTGCGTAACAGATGGTGTTATCCCAGTGCTCCGACACTGGGATCTAGCCTTTCCATAATCATCAAAAACGTCGTATTTTAACATAAAACAGCTACTTTTATACTCACCAACTTAATAAAATTCCTGGATGCCAGTGTCAGCTACTTGCATGACACCCTAGTGGTAGGCTCAAATCACAATGTTCGTACAGTTGTGTGCTTGACACTGGAATCTAGGATACTACTTTAGTTATAAATATTTAAGGAATTTACCAAGCGAAAAAAAAGCAAAAGAAGCCCTGGTCAATATCTATTTTAATAACTTGGCGTTAATGTTCTATACGTTTGACAAGTAGCTGACCTTGGGGTTGTAAATACCCATAATTTATGATAAGGGAAACGTCAAAACTTGTCAAGCAATTTTTTTGTGAAAAAAATGAGATTGGTTAAATTTTTAACTAATTTTAAAAAAAGACAAAAAAAACCCTGCAACGTGAGTTGTTTACTGTTCTCTCAAAAACTTGGCGTCCGGTTCTCTCTTACACCGCTTAATAAGCGAGGTCCAGCTAATGTAGACAAAAAATTATAAAGACATGCAGTGTCCATGCTGCAAAAATAAAACATAACACGCCTTGTTTTATACTGTGCTTTTGTCACTTAATACAAGATTAAAGATAAATTTTAGGCCTAAAACACCCACAATTCTATTGCAAGGGGACTGGCGCAGGTTGTCAAGTAGTTTTTTTATGTCGGAACTCTTGAACAAGTTTTTGTTCCTCATGAGTAAATTAATGCTATTCTTTTATTACTGGTCTGAAGTTTTTTTATGTTCATACATTTGCGTGTACGTAGCGTTTATTCATTGCTTGAAAGTTCCGTCAAAATTGAAGAATTGATAGACCTCTGCTTAAAAAATAAAATGCCAGCAGTTGCTATAACTGATTCAGGCAATT
>JAUEMM010000022.1 GCA_030441635.1 Wolbachia endosymbiont of Tyrophagus putrescentiae
TGCGATTATACATATTGATACTCCTATAAAAAATTTGGGTTGTTGAGTTTACCATTTTTAAAATCCATAAGGATTCTAACAGTTTCTGGTGTATCTTCAAATAAATACTTGCCTCTGGTTTTGCTATAGTCTTTTTGTATTTTTATTTTACCTCTCCTTATTCTATCGTAAAGCCACTGCCTGGAAATTTCAAGGATTTTTGCAATTTGTGAAATAGTAAGATAGCCAGGCACTTTAATGGGGTGTGATTGCTCCTTTTTTCGCATAATATTATTTTTTAACCGAATATTTTTTACTGTATTTTCTAAAACAATATTCTTTGATTGTGAGGGAGAACGATACCCTTGTGTTTCTAAGTACTTGGCAATTTCTATATCCGTTTTACCCTCTTTACTTAACTTTATTATAGATTGCTCCATTTCTGTTGCAGTAGTCAATGCACGAAAGGAGCTTACTGGAATAGGAACATGGAAAGTGGTAGTTTCTCTACCATGCCATACAATACGTATCTGCAAGCAATCACGCCTGATTCGGTGTGCTACTACCTTATCAATCAGACAACGAATAAAAGATTTTCTTTGCTGACGTGACAGAACTGACTTATGCCAAATTTCTGGTAGTTTCTTACCTACATCTAAAAATATTGTTTTCAGTTCCTCAGATAATTGAGGAGTTGGTTTACTTGGATACTGACGTTCAAATGTAATTTCCGCTTGCTTGAGTTCATTCAATGCCTGTTCCCAACGTCTTTCAAGTTCTGCAGCTACAAGACGATTGTCAGGATCAACTTGATTAAATTGTCGTTCTGCCAATCTTACTTGGTATCTTAAGCGTTCTAATTGTTGTAAATGAGCTTTATTAATTTCTTGTTCAGATTGTAGCTGCGAGTTAATAGCCTTAGTATAAGCATCTAGCTCAATTTGACTAAGTGCTGCAAAAAATTTAGGAACTACTTCATTATCAATAATATCAGCCGGTAAAAACTGACATGAAGGGGAAAGATCACGTTGGTGTTGGTAACTGCATTTATAATGGTTTCCTCCTTTATACTGTACTATCATTTTGTGTCCACATTCTCCACAATAGATTATTCCATGTAATAATGCTGCACCTGGTCTAGCTATTCCACGTGTTCTACAGCGTTGGTAGTCCGCATGATTATCTTTAAGTATGATCTGAATCTTTGTAAAGGTTTCCCAATCTATGTAAGCTGGGTATTTATCTTTAATCAGAACTTTCCATTCTTCCATTGGTAATCTTTTTATTGTTTTATTAGCAGAAGATAGTTTGTGACGCGTAGTACAAGAACGACCATAAGCAAATGCTCCAGCATAAGCCGGGTTTTTGAGCATTGAGAGAATTGCGTCAAAAGTTGGCTTTCTCCAATGCACTTCTTTAAAATTGTCATACCTAGGAATGGTAAGTTGGTTATTGTTAAAATGCCTTACAACTTGTGCTGCTGTTCGTTTTTCTAAAAAAGTGTCAAAAACAAGCTTAATATGGTGCTGAACTTCAAGGTTAGGATCCTTACTCACGGAATCATCAATGTTACGAACGAAACCGACTGGAAGAGATAAGGCTAAATCTCCTCTGGTTGCTTTATTTACTAGTCCAGCATTTAGTCTGGCTCTTATAGTAGATAACTCCATTTCAGCAAGCTGTCCTTTCAGACCAAGTAACAAACGACCATTAATAGTACCAGGGTCATACACACCATCCCGATCAGCTATCAAACACTGTTTATAGCCACATATATCCAATAACGGATACCAATCAGAACAATTACGTGACAAACGAGTCACATCGTAAGATAGGATAATCCCTACCTTTGATAAAGTGACTTTAGCGAGAATCTCTTTATACCCTTCACGCTTTTCAGCACTCGCACCAGTTAAGCCGAGATCATTATCAATAACAACAATATTATCAGCTTTCCATCCAAGATCAATTGCTCTTTGTTTCAGTGCATACTGTAACTCCAAACTTTCTTGATTGCTCAGTGCTTGATGAGGTGTTGATTGTCTTATGTAAATTATAGCTTCGCGTGCTAAATGTTGTGCTGTAATTAGCTCTGATGTATTCATGGATGACCTCTTTGGACACTAATAATATGTTTTCTAAAATTTCTGATTTGAGACATTGCGGCATTTTTTTCCAGACTCTATTTGGTTTACATGGCATAATTTGTACTCCTTTGCTAAAGAAACAAATTCGTATAATGAATCCCATGTTAATTTACTGGTGAGAAAATCTTGTTTACTGGCTAAGTTGGTAGCAAAAAATGGAATACGCAGAATTATGTTATTACGATGAATAACAAATACATTACTACTACAATGAGCTCTTGAACTGATAAAGGATATAGGAAAAGTTCTGCCAAATAGTGGATGAGTTGGGTCTGTAACTGTAATCTCTTTTTGGTTGTTGTATGTGGTATTAAGATGATTGATCGTGT
>JAUEMM010000023.1 GCA_030441635.1 Wolbachia endosymbiont of Tyrophagus putrescentiae
TTTTTTTTATTGAATTTAATTTATAATCACTTAAGCTTAAGCTTATGTCATGGAAGATAAATTATTAGAATCAAAAAGTTATTTTAAAAAAGGAATAGAGTGGTATTGCTATAGGTATTTATTCTGCATTACAGAAAAATCATGGTTAGTATTAATAATGTTTGCTCTACTGGCATGTTTCTGTTCACTACTGTTGAATATATATGTGCTATTTCCTATAAAGAGAGATCTAAAATTTGTTAGATATGTGAACCACTCAGATAATGAGTTCTACATAATACGTACACTTAGCCAAAGTAAGAAAGAAAATGAACATGTTGCTATAGCAAGATATTTAATAGAAAAATATATTGAGATATACGAATCTAGTGCTATGGATCAGAAGGATTTTGTTAGGAATAACTCTACACATAAAGTTTATAGAGATTATAAAGAAAAAATAAATAATGTAGCACCTACACAAAAAAAGAAAGTTATCAATACAAATGTAATGGCACTGTCTATTGATCTCTCTAACGTAAACTCAGTTAATTTTGCTGGTAGCGCTACTGCGATCTTCACCGTTAACAAAACTCATGACCAAATTGTTGAAATTAATTTTACTGTATCTAATATCCACGCCACTATCAAAGGCATTACGCCATTTAAGTTTATGGTTAATAATTATAGGTTAAAGTAATACTAAAAATTTAGTAAAGCAGAAAATATTTGCTTTTTACAAAAATGTAATTACTCTTACTTTGAGGCATAACTCCTCTATTGTTATATTATGGACCACTATATGTGGTCCATTGTGATTCAGCAAGTCTAGACTATATGCTATTTACCTACTTGACTAGTATTTACTTTTGATATAAACAAAGTAGCTTCATCAGCGTAAAGTTTTCGAATATCAACTTCACTATTTAAACCTGCTCCTGCTCTTCTAGACAATAGAGGTCTACAAACCACTGCTCCTACAGCTATCACCGCTGCTCCTACCGCTCCAGCTACTACAAGTAGTGGTAACCAACTTACCCCTGCTGTTAACCCTGGTAAACATGGGCTCTTTGGCAAAAATGCTGTAGTATTACCAAATGTCTCATTAAATGTACCATTCGTCAAGTCAGTATTGCTATTGTTTTTCAATTGAAAGTTTGTATTGTTGCCGTAAAATATACTATTTGTATTTACTGTATAGTTATTGCCTTGTTCCCGTAATTGAAAGAAAGCATTTTGTATTTCATCATTAAATTTTTTAATTTTTTTCATTGTACTTTTTAAAGTTGTGCTGCTACTACCTGCAGCATTGGTGACACTTTCTCTTTTTGTTGTTTTCACTGAAGTTGTAGCTACGGTAGTACTTTTATCTGTTAGTTTATTTTCATTAGCTGTGGGTTGTGTTATTGGCTGTGGTGCTGCTGATTTTTTAGAGTGTTTTAGTAACTCCTTAAACTGAGGAAATTGTTCTAAAAACTCTGCACCACTCTGAGATTTATTTGGCTTCACTCTTTCTGTTTCATCTTTTTTATAAGCTGCTGATTTTTTAAAGTGTTTTGATAACTCCTTAAACTGAGGAAATTGTTCTAAAAACTCTGCACTACTCCAAGATTTATATTGCTCCACTCCTCCTGTTTTATCTTTTTTTATAACTTCGTTTATTAGATTATTCCATAAACAAAATCCTCCTACAAGTTTTTCTACACGTGTCGAATTATTAATATGGATATGTATAGTATTACCACCAGGCCCATAACGATTAACTGTTAAAGTCATATAGGACTTGTTATTTTCGATTTTAAGTTGCATTCCGAAGTTAGTGTGATTCAAGTTTTGAAGGCTTTGGTTAGAATCTATATATAATATATACGTAAAATACACTTTTGTTCCACTCTTTTTCATTAAATCATATAACTCTAACATTTTGTTCTGCATTTTGCTCTGCATTTAATACTCCTTAAAATAAACACTATTGTCCTATGTATAATCAATTAATTGGTTAAGTCTATAACTGTTTTATATATACCTTATTATGTGACAAACTGATTTTATTTTCTTATCATAGGTAGGTAATCTTAGTAAGATATAATGAAGCTAAGCGAAATCAGAGAAAGTTTTTTAAAATTTTTTGTCAATAGTGGACATAAGTTGGTTTCCCCTTCCCCACTCATCCCAGAAAATGATCCAACACTCATGTTTACAAATGCTGGCATGGTGCAGTTTAAAAATATTTTTACTGGCATACAAAAAAATGAAGTTAAACGCGCTGTTTCAAGTCAGAAGTGCCTAAGAGCTG
>JAUEMM010000024.1 GCA_030441635.1 Wolbachia endosymbiont of Tyrophagus putrescentiae
GCTATAGCAAAAATGAAACACCCGATCCCATTTCGAACTCGGAAGTGAAACTTTTTAGCGCTGATGGTACTTGTAAAGGGAGAGTAGGTCGTTGCCAAGTTTATAAAAGTTTCTTGCTTTTCTTATATCTTTTCATTAGAGCGATGAAACAAGGTAAACATAGAGTAGCTGTGAGGTAATATAACTGATCTTTTAGAACTCTGCGAAAACTTTAAAATAAAAGTAGAAATAATTGAATATTAATTAAGTTGTTGGAGATGAAGAGAAAGAAGAAGTAGCAAACTACCAAGAAGCAGATATATTTGGTCCAAGAGTTAGGTGATAATTATAGCACTCAGTGGATTTTATAAAAATTCAAAACGTGAGAATTATAAGTGATGTTTTTAATGTGAATTGAAAGCGTATCAAATAGTGAATATAGAGTTCCTTCAAAATGCAAAAAGATGTATGAGCAAATCGAATAAGAAAAGTCAGGTTTTGCGCATCAACGTGTTATAATAAAGGTAAACTTGGTTAGTGCTGAAGCAATACTGCAAGTTTTAAAGGGAAAGAAGATTTAAAAGACAGTATATGCTGCAATCGTAATAGTCGCTGACAGGTACTTTGAAACATAGCTGAACTATTGAAGTTAAAATTCTGGGCTGTTACTTAAAAAACGCATCCACTGAATTATTCATGCTAAAAAAACCTTTATTAAAAAATGAAACAGAAGTGTAAAAAAGTTGCAAAACGTATAAGGTATTACTTGAAGCTACCTATCTGAAGCAACTGGAGCTTCTCAAGTTGCGAAAAATATTTTAAAATCTGAAAGAATGATGTGAAATTTTTTAAGTAAACCAGAAAGTATTCCACTATCACGCTGAACAGCAAATTAGGCATTGTATCGTTTACTGTAAGAGCTAGGAACTTGAAAGGATAATTTCATTATACTTAACATGGAAATAAAGAGAACTATACAACCCTCTGCCTATCGTTTCTTGAACCACTTGGGATTGTTAAATAAACTGTGTCAAACCACATTTTAATTCAACTCAACTCTCAATCTATCAGGAAAGAAAATGTCGAGCTGGGACATAATTAATGCCCAATCACGTACAGGCATCGTCCACTTTTCTTCCACCTTTTTTGTCTTTGTTCAAATGCCATTCCCCATTGTGTACGGTAGCTAGACTTTCTATATTCATAAAAACTCTCTTCAGCATTATTTGTATCGAGCTTTTTATCTTGTTTTCTTATACTCTCTACCATCAAGCACCCACATCTATTAACTTTAATTTAATAATTTACCTATATTATCATGATTAAAATAGTTGTAAATACTTTAATTGAGTTTTTCTTTTATTTTATTCTTTTTAGGCAAATAGTTAGGTCTTTTTGTAAATTTTGAT
>JAUEMM010000025.1 GCA_030441635.1 Wolbachia endosymbiont of Tyrophagus putrescentiae
TGGTCATGGAAGGTATATGCAAATATCTGAATTTACTACCGAGAACACTAGTTTTCCATATTAACTTTTACTTTGGATGCAAACTCCTATCGTACCTATTTCTATTGAAGACTTCATATGCTTTCTAGCCAATTCAACTAAAAATGGATGATTAATATCTTACGTATTTCAATGAACAAATTAAACGAAGAAAATATTTCAAAATTTACTTGACAAAAAATTCAACCTATGCGCTTAATGCCAATACTACTATTACAAGTAGTAAATAATGATAATAAGGTAATCGCTAAAAAAAGGTAAATTTTATGAACAAAAAAAATCAAAGTAAAAATCGCAAAGAAGAAATAGAATTCAGAACATTGGCAAGTGAAGGAGATGCATTACTAGATCGTGAAATAATCGAAACGTTTCTAAGTGCAGTGCATGAAGGGGAAAAAGCGGAAATTATTGCTGAAAGGCTAATAGAGAGTTTTGGAATAGGAGGAATTTTAGGGCAAGAAATAGATGATTTAAAAACTATAGAAGGAGTAACAGACTCTACAGTAGCAGTAATCCTACGCCTTAGGCAGGCTGCAAAGAGGGCATCAAGAGAAGAGTTAAAGAGAGGGCCAGTAATGGGTAATTTGGAAGCTGTAGTAGAATATTTAAGAGTGAGTGTTGGCCATTCAGAGGAGGAAAAGGTAAACATATTATATTTGGATAAAAAATGCCGCTTAAAAGGAGAAGAAGTTTTTGCTGGTACAGAAGATGAGGTGTTCTTTTGTACAAAAAAAGTAACAAGAAAAGCATTAATAAGAAAGGCAACTTCAATAATAATATCACACGATCAATCATCTTAATACCACATACAACAACCAAAAAGAGATTACAGTTACAGACCCAACTCATCCACTATTTGGCAGAACTTTTCCTATATCCTTTATCAGTTCAAGAGCTCATTGTAGTAG